>JAZDHW010000172.1:0-66705 GCA_043805555.1 Pseudomonadota bacterium
GGTCGCGGTCGATCTCCACCGTGCCCACCTCGCCGTCGGTGCGGTGTTTCCAGCGGCCGGGCTGGCCGTGGTTGTTGCTGTCCTGGGTCGGGCCCGGGGCCGCGGCCGCGGCCGCGGCCGGCCCTGCCAGGCACAGGGCCAGCAGCCAGGCGATGAGCCGGATGGTTCGCCGATGACGCAACCTGTTCCTCCGCAAGATAAAAAATTAAGCCGCGGGCGCATCACGCACCGCGGCCTTCTGGACGCTTGGCTTGGTCATCTCGGTTTATCTGGCCGGGTCGGCCATGGCTCCCTTGCGGGGCGCACCTTCTTGGGCGTCGGGGAGCGGTCGGATCATCCCGGCTGGCGGATTATTAGCACCACCTTTGCCGCCTGTCAACCATGGACCCCACGGCGGGGCGCATGGGGCCTCAGTCCTGGCGAATGACGGTGACGGTCTTGCCCAGCCACTCGGCCGGCAGGTAGATGCGCCCGCTCTGGCCGCTGCGGGTCACCCGCTTCTGCACCACCTCGCGGCCGTAGATGGTGAACTGCACCAGACGGGTGGCGGCGGAGGCCTCCGGAGCCGGGGCCTGGCCCTGCTCCTGACTCTGGCTGTGGATGCTCGGCATTGCTGCTGGCCGCTCCTGCTCAGGTGATCTGGCCACTGGGGCCGGCCCGGCGCCCGGCTCAGGCGGCGGCGTTCTTGTCTTTGGTCTGTTTGCGCCGCTCCTCGTCGCGGATCTCGCGGCGCAGCAGCTTGCCTACCTTGCTCTTGGGCAGCATATCGCGGAACTCGATGTAGCTGGGCACCTTGTAGGAGGCCAGGCGGTCGCGGCAGTGGCGGATCAGCTCGGCGGCGGCCACGCCCTTGGCGTCGTCCTTGAGCACCACGATGGCCTTCACGCGCTCGCCCACCTTGGGATCGGGCACGCCCACCACGCAGGCCCCCACCACCACCGGGTGGTCCTGCAGCACCGCCTCCACCTCCGAGGCGCTGACCCGGTAGCCCTTGTGTTTGAGGATGTCGGCCGAGCGCTCCACGTAGATGATCTGGCCGCCATCGCCCTCCTTCACGTAGTCGCCGGTGCGGTAGTAGGTCTCGCCCTCGATCACCACGAAGGCCGCGGCGGTTTCGTCGGGCTTGTTCAGGTAGTGCTTTAGGCTGTGGGCGCTGGTCACGATCAGTTCGCCCACCTCGCCCTTGGCCACCGGGGTCAGGGTGTCGGCATCCATGATGCAGGTGCGCCGGCTGGTCAGCGGCACCCCGATGCTCATGGGTGCGGGGTCGCCCTGGTCCAGGCGGCTGTAGGTCACGTGGCCCGCCTCGGTGGAGCCGTAGACCTGGTAGATGGGCGCGCCGGCCTGGACCTTCCAGCGCTTGAGCACCTCGGCCGGCAGGGCGTCGCCGCCGCAGTAGCAGTAGGTGAGCGAGGACAGGTCGTACTGGTCCACCCGGTCGTTCTCCAGCATCATGCGGTACAACGCCGGCACGCCCAGGATCCAGCGCACCTTATAGCGCTCGATGGCCTTGAGTATCGCGTCCACCATCGGCATGGGCATCAGCACCGTGGTGTTGCCCAGGTTGAGCCCCAGGGCGATGAACAGGCCCAGGGCCATGATGTGGAACAGGGGGTTGATGGCGATGTAGACGTCGCCGCCTTCCTTGGCAAAGCCCTTGAACACGTCGAAGCTGATGTCGTTTACGTAGGAGACCTGGCCCCAGTGGTTGCCCGGCACGCCCTTGGGAAAACCCGTGGTGCCGCCGGTGTAGAGGATGTAGGAGAGGTCCTCCACCGGGTCCAGGTCAACTTTCGGCGGCGCGGCCGGAGCCCTGAGCAGCTTGTTGAACTGGAGCACGTCGCCGGTCTTTTCCACCCGGCCGGTGGGGGCCACGTCCATCAGCATGGCCACCAAGCGCTTGACCGGGCCCACCATGTCCAACAGGTTGGTGATGATGATGCGCCCCAGCCCGGAGCCCTCGGCCGCCTCGCGCACGTAGCCGTAGTTGGTGTCGTGGCAGACCACCGCCTTGGCCCCGGCATCCTTGATCATGTAGGCCAGCTCGTGGCTGGTGTAGATGGGCGAGACCAGCACCGTGGCCACGCCCAGCTTCTGGCAGGCCATGAAGGTGATGATGAACTGCGGGCAGTTGTACAGGTAGATCACCAGGCGGTCGCCCTTCACGAGCCCCAGGCGCGCCAGCCCGGTGGCGCAACGGTCCACCAGCTCCTTGAGCTTGGCGAAGCTGAAGCGCCGGCCCAGGAAGATCAGGGCCGTGGCCCGGGGGTTTTTCGCGGCCGCCGCCTCGAAGCGGGTGAAGGTGAACTCCGCCGCGGGCTGCGGCCGGGGATCGTTTGCTGCTCTGGGTTGCGCGCTCACTGGAGGCTCACCTCGTTTTGTCCCGCCGCCCTTGGCATGCGTTTTTGCAGCGCGCGTCAGCGCGCGTGCAAAAAGCCATGCCAAGGCGTGGCGGGCGCGGGGTTGGTCATTGCCGGTTCTAGCCGCCGCGCCGCCCGGACCCGATCAGGTCCCGAAATAGGCCGCGCGCACGTCGGGGTTGTCCATCAACTCCTCGCGGGTGCCTTCCACCACCGCCGAGCCGTTCTCCAGGATGTAGCCGTAGTCGATGATGGGCATGACCGGCCGGGCGTACTGCTCGGAGACGATGATGGCGGTGCCGCGCTGGTCGCGGATCTCCTTGATGCTTTTGGCCAGCCAGTACTGGATGGCCGGCGACAGACCCAAGAGCGGCTCGTCCAGGAGCAGCAGCTTGGGCTGGGCCATCAGCGCCCGGCCGATGGCCAGCATCTGCTGCTCGCCGCCGCTCAGGAAACCGCCCAGCCGGCTCTTGAGCTTGACCAGGGGCGGGAAGATGTTGAAGACGTATTCCAGGGTCTCGGCGGCCTGCTCCGGCTTGGCCAGGTAGCCGCCGATGCGCAGGTTCTCCACCACGCTGCTTTCCGGGAAGATGCGCCGCCGCTCCGGGCAGAGCACGATGCCGGCCTTGGCCCGGGCCGCGGGCTTATGGCCCATCAGGGGCTGGCCCTGGAAATCGATCTCGCCCCGGATGGTGATGCGCTCGCCGCCGCGCATCTGCTCCTTGCGCTGGATGTCCAGCATCAGGCCGGAGAGCGCGTACATCAGGGTGGACTTGCCGGCGCTGTTGGCCCCGAACACCCCGATGATCTGGTTGTCGCCGCAGCTCAGGCTGACGTTGTTCAGCGCCAGCATGTTCTCGTAGAAGACCATCAGACCGCGGGCCTCAAACATAGCTGTAGACCTCCTCGCTGCCGAAGTAGGCCCGCTTGACCTCCGCGTGGGCCATCACCTCATCCGGGGTGCCCTCGGTGATCTTGGCCCCGAAGTTGAGCACCAGCACCCGGGTGGCCAGGCGGAACAGTTCGCGCAGGCGGTGCTCCACCATGATCAGCGTCACACCCTCCTGCACCAGCTTCTCCATCAACGGCAGCATGGAGGCCATCTCGCTCATGGAAAGCCCGCTGAAGACCTCGTCGCACAGGATGATGTCGGGCCGCAGCGCCAGGCAGCGCGCCAGTTCCAGGCGCTTCAAATAGCCGGTGGGCAGGGCCGAGGCGGCCTTGTAGGGCACGTAGGAGTCGCGCTCAAAACCGATCTCCTCCAATATGTCCACCGCCACCGCGTCGCGGCTGCCCAGGCGGCCGCCGCCGCGCCAACCGCCGGTGCGCCGGGCGCGCCGGCTGAAAAGCGGCACGATCAGGTTCTTGAACGCCGGCAGGCTGTAGTAGGGGCGCATCACCTGGAAGGTGCGGGTCAGCCCCAGGTCGGCGATCTTGTGGGGCTCCCAGTTGGTGATGTCCCGGCCCTGATAGACGACCTTGCCGGTGTCGATCTGGATGAAGCCGGTGATGGCGTTGACCAGCGTGGTCTTGCCCGAGCCGTTGGGGCCGATGATGCCCAACACATCGCCCTGCTTCAGCTCGAAGCTCACCCCGGTCAGGGCCTGCACCCCGCCGAAGGCCTTGTTCACGTCGCGGACGCTGAGTATGGTTTTCTCGCTCATATTTCCACCCAGCGCTCGAACTGTTCGTACTTGCGCGCCATGTAGGGCAGGATGCCCTCGCTCTTGAAAACCACGAACCCGGTGAGGATCACGGCGTAGACCGCGATGCGCAGGGTGCCGAAGTCACGCAGGAGCTCGGAGACCGGCACCAGGATCAGGCAGCCCAACAGCGGCCCGATCAGGGTGCCCGGCCCGCCCACCACCGTGGCCGCGATGGGGATGATGGAAAAGTCCAGGGCGAACTGGCTGATGCCGGCCCACATGTACATGTGGGAGAGGAAGGCCCCGCCCAGGCAGCCGATGGAGCTGGCGATGAACACGCCCAGGGCCTTGAAGGCCGTGATGCTGATGCCGCTGGCCTTGACCGCCTGGTCGTTGTCCTTGACCCCGCGGAAGACCAGGCCCACGTCTTCTTCCACCAGCCGGCGCAGGCTGAAGAGCACCAGCAGGGCCAGGCCCAGGAGCAGGTATTGCTCCAAAAACCGGCTGGGCATGCCGTCCACGCCCAGGATGCCGTCGGTGCCGCCCAGGATGTCCAGGGCCTCGATCACCCGCGCGAGCAACAGCGGGAACATCAGGCTGACGATGGCGAAGTACACGCCCCGAAGCGGCAGGCAGGGCCACAGGAGCAGGGTGCAGATGCCGCCGCCCAGGATGGTGGCCAGGGGCACGGTCAACAGCGGCGGGAGCCCCAGGCTGGTGTTGAGGATGGCGGCCAGATAAGCCCCCACCCCGATGTATAGCGCCCCGCCCAGGCTGACCAGGCCCACGAAATGGGCCAGGAAATCGAAGCTGATGGACAACAGCCCGTAGATGCAGATGATGGAGACCACCCGCTGCCAGTAGGGCGCCGCCCAGAAGATCAGGGGCAGGGCCAACAGCCCCAGGATCAAAAGCAGGCGCGGGGCCACCAGATAGCCGATTTCCTGCCAGGAGCTGACCGCGTAGACCGTGTCCGAGCGCACTTTGATGCCCCGGTCCACCCGCTCCTTGCGCATGTTGCTCTGTCGTGCTGACATCCGTGGTCGCTCCCCTAGGAGGTCACACCCGCTCCTCAAGCTCTTTTTGGCGTCCGAAGATGCCGCTGGGCTTGAGGATCAGGGTGATGATGATGGCCAAGATGGCCACCACCACCGAGTAGTGGCTGCCCAGATAGGTCGTGGTGAGGATCTGGGCGAAGCCGATGATGAAGGCCGCCAACACCGCGCCGGTCCAGGAGCCCAGACCGCCCACGATGCACACCGCCACCGCCATGATCAGGACCTGGTAGCCGGCCTCGACCACGATGTTGCCCAGGGGCAGCAGCACCAGGGCCGCCGCGCCGGCAAACAGCGCGCCCAAAGCCATGGAGACCACGGCCATGCGGTCGCTGTCGATGCCCAGCGTGAGCGCCGCGCGCTCGTCCTGGGCCATGCCCTTCAAGGCCAGGCCCAGGCGGGTGCGGTTGACGAAGGTCCACAGCGCGCCCACCAGCACCACGCCCAGGATGATGACCCAGATGCGCTGCCAGTCCAGGCTGGCGCCGAAGAACGTCACGCTTCCGGAGGTGAAAGGCGGCAGGGTGATGGTGCTGCCCTTCAGCCCGCCCCAGCGCAGGCCCTCCAGGATGGCCAGGCCCACCGCGTAGGAGGCGATGATCTCGCTGATGGCCATGCCGCGCACCCGCACCAGGATCACGTGGTACAGGAATGCGCCCACCAACGCGATGAAGGCCAGGGCCAGCAGGCCGGCCAGCAGATAGGGCAGACCCAACCGCTGGAACAGCACCCAGCAGATATAGCCCGCCGTCACGTAGAGGGCGCCGTGGGCGAAGTTGGGCAGGCGGCTGATGCCGTAGACCAGGGTGAATCCCACGGCCATCAGGGCCAGGGCCACGCTGTTCACGATGCCGTAGATGATCAGTTCCATGCTGCTCGGCTCTCGGCGGCCGGGGCGCGGGGCCCCGGCCGCCCGCAGGTTGGAGGGGTTGCTACTTCATCCAGGGCGGCAGCAGGATTTCGCCGGTGGCGATCTTCGGCGGGAAGACCACCACGCGCTTGCCGGCTTGCCATTGGAAGATGGTGCCCACCGCGCCCTCGTTGGGGTCGAGGCTGGGGATGACCTGGTTGTCCTTGGGGTTGAACTTGATGCGCCCGTAGACGCCCATCAGGTCGATGCTCTTCATGGCCGCCACCAGCTTGTCCGGGTCCATGCTGCCGGCCCGCTCGATGGCGTCCTTGATGGCGTAGACGGCCATGTAGCTGGAGCTGGAGCCGTAGCCCTCGGGCTCCAGGCCGTACTTCTTCTGGTAGGCGTCCACGAACTTCATGGTCCAGGGGGTGGCCTGGCTGGGCGCGTTGCCGGCGTTGACCACGTTGGCCAGGCAGTACTCGCCCTTGCCCTCGGTGGCCGCCCAGAAGCCGGGCTGCTCGGCCGCGGCGATGATGGAGCCGAAAGGCAGGGCCGGGATCTTCATGTCGTTCCACTGCTTGAGCAGGATGGAGGTCTCGGGCATGTCCATCCAGATCAGGATGATCTGGGCCTTTTCGTTCTTGGCCTTGACCAGGCCCATGCTGAAGTCCGTGTTGCCGGTGGGATAGACCTCGGGCTCAAAAACCTTCCAGCCCTTGCCGGCCATCACCTTGGCGATGATGGCGCCGCCGGCCCGGGCGTGGGCCACGTCCTGGACCATGATGGACAGGCGGTTCAAGTTGTACTTCTGCCCGATCATCTCCAGGCAGGGGATGATCTCGCCGGTGACCATCCACTTGGCCTCGCCGGAGATGCGGAACAGGTACTTGAACTTATCGGGGTTCTCACTCACCATGGCGTTGTATTTGGGGGTCAGCGCGCCGGTGGTCAGGATGCTGATCTTCTTGTTGTTGGCGATCAGCGGCATGGCGGCCAGGGCCGCCTCGGAGCGCACCGGGCCGCCCACGATGAAGTCGGCCTTCTTCTCCAGCAGCAGCTTTTCCACCGCCAGGAGCGCCTCGCTCACCGGCACGCCGGGTTCCAGGTCGCGGGTGTCGATGACCTCCACCTTGAAGGGGCGCGTTTCCTTGCCCACCTTCACCCCGCCGGCGGCGTTGATTTCATCCACGGCCAGCTTGATCGCCCGCTCCGCGTCCCAACCATAGAGGAATGCCGTGGAAAGCGGGCAACCCAGCACAATGGGGTCGGCCGCCCTGGCGGGTGTGCCAGCGAACAGGCCGGCCACCAGGGCCAGGGCCAAGAAAACCCGTACGGCGATTCTTTTCATCCCTTCATGCCTCCTCTTTGCTTTGGCAGTTGCGGAGCGGCTCACCGTCCATGTCCAGCCCGTGGCTCGCCAGGAGCCCGGTCAGGCCCTCGGCGTTCACACCGAGGATGCGGCAAGCCCATTCCAGGTCGCCCTTGGTGTGGCGCAGCACCTGCTGGATATGCTCCTTGCGAACCTGGCTGAGTGGCTCGACGCGCGACATCCGGCGCAGCTTCTCCATGGGGGGTCGCACCCGGAATAAGCAAGAAGCATGCCGGTGTTTGGCCATGCGGCGCCGTCATCGCCGCGCCGCATGGCAGCAAGCCGTTTCGATAGCCGGGACATTGGCCCGGCCCGGTCCGGCCCGGCCCGCCGGCAAGGATGCCTGGCAAGGGGGTGGAAAGAAGCTTTGCAGGGAGGTGGTTAGCTTTTGCGGTAGAGGCTGAAATGGCCCATGCGCTTGCGCAGGGTGGGGCGCGAGATGCCCAGGGCCCGGGCGGTGGCCGAGATGTTCCAGTCGTTCTCATTGAGGGCGAAGAGGATGTGCTGGTGCTCCACCTCCTCCAGGGTGGAGAGATTGGGCCCGGCGGCGGGCGCGGCCGGGCCGGGCTCGGAGGCGGACAGGGCTTCGGTCACCGCCTCGGCCAAGAGCACCGGGCCGCGGCTGTCCATGGCCGCCCGGGTCAGCACGTTCTTTAGCTCGCGCACGTTGCCCGGCCAGTGGTGGGCGCGCAACTGGTCCATGGCCGGGCCCTCCACCCGGTTGACGGCGATGGACAGCTCGGCGTTGACCCGGCCCAGGAAGTATTGCACCAGCTTGGGCAGGTCGCTGATGCGCAATCGCAGGGGCGGCACCTCGATGGCCACCACCTTGAGCCGGAACAGGAGGTCCTGGCGGAAGCGTCCCTGGCGCGCCAGATCGCGCAGGTCGCGGTTGGTGGCGGCGATGATGCGGGCCTGGGAGCGCTGCACCTGGGTGCCGCCCACCCGGGTGAACTCGCGGTTTTCCAAAAACCGCAGCAGCTTGGCCTGCAACAAGAGGGGCAGCTCGCCCACTTCGTCAAAAAAGATGGTGCCCTGGCCGGCCAGCTCCAGGCGGCCCTTCTTGTTTTCCACCGCGCCGGTGAAGGCCCCGCGCTCGTGGCCGAAAAGCTCGGACTCCATCAGGTTGCCCACCAGGGTGGTGCAATCCACGGTGACAAAGGGCTGGCCCTTGTCCTGGGAGGAATCATGGATCACCCGGGCGATGAGGTCCTTGCCGCTGCCGGTCTCGCCGGTGATGAGCACCGTGGCCCGGTTGCGCGAGAGCAGGCCGATGGTCTTGAAGATGGAGTTCATCTCCGGGGTGTCGCCGATGATGCGCCGGCGCGCGTCGGGCGCCGTCTCCTTGCCGATCACCGGCTGGTGCGACAGGGTGGCGGCGGCGATGTGCAGGGCCTTGGCGATGACCCGGTCCAGGTCCGGGGCCTTCAAGGGTTTTTGCAGGTAGTCGTAGGCGCCCAGGCGCATGGCCTCGATGGTGGTCTCCATGTCGTGGAAAGCCGTGATCATGATGACCTTGGCCTCGGGGTCCTGGCTGGCGATGCGCGGCAGAAGCTCCAGGCCGGAGATGTCGGGCAGCTTGATGTCCATGATGACCACGGCCGGCTTGAGCTGGGCCCACAGGGCCAGGCCCTCGCCGCCGCTGCCGGCCGCCCAGACCTGGTAGCCCTTTTCCTTGAGGAACATCTCCAGCGACTCGCGCAGGGAGTCGTCGTCCTCCACGATGAGGATGCGCTTCATGGCCGCCATGGCAGCCTCATGATGAAGGCGACCCCCACCCCCTGGCGGCCCTTGACCGCCACCGAGCCGCCGTGGGCCTCGATGATGCGCTTGACGATGGATAGCCCCAGGCCGGTGCCGCGGTTCTTGTTGGTGTAGAAGGGCGTGAACAGGTTTTCCTGCACCTCAGGGGCCAGGCCGGGGCCGTTGTCATGCACGCCCAGCTCCACCCACGAGCGCTCCGGGTCGGCCCGGCCCCGGCTCCAGACCGTGATGCGCCCGCCCGGCTCCAGGCTCTCCACCGCGTTGAGCATCAGGTTCAGGATGGCCTGCTCCATCTTGCCCAGGTCGGCCAGGGCCGGGGGCAGGCCGGGCTGGTGGCGCTGGCGCACGCTGATGCCCGCGGCCTTGATGCGCTCGGCCAGCAGATCCACGCAGTCGCGGGCGGCCTGGGCCAGGTCCAGGGGCGCGGGCTCGATGTTCATGGGCCGGGCCATGTCCAGGAGCTGGTGCAGGATGCTGTCCAGGCGGGTCAGCTCGCGCACGGTCATCTCCAGCCGGCGGCGGTCGAAGCCCTCCAGGTTCAGCTTCTCCTGCAAGATCATAATGTTGAGCGTGCAGGTGGAAAGCGGGTTGCGGATCTCGTGGCTCAGGGAGGCGGCGATCTGGCCCACGTAGGCCATGCGCTCGTTCTCGCGCAGGCGGTTTTCCATGGCCACCCGGCCGCTGGTGTCGCGGCAGATGCCGATGGTCACCGGGATCTGGCCCAGCTCCACCACCTTGTATTTGATCTCGGTGTAGGCCTCGTCCGGCGGGCAGCCGGAGCGGGTGTACTCCATCTGGCCGCCCTGGGAGCGGCTGTTGAAGGCCTCGCGCAGGGCCTCCACCACCCGGCTGCGGCAGTCGGGGGCGACGAAATCCACGAACGGCCGGCCGGGCACGCTCTCCGGCGGGGCCCCGTGCATGCGGCAGAAGGCCAGGTTGGCGAAAGACACCCGCTCGCCCTGGATCATGAAGTAACCGTCGTTGATCTCGTTGACCAGGGTCTTGTAGCGCTGCTCGCTCTCGGCCAGTTCGGCGGTGCGGATGCGCACCGTGCGCTCCAGGCCCTGGGCGTGGGAGCGGATGGCCTTTTCGGCCATCTGCTGGAAAAGGTCGGAGAAGCGGTGGATGGTGAAGGCCAGGCACTGGTTGATCGGCCCCAGGCAGGCCATGAGCAGGGGGGCCTGCTCCGGGCTTTGCAGGCGCCCCACCACGATGACCCGAAACAGCTCGAAAGCCTTTTGCACGTCGCTGAGCGGGAAGCCGGATTGCAGGCGCATCTCGGTGATGAAACGGATGAAGCGCCGGATGCGCTCCAGGTCGCCGCGGGTGAGCGCGGCCAGGTTGGCCCGGAAGGCCTCGGTGACCGTGACGTAAAGCTCGCTGGTGGGCCGGTTGGTGTAGAGCTGGGAGAGGTTGGCCAGTTGGTCGACCCATTCGTCCACCAGGTCGTCGGCCGAAGCCTCCAGCCAGCGCAGGAAGGCCTGATAGGACGGCGACGTCCGGGGCAGCGCCAGGGCCGGTGCGGCCTGGCCCCCCGTGGCCGCGCTTGGTTCTTCCTGCTGGACGGCTGACATGCCGGCCCCCCCAGGCCCTGGACCCTCCGGGCGGCCTTCGCCCAGCGTGGCCAGGCTGTAACGTAGCTGCTTGGTAGCTGTATCCGGCATGCTAGCACAACCGCCGGCCGCCAAACAAGGCGGCTGGGGCCCGGCCGCCACTTCAATGACGCCGACCCCTTGTCAGGCCCCCGAACCAGGTGCTAAATATTGGGAAGCCCCCATTTTTGTCACGCCAGGCCGCGCGGGGGCCCAGGTCATTCACCTAAATCAGGCGGGGCTCCCCCCCGAGGAGAGGGCCATGACATCGGAGATCGGCGTCACCGTTACCCAGCACCTTCTGAGCCAGCAGGCCGAGCACGGCGGCGCCACCGGCGCCTTCACCCGCCTGCTCAACGAGCTGATCCTCTCGGCCAAGATCATCAGCCGCGAGGTGACCAAGGCCGGCCTGGTGGAGATCCTGGGTTTCACCGGCCAGCGCAACGTGCAGGGCGAGCGGGTGCGCAAGCTCGACGAGTTCGCCCACGACGTGATGGTCCACCGCCTCTGCCACTCCGGCCATTTGTGCGTCATGGGCTCGGAGGAGGACGCCGACCCCATCGAGGTGCCGCGCGGTTTCCAGGTGGGCAACTATGTCTGCCTCTTCGACCCCCTGGACGGATCGAGCAACATCGACGCCAACGTCTCCATCGGCACCATCTTCAGCGTGCTGCGCAAGCAGAGCAGCGACCACACCTATCAGATGAGCGACCTGCTGCAGCCGGGCTACAAGCAGGTGGCGGCCGGCTACTTCCTCTACGGCTCCTCCACCATGATGGTCTACACCACCGGCGCCGGGGTCAGCGGCTTCACCCTGGACCCCAGCGTGGGCGAGTTCCTGCTCAGCCACCCCAACATCGAGATCCCCCAGAAGGGCAAGATTTTCAGCGCCAACACCGGCTACTGGGATTTCTGGGACGAGGACACCCGGGCCTACCTGGACTACCTGCGCCGGCCGGGGCCGGACAAGCCGGTCTACTCCCTGCGCTACATCGGCTCCCTGGTGGCCGACTTCCACCGCACCCTGCTCTACGGCGGCGTGTTCCTGTACCCCTCCGACAGCAAGGACCCCAAGAAGCCCCACGGCAAGCTGCGCCTGCTCTACGAGTGCTCGCCGCTGTCGTTCATCTGCGAGCAGGCCGGCGGCGCGGCCAGCACCGGCCGCCAGCGCATCATGGAGGTGCAGCCCAGCGAGCTGCACCAGCGGGTGCCCATCGTCATCGGCAGCGCCGAGGAGGTCTACCTGGCCGAGCAGTTCTACGCCGGCAAAAGGCTTTAGCCGGATGCCTGAAAAGTCCATCCCTGGACTTTTCAGGCCCGCGGCGGACGAAGAAAATTCGTTCGCCGCGGCGAAAAGCTTGCCCCAGGGGGGCTACGCTTTTCGGCGGGCCATCCATGGCCCGCAGTCTGAAGCCGAGGTTTGCCCGGGCAATGGGACAGACCAAAGCGCCGATCCCGGCGCGCTGGTGCTGGGCATCGAAAGCTCCTGCGACGAGACCGCCGCGGCCGTGGTGGCCGACGGCCGCCGGGTGCTATCCAACGTCATCGCCAGCCAGGTCAAGGACCACGCGCCCTTTGGCGGGGTGGTGCCGGAGTTGGCCAGCCGCCGCCACCTGGAGAACATCGCCCCGGTGGTGCGCGCGGCCCTCCATGAGGCCGGGATCGGCCTCGACGATCTCACCGGCGTGGCGGTGACCCAGGGGCCGGGCCTGATCGGCGCGCTGTTGGTGGGCCTCAACTTCGCCAAGGCCCTGGCCTGGGCCCGGCGACTGCCCATCGCCGGCGTCAGCCACCTGGAGGGCCACCTCATGGCCCTGGGCCTGGCCGGGGAGCCCCCGCCCCACCCCCACCTGGCGCTACTAGTAAGCGGCGGCCACACCAGCCTCTACCTGGTGAAAGCCCCGCTGGTGCAGGAGGAGCTGGGCCAGACCGTGGACGACGCGGCCGGCGAGGCCTATGACAAGGTGGCCAAACTCTACGGCCTGGGCTATCCCGGCGGGGCGATCATCGACCGCCTGGCCCATGCCGGCGATCCGGCCGCCATCAGCCTGCCCCGGCCGCGCCTGCACGACGGCACTCTCGATTTCTCCTTTGCCGGGCTCAAGACCGCGGTGCTCTATTTCCGCGAAAAGCACCAGGGCCAGCCCTATCGCATCGAGGACCTCTGCGCCGGCTTCCAGGAGGCCGTGGCCGAGGTGCTGGTCAAGAAGACCATCCGCGCCGCCAGCCAGCGCGGGGTGGGCCACGTGGCCCTGGCCGGGGGGGTGGCGGCCAACCGCCGTCTGCGCGAGCTTTTGGCCCAGGAGGCCGTTGCCGCCGGCCTGGGCGTCACCCTGCCGCCGCTCGGCCTGTGCACCGACAACGCCGCCATGATCGCCGCCGCCGGCTGCCATGCCCTGCGCGCCGGCCAGCGTCTCTCCCCGGCCGCCGACGCGGTCAGCCGCCTGCCCCGCGGCGGCAGCCTGCCGGCCGGGGTCTAATACCAATATGCGATCAAAGCCGTCCCATGGCTTTGCCCGCCGATCGGCTGGGCAAAAGCGCAGTTTTGCCCAGCCTTAGAGCACTTGCGCGCTCGGCGGGTCAGCCTTGGCCCGCATACCAATCAGCGTTCAAACTATCCGTTTGAACGCTGATTGGACTAACCGTTCCGTCTGCCCAACGAGGAGAATGCGCCATGGAGATTAAACGCGAACCCCAGCTTCGCCAGCTAGCCAACCTGAAGCAGGAACACTTCGGCGAGGTCTTCCGCCAGGTGCTGTTCTCGCCGGAGACCACCGGCAACAACTACCTGAAGATGGCTTACATCAACGTGCCAGCCGGCGCGCAGGGCACCCCCCACCACCATCTCGGCGAGGAGATCGTCTACACCATCAGCGGCCACGCGGTGCTGCCCATGCGGGGGGTCGACTATCACCTGACCGCGGGCACCTGCCTGCTCATCCCGCCCGACACCGCCCACCCGGCCCGGGTGTTGGGCGAGGAGCCCTGGGTGGCGGTGGCCGCCTACTGCGACGAGTGCCCGGTGCTCAAGAAGACCCTGGGCAAGGAGGGCCAGGCCTATCCCCTGGACGTGCCGGCCGGCCAGGAGTAGCGCCCGCGCCACAAAAACCACGGGGGCCGGGAGCTGATCTCCCGGCCCCGCGCGTTTACCGCCTGGGCGGTGATTACATGCGCTGCATGACGATGCTGTGCTCGCCGGTGTCCATGTACAGGTGGTTGCCCTCGATGTGGAAGCGGGCGTTGATCACGTAGTCGTCCTGGTTCAGGATCAGGGTCGAGCCCACCACCCGGTAGCGCTCCACCTCCTCCCTCACCTGGCCCGACTGCTCCACCTTGGTGTTGAGCGCGGTGCCGTCGGCCCGGAAATGGACCCTCCACTCCCGATAGGTGTGGCCGGGCCTGGGCACGATGCTGGTCACCAGCCAGCGGGTGCCGGCCAGGGGCTGCACCTCCACCGCCTTGACCTGCTTGCGGTGGCCCACCTCCTGCTTGTCCACCTCGTTGCCGATGATATAGCCCAGGCCCAGGCCCACGCCGGCCCCCAGCAGGGTGGCCCCGGTGTTGCCGCCAATGGCCTGGCCGATCAGGGCCCCCAGGCCCGCGCCCGCCCCGGCCCCGGTCTGGGCCTTGGTGGCGCAGCCCGCGCCCGGGGCGACCATAAACGCCAGCAGGACCGCAATCGCTCCCAACCTTGTTTTCATGCGCGCATTCCTTTCGCTTCAGCTTGCCGCCGGGATTGGGCCGCGGCGCCGGGGCAGGCTCCCGGCGCCGGGCGCGGCCCTACTTGCCGTTGGACTTGGCGTCGTTCTTGTCCATCTCGTTGCCGATGATGTAGCCCAGGCCCAGGCCCACGCCGGTGCCCAACAGGGTGGCCCCCGTGTTGCCGCCGATGGCCTGGCCGAGCAGGGCGCCGGTGCCCGCGCCCACCGCGGCCCCGGTCTGGCCCTTGGTGGCGCAGCCCGCGCCCAGTCCAACCACCACGCTCAAGAGGAGCGCTGTAGCCGCCATCTTCTTGAAGCTGTACATTTTGTGCTCCTTTCTCCGGGCCTGGGCCCTGGGGCCGGCCCTTCACTCGGCACTACGGCCCTCCACGATCTCTCTAACATATAATCTAAGCATCTCAGTCCGGGTGGACACAACTTTTTAGCGACTGGTACCCTATACTCCATGCGCCGCCCGGCGCGCCGCCGCTCACCCGCAGCCCGGAAAGCCCATGCCTTATCGCGCCGTGTTATTCGATCTGGACGGCACCCTGCTGGACAGCCTGGCCGACCTGGCTGACGCCGCCAACCACATGCTGGCCGACCTGGGCCACCCCGGCCACCCCCAGGACGCCTTTCGCTACTTCATCGGCGAGGGGGTGGAAAAGCTGGTGGAGCGCGCCCTGCCCGCCGGGAGCCGCGATCCCGCCCACCTGGCCGCGGCCACCGGGCGCCTGCGCGAGCACTACGCCCGCGACTGGGCGGTGAAAACCAGGCCCTATGCCGGCATCCCGGATCTGGTGGCCGCCCTGGCCGGCCGGGGGCTGACCCAGGTGGTGCTCTCCAACAAGCCCGACGACTTCACTCGCCTGATGATAGAGCATTATTTCCCGGAAAAACCCTTCCGGATGGTGCGCGGAGCCCTGGCCGGGGTGGCCAAGAAACCCGACCCGGCCGCGGCCGTGGCCATCGCCGCCGAGCTGGGCCTCGCCCCGGCCGAGTTCCTCTATCTGGGCGACTCGGCCATCGACATGCAGACTGCCACGCGGGCTGGCATGCACGCGGTGGGCGCGGCCTGGGGATTCCGCACTTGCCAGGAATTATTGGAAAACGGGGCGCGCCAGGTCATCGCCGCGCCCTGGGACCTGCTGTCCCTGCTGCCGCCGGAGGCCGCATGAACCACCCCGGCCAGTTGCTCAAGACCCACAACCTGCGCGCCAGCAAGGCCCGGGGCCAGAACTTCCTGACCCAGCCCGCCAGCGCCGCGGCCATCGCCCGCGCGGCCAACATCACCCCGGAGGACGTGGTGGTGGAGATCGGCGGCGGCCTGGGGGCCCTGACCCTGGCGCTGGCCCCCCTGGCGCAGCGGGTGATCAGCCTGGAGGTGGACCGGGGCCTCCTGCCGGTGTTGCAGGCGTTGCTGGACGAGGCCGGGGCGGCCAACGTGGAGGTGCGCCTGGCCGACGCCCTGGACTTTGCCTGGGCCGCCGAGGCCGCGGCCGCCGGCCGGCCCCTGGTCGTGGCCGGCAACCTGCCCTACGCCATCAGTTCGCCTCTGCTTTTCGCCCTGGTGGAGAACCGGGCGCACTGGACCGGCGCGACTTTGATGGTGCAGCGCGAGGTGGCCCAGCGCCTGGTGGCCGGGCCGGGAGGCAAGGATTACGGGCGCTTGGCGGTGCTGATCCAGACCTGGTGCACCACCCGGCCGGGCATGGTGCTGGGGCCGGACCAGTTTTTCCCCCGCCCGGCGGTGGAGAGCCAGGTGGTGCACCTGACCCCGCGCGAGGCGCCTTTGGTGGCTTGGGCAATGGGTGAAAAAGGCCAGTGGTTCGCCCAGGTGGTCAAGGCGGCCTTCAGCCAGCGCCGCAAGACGCTCCTCAACAGCCTGGCCGCCGGCCTGGGCCTGGAAAAGCCCCTGGTGGCCGCCGCCCTGGCGCGGGCGGGCGTGGATCCCGGCCGCCGGGCCGAGGCGCTGGGCATCCCCGAACTGGGGGCCGTGGCCGCCGTCCTGCCCGGCGCACCGGCCGAACTAGCCGCGCCGGCCTAGCTGGCCTGGCAGGCCTACCTGGCCGGCAGGGCCTGGGGCGGGCGCAGGGCCGGGGCGCGGTGGCGGCGCACCACCTGCATGCTCCAGCCGCAGGCGCAGCGCAGGCCGCGGCCCGGGGCCAACTCGCAGCGGCCCGCGGCGAGCTGCCGCCCGCAACGGGGGCAGGTCAGGGCCATGACCGGCTGGGGTTGTTTTTTGTCATGAGGCATGAGGCCTCTCTCCCTGGGGTTGGCGCTGGGGTTGGCGCTGGCGCGGGCAGGCGAATGGTTTTAGTCTAGCACAAACGCACCCACATATTGTGGCAGCAGCATTACAAATGCACAATATAGTGTGCATGGTTGCACATGATTGTGACGCCGGGCCGATGCGGGTGTTGACAGGCCGGCCGGCCTGTGCTATTTGCTGCCCTGGTCCTGGAGCCGGCAGAGGCCTGGACCAATGCCCGAGGGTGCCTTATAATTACTAAGATTCCGGCGGCGCGCCAGCGGCCGCGCGAGCCCCAGGGGGGCCGGGCAGGCCGCGCAGAGGCGGGCCGGGATGGCACCATAACCGCTTGGATTAGCCGGTGCGCCGGCGACCGGGACGGTGGAGATGAGCCAAACCCCTCTCGTCATCGAGAATCCCCGCGAGATGCGCGCCTACAGCGCCGCGGCCAAGGCCCGCGGCGAGCGGGTCGGCTTTGTCCCCACCATGGGCGCCCTGCACCAGGGCCACCTCTCCTTGATCCAGTTCGCCCGCCAGCACTGCGACCGGCTGGTGGTGAGCATCTTCGTCAATCCCCTGCAATTCAACCAGGCCAGCGACCTGGACAAGTATCCGCGCACCTTCCCGGCCGACAGCGCGCTCTGCGCCGGCGCCGGGGTGGACGTGATCTACTTCCCGGACCTAAAAGCCATGTATCCCGAGGGCTTCCAGACCAAGGTCAGCCTCGGGCGCATGACCGAGGGCCTGTGCGGGGCCTTCCGGCCGGGGCATTTCGACGGCGTGACCACGGTGGTGCTGAAGCTCTTCAACGCCGTGCTGCCGGACATCGCCGCCTTTGGCGAAAAGGACTACCAGCAACTGGCCGTCATCCAACGCATGGCGGCCGACCTGGACCTGGCGGTGGAGGTGGTGGGCCGGCCCACCGGGCGCGAACCCGACGGGCTTGCACTCTCCAGCCGCAATGTCCATCTTTCCGCCCAAGAGCGCGCCGAGGCCCTGTGCCTGTGGCGGGGGCTCTGTGCAGCCCGGGCCCTGGCCCAGGCCGGCGAGACCCACGCGGCGGCGGTCAAGGCCGCGGCCCGGGCCCCCATCGCGGCCGCTGCGGGCATCAAGCTGGAGTATCTGGAAATAGTGGACTCCACAACCCTGGAGCCGCTCACGCGCCTGGATCGTCCGGCGCGCATGGCGGTGGCGGCCTGGGCGGGGGGTACCCGGCTCATAGACAACCTGGCCTTGAATTACTAGCCAGGGAGAGGTAGCACCATGCAGCGCTTCATGATGAAGTCCAAAATTCACCGCGCCACGATCACCCAGGCCGATCTGCACTACGAGGGCAGCCTGACCGTGGACCAGGAGTTATTGGACGCCGCCCAGATGGTCCCCTACGAGATGGTGAAGGTCTACAACGTCGACAACGGCGAGCGGTTCGAGACCTACGTCATCCCCGGCCCGCGCCATAGCGGGGTGATCTGCTTAAACGGCGCCGCCGCCCGCAAGGGCATGGTGGGCGATCTCCTCATCATCGTCACCACCTGCGTGCTGGAGGAGGCCGAAGTGGCCAAGCACAAGCCGGTGGTGGTCCTGGTGGACGGCGAGAACCGCATCAAGAAGGAATCCGACGGCGAGACGGCCTTCCTCAAGGTGGCCCACTAAGCTCCTGCCGGGAAAAGCCATCCATGGCCCGCATGGGAGCCTGCCGGCGGGGTTTCTCCGCCAGGCTCCCAGCCGCCCCGCGTTTCCCGCCTGCCCCCCGCCGGCCGCGGCGGTTCTGACGGCCCAGGCCATAGGCTGGGGCTCTGGGTACCATAGGAGTGCGCCTGCTCCGGCCCCGGCCTTTTAGGCCGGTCCCGGCCCGGCCGTCCGGCCCCGGAATCCGGCCCGTCCCGCCCGCCCGCGGGCCGGATTTTCAGCCTTGTCATTAAAGTTTCACATCCGCGCCTGCCCGAGGTTCAAATCGATTTTAAGCTGTTTTTTAAGTATATTATCCACCAAGGCCACCCCCGGGGCGCTCTGCCTTGACACAAACCGGCCCGGATGGTTAAATCATCGGTCTCGACTTAATTAAAAGGAGCAACGGCATGGGCGCCAATTATCTTTTCACCAGCGAATCGGTCACCGAAGGGCATCCGGACAAGATCGCCGACCAGATCAGCGACTCCATCCTGGACGCCATGCTCAAGGATGACCCCGAAAGCCGGGTGGCCTGCGAAACCCTGGTGACCACCGGCATGGCCGTGGTGGCCGGCGAGATCACCACCCAGACCTGGGTGGACATCCCGGAGATCGTGCGCAACACCATCCGCGAGATCGGCTACTCCAACTCGGCCATGGGCTTCGACTGGGAGACCTGCGCGGTCGTCACCAGCATCGACAAGCAGTCGCCGGACATCAGCCAGGGCGTCACCGCCGGCACCAGCCTCTTTGGCGAGCAGGGCGCCGGCGACCAGGGCCTGATGTTCGGCTTCGCCTGCGACGAGACCCCCGAGCTGATGCCCATGCCCATCTACTATGCCCACCGCCTGGCCCGGCGCCTGGCCAAGGTGCGCAAGAACGGCTCGCTCGGCTTCCTGCGCCCGGACGGCAAGACCCAGGTGACCGTCGAGTATGAAGACGGCGCGCCCAAGCGCATCGAGGCCGTGGTCATCGCCGCCCAGCACAGCCCGGACGTGCGCTATGAGAAGCTGAAGGAGGCCATCATCGAGGAGGTCATCCGCAAGGTGCTCCCCGAGAACATGCTCGACGGCGACACCAAGATGTACATCAACACCACCGGCCGCTTCGTGGTGGGCGGCCCCCACGGCGACTGCGGGCTCACCGGCCGCAAGATCATCGTGGACACCTACGGCGGCCAGGGCAGCCACGGCGGCGGCTGTTTCAGCGGCAAGGACCCCAGCAAGGTGGACCGCTCCGGTTCCTACTACGCCCGCTACGCCGCCAAGAACATCGTGGCCGCCGGCCTGGCCAAGAAGTGCGAGGTCCAGGTGGCCTACGCCATCGGCGTGCCCCAGCCCGTCTCGGTGATGGTGGACACCTTCGGCACCGGCATCAAGCGCGACCGCGAAATCTCCGCCGCGGTGCAGAAGGCCTTCGACTTCCGCCCGGCCAGGATGATCGAGCAGCTCAACCTGAAGCGGCCTGTATACCGCCAGACCGCCGCCTACGGCCATTTCGGCCGCGAGGAGGAGGGCTTCACCTGGGAGATCGCCGACCGGGCCGACGCCCTGCGCGACGCCCTGGGGGTCACCGGCCAGTTCTGCAAGAAATAACCGAGCATACCGGAGCGATCATGAACTTCGATGTCAAGGACAAGGGCCTGGCCGAAAAAGGCCGCCTGCGCATCGAGTGGGCCGCCCACTCCATGCCCGTGCTCAAGCAGATCCAGGAGCGCTTTGTCAAGGAGCAGCCGCTCAAGGGCGTGCGCCTGGCCGCCTGCCTGCACGTGACCACCGAGACCGCCTCCCTGGCCGCCACCCTGAAGGCCGGCGGGGCCGAGGTCTACCTGTGCGCCAGCAACCCGCTGTCCACCCAGGACGACGTGGCCGCCAGCCTGGTGGAGCACTTCGGCATCCCCACCTTCGCCATCAAGGGCGAGGACAACCAGACCTACTACCAGCACATCAAGGCCGTCCTGGACGCCAAGCCCCAGATCACCATGGATGACGGCGCCGACCTGGTCTCCATCATCCACTCCGAGCGCCGCGAGCTGCTCACCGGCATCATCGGCGGCACCGAGGAGACCACCACCGGCGTCATCCGCCTGCGGGCCATGGCCAAGGACGGCGTGCTCAGCTACCCCATCGTGGCGGTCAACGACGCCGGCACCAAGCACCTTTTTGACAACCGCTACGGCACCGGCCAGTCCACGGTGGACGGCATCATCCGCGCCACCAACCGCCTCCTGGCCGGCAGCAACTTCGTGGTCTGCGGCTACGGCTGGTGCGGCCGCGGCGTGGCCATGCGCGCCAACGGCATGGGCGCCAACGTCATCGTCACCGAGGTGGACCCCCTGCGCGCCCTGGAGGCCGTGATGGACGGCTACCGGGTGATGCCCATCGAGCAGGCCGCGCCCATCGGCGACTTCTTCTGCACCGTCACCGGCGACATCCACGTCATCCGCCAGGAGCACTTCCTGGCCATGAAGGACGGCGCCATCGTGGCCAACTCCGGCCACTTCAACGTGGAGCTGGACCTGGAGGGCCTGGCCAAGGTCGCCACCGGCCGCCGCATCATCCGCGACTTCGTGGAGGAGCACACCCTCACCAGCGGCCGCCGGGTCTACGTCCTGGGCGAGGGCCGCCTGGTCAACCTGGCCGCGGCCGAGGGCCACCCCAGCAGCGTCATGGACATGAGCTTCGCCAACCAGGCCCTGTGCGCGGAGTACATGAAGCAGAACGCGGCCACGCTGGGCAAAGAGGTCTACGTGGTGCCCGAGGATATCGACAAGCAAGTGGCCAAGCTCAAGCTCAAGGCCCTGGGCGTGGCCATCGACACCCTGACCGAGGAGCAGAACGCCTACCTGAACACCTGGACCATGGGAACCTAAAAGTAGTGACGCCCAAAGTCCATCCTTGGACTTGGGGCGTCCCGCTTGGCCGGGCTAACTCCGCCCAGCCGCCCGAAAAACTGGTCCCTGCCAGACCGCGCTTTTCGGGCGGGCCACCCCCGGCCCGCATTAGGCGCCATCGAGCCCCCCAGCCCCCCCAGCCCCGCCGGCCCGCCCGGCGGGGCTTTTTCGCGCCCGGCCCCCGGCCCCCACCCGCCCCTCGGCCCGGAGCTCGCCGGGGTGGTTGGTGATTTTTTTCCGCACCGCTTGACTTCCCATGGCAAGGCCTGTACCATTCTTTCCTGAAGACCAATTAGCCACTATCCTGCATCAGCCCCTTGGGCGCACCCGCGCCACAGCATAGCTTGCAAGTAAGGCTCGTTGGACCGACCGAATCCCCCGGCATCGGGTCGGGGAGGGGTTTACTTTTCTTTGGAGAATGTTAAGTGAGCAAGAAGATTTACGTGGGAAACCTGCCCTGGAGCACCTCTGACGATTCCCTGCGCGACATGTTCGCCCGTCACGGCGAGGTCATTTCGGCCCGGGTCATCACCGACCGCGACACCGGCCGCTCCCGGGGCTTTGGTTTCGTCGAGATGGAGGGCGAGGCTGCCGACGCCGCCATCCGCGCCCTGGACGGCGCCAGCATGGAGGGCCGCAACTTGCGCGTCAACCAGGCCCAGGAGCGCGACAGCCGCCCCCAGCAGCAGCAGCGCAGCCGCTGGTAGGCGCCTGAAAAGGGCCCAACCCGCCCATTTCGGCCCCGTCCCGGACCCACCGGGGCGGGGCCGTCTTTTTTGTGGCCGCCGGCCGGGCCCGCCTTGCGCGCTTTCGCCGGCCGCCCGGCCCGCGGTGTGGTACAAACTATGGCCAGGCGAGCATGACCCGATTGCCAAGCGAGCGGCCCTTGTCAAAATCGAGCCCCAACCAGCCACCGCACCCCCCGCCGCCGGCCGGCCCCGGCCCCCTGACCCAGGTGAGCACCCTGCAACGGGACGCGGCCGGCCTGCGCGCCGCCGACCAGATGGTCTGCCAAGAGGCGCCGGTGGAGATCCGGCTCAACGGCCGCTCCCAGGTCATCCTCATGGCCACGCCCATGCAACTGGAGGAGCTGGCCCTGGGCTACTGCGTGAGCGAGGGCGTGGTGCAGGAGGCGGCCCAGGTGCAGGGGCTCGGCCTGGGCGCGGCCGAGCTGCCCGCGGTGGGCCCGGCCCACTGGGTGGACGTGACCCTGGCGCCGGAGCTGGCCCGCGCCGCGCGGACCCGGCGGGTGGCCCCGGCCGCCACCTCCTGCGGCCTGTGCGGCCTGGAATCCTTGCAGGAGCTGCCGGACGACCTGACCCCACTGCCCGCGCCCCGGCCGCTCACGGAGCTGGCCGGCGTGTTCCGCCTGCTGGCCGGCCTGGAGGCGGCGCAGGCCTTGTTCGCCCGCACCGGCGGCGCCCACGCCGCGGCCCTGGGCAGGGCCGACGGCGCGCTGGTCAGCGTGGCCGAGGACATCGGCCGCCACAACGCCCTGGACAAGGCCCTGGGCATTGCCCATCGGGCGGGCGGCTGGGACCCGGCCCGGGGCCTGGCCGTCTTGAGCGGGCGCATGAGCTATGAGATGGCCATGAAAATCGCCCGCGCCGGCATCCCGGTGGTGGCCTCGGTCTCCGCGCCCACCGGCCTGTGCGTGCGCCTGCTGCAGCAGTTGAACATCACCCTGATCGCCTTCTGCCGGCCGCCCCGGGCCACCATCTTCACCCACCCCGAGCGGATCATAACCTAGGGCCTGTTAACACTATCCGCCTACTGGCCAGTTAAGACTGGGGGCCGGTAGCAGGCTTGAGCCCCCGGCGGTCAAGGGTTGCACGAGCTGGCCAGGCCGGCCCTTGTCCGCCGGGGGCTCAAGCCTGCTCTCATTGTATCAACCCGCCCCTAGTCCCCCGCCTCCACCTGTATCGAGCGCTTGGCCACGCCGGTGGTGAACCAGTCCGCCTCGGCCAGGCGCACCGGCTCCAGGCTGAACCCGCCCGCGGCCAGGGCCCGGCGCACCGGAGCCAGGCCGGCCAGGGCGACGGCCACCGCCGCCCTGCGCCCCGGCGGCGCGCCCGGCGCGGTCAGCACCTCCAGCCCCAGGCGGCGGCCGGTGCAGGCCAGGATCAGGCGGGCCCGGAAGTTGACCACCCCCGGCACCGCGAAGATAGCCTCGTCCAGTCTGGCCTGGGTCAGGGTGACGCCGCCGCCCAGGTCCACGGTTTTGGCCAGGCGGCCGTGCAGGCTATTGAGGCGCGGCAGCGCCGAGCCGCAGGCGCAGGGCCTGGTCGACAGCCGGCCCAGGTCGCCGCTCCGGTAGCGGATCAGCGGCATGGCCTCACGGTTCAGGGTGGTGAAGACCAGCTCGCCGGCCTGGCCCGGCGGCAGGGGCCGGCCGGCCGGGTCGATCACCTCGCAGTAGATGTCGGCCGCGCGCAGGTGGCAGCCGGCGTGGGCCGCGCACTCCACCGCGCCGCCCAGGCCCAGCTCGGTCATGCCGTAGTGGTTGAAGACCTCCGCGCCCCAGGCCTGGCCCACCGCCCGGCGGACGGCCTTGGGCACGTAGTCGGTGGTCAGCAGCGCGCTGCGCACCCGGCCCCGGGGCAGGCCGGCCGCGTCCGGGTGGCGCACCAGGGCCAGCACCTGGCTGGGGATGCCCACCAGGCAGTCGGCCCCGCTGGCCCTCAGCACGGCCAGGGTGGCGGCCGGGTCGCGCACCGGGCCGTGGGGCAGCGGCCGCGCGCCCAGGCGGGTGAGGGCCCGGGCCAGCAGGTCGCCCACGCTGTCCGGGGCCTGGCCGGGCAGCAGGATCAGCACCGTGCGCCCCGGCCCGCACAGGCTGGCCATGCCGTGGTGGAAAAAATCCAGGGTCAGCTCCAGGTCGGCCGGGCTGAAAAAGAGCCGCTTGGGTTGGGCAGTGGTGCCGGAGCTGTGCAGGGTCACGATGCGGGCCACCTCGCCCTGGCCGGTGCAGAGCATGCGCTCAGGCTGCTCGCGCAGGTCCTCGGCCGTGGTGAAGGGCAGGCGGGCCAGGTCGGCCAGGTCGGCGATGGGCTCGGCCGGCAGCCCGGCCAGGCGCTGGCGGTAAAAGGGGCTGCGCTCCCGCGCCCAAGCCACGGTCGCGCGCAGACGCGTGAGTTGCGCGGCGGCCAGGTGCGAGGGGTGCAGGGGGCCGTCCCCGGCCAGGCCCAGGCGGGTCCGGGTCCAGGCGTCCAGCGGCGTGATGGCCGGCGCGGTCATGGCGCAGCCGGCCGATAGAGGGTCTGGCCCGTGGCGCTGGTCAGGTTGTAGAGGCAAAACGGCACCAGACCGCCGGCCGGGCCCAGCACGTGGATGCAGCAATCGCGCGCCCGCTCCAGGTCCAGGGTCTGGGCGTCCATGAAGGCCATGGCCGAGATGGAGAAGGCCCGCTGCTGGGCCGTGGCCAGGAAGTCGTCCAGGCTGGGCGGCGCGCCGGACGCGGCGGGCGGCGGGGCGAGCAGGCTCGCCAGCCCCTGGGGCGGCGCGGACCACTGCCGGGCCTGGCGGGCGATGGTCTTTTGCGCGCCCTCGGCCGCCGGCCGGGGCGGGGCGCAGCAGTTGCCCGCGCCCGCGCCCAGGGCGCGCAGGCCGCCGCCGGGTTCAATCAGGAAGTTGCCGCTGAAGGAGCAGCGCGCGTTCTCGCAGCCCGGCGGGCTGAAGTGCTCCGGCCGCACCAGGCCGTCCGTCTGCGCGGCCAGGCCCCGCATCAGCTCAGGCAGGGTGATGCGTTCGGCTGCTTGCGGCGGATGCGGGTAGCGGCCGAAGTAGGCGATGGGTTGCAGGTGCAGGCCGCGCACCGTGGGAGCCAGGCCGAGGCCCAGGCGCAAGAGCGCGCCCAGGTCGCCGTCGTTGACGCCGGGCGCCACCGTGGCCACCAGCACCACCCCCAGCCCGGCCGCGGCGCAGGCCTCGATGGCCGCGAGCTTTGCCCGCAACAGCGGCCGGCCGCGCAAATGGCGATAGACGCCGTCATGGCTGCCGTCAAATTGCAGGAAGACCGAGGCCAGGCCGGCGGCGGCCAGGCTTTGGGCATAGCCCGGCTCGGAGGCCAGGCGCAGGCCGTTGGTATTGAGCTGGATGAAAGGGTAGCCGACATCGCGGGCCAGGGCGATGATCTCGCTTAAGTCCGGGCGCTGGGTGGGCTCGCCGCCGGAGAGCTGGAGGTTACAGGGGCCGGTGGCGGCAAAGGCGCGCCGGAGCCGGCCGGCCAGGTCGTCCAGGCTGGGGTCCGGCCCGGCCCCGGCCGCGCCGCCGGCGCTGGCGAAGCAGACCGGGCAGCCCAGGTCGCAGGCCTGGGTGACCTCCACCAGGAGAGTGCAGGTGTGCTGGCGGTGGTCCGGGCACAGGCCGCAGTCATGCGGGCAGCCACGCTCCACGGCGCGCAAGGCCAACGCCGGCGGCGAGGGCAGCTTGGGCCGGCGCCAGGCATCCCAGTCCGGCGCGCCGCGCCAGACCGGGGCCGCGCTGGGCCCGTGCTCCGGGCAGGTCTTGACCAGCCAAACCTCGTCGCCGCGGCGCTGGTAGGCCGCCGCCACCCGCGCCAGGCAGACCGGGCACAGGCTGGCCGTGGCCTCGGTTTTTGGGGCCATCAATACCCGCCGAAACCGTTGGCGGCCAGGATCTCCACGGCCTTGGCATAGGTCTCGGCCACCAGGGAGCCGCACTTCCGGCGGGCTGCGGCCGGGGTGTCATCGCCCAGGATGGCCTCGCAGGTCACGGCCGGGCACTCCGGCCCCAGGCGCTGGGCGAACCAGTCGCCCAGCTCCTGCAACATCATCAGCAGCCGCTCGTCCTCCTGCTCCTCGGCCGCGCCCTTGCCGGCATGGAGGCCGATCAGGCAGGCCGCGCCCGAGAGCGCACCGCAGGCCCCCCGTCCGCCGCCGCAGCCATAGGCCAGGCCGGCGAGCGCCCGCACCAGGCCGGGGTTGTCCTCGCCCCGGGCCTCCAGGCCCAGCAGGATGATGATCTGGCTGCAATGATAGCCCTGGCCGGCCAGTTGCAACAGCCGCAGGTCAAGCTCGTCCATGCTAGTCCTCCCGGCAACGCGCCAGCAGCAGGTAATAGCCCGGCCGGCTGGGGCGGGGGTCGCAGCCGCCGGTGCAGCCGCCCAGGCCCATGCACTCCCAAAGCGCGGCCAGCGAGCCGCAGGCGAAAACCAGGCGCGCGGCCAGTTCCTTGAGCAGGCGGGAGTGGTCCTCCCACACCGTCAGGCGAAGCCCGGCCGCCGCCACCAGATCCAGCACCTCCCCCCGGCCGCGCGCGCCGGCCAGGCAGGAGCCACCGGCCAGGCCGGGGCCACCGGCCAGGCCGGGGCCGGCCGGGGCCGGGGCCAGCTCGGGCCGGCGCAGGTAAACGTCACTCAAGACCAGCCAGCCGCCGGGCTTGAGCAGACGGCGGCACTGATCCAGGACCTCGCCCGGCCGGGCGCAGAGCGAGAGCACGCATTCGCAGAAGACCGCGTCCAGGCTGGCCTCGGCCAGGGGCGGCGCGGCGGCGTCGGCTTGCATGAAGGCCAGGCCGGGGTGCAGCTGCCGGGCCTGGCGCACCTGCCCGGCCGAGCGATCCAGGCCCAGGGCCGCGAGCCCCTGCCCGGCCAGCCAGGCCGTGCTGGCCCCCAGGCCGCAGCCCAGGTCCAGCGCCCGCGCGCCGGGGGCCAGGTCGATGAGGGCCCAGGCCCGCCGGGTCAGCTCCAGGCCGCCGGGGCGCAGGGTCTCGCCCGCGGCCTGGCGCAGCTCCGGGGTCTCATAGAGCGGCGGCCGGGCCGGGAGCCTCACTTGTCCTCCAGGAGCTGCTCCACCTCGGCCATCTTGCCCAGGGCCAGATCCTCGGGGATGTAGACCAGGCCGCATTGGGGGCAGCGCGGCAGCTCGGTGGTGAACTGGTTGCCCAGGTACTCCAGGGTGACGTTGGCCGCCACCATGGCCTCGTCGCAGGCCTGGCAGCGCCAGGCGAAGTCAGCGGGTTTCAGGCTGGGGGCCTTCATAGCCGGCCTCCGCCCACCACGTACATGCGGTGGCTGTAGGCGTTGAAGACCTCGTAGCCGTCCCCGGCCGGCGCGTACTCCACCCAGAAGGTGGCCTGAAGAGGTCGGTGGGCGGCCAGGCGGTGGCCGGTCTCCGGGTGCACCCGCGCCTCGCCGCTCCGCTCGGCCTGGGCGATGGCCGCGCGCAGGTCTTCCAGCAGGATGCGGCGCGCCTCCAGGCGCTCGGCCACCTCCGGGCTCATGCTCAATTTGATGGCCTGGATTTCTGCCACGGCCGCCTCCTCCTCGCCCCAGAGCCGGCGCAGCAGGTCGCGCCTGAGCCGGGAGCGGTTTTCGCGTCGCATTGACCAGCCCGGCCGGGGCCGGGCGGCCGGGTCGTCAACCCCGGCCGGGGGGAAGACCAGGTCCAGCAGGTGCAGGCAGCGCTTGCCCGCCCCGGCCAGGCTGTCGCGGCACATGGCGCAATAGGCGATGTAGTCGCCCCCGCCCCGCCCGCCGCGCCGCCGGGCCACCTCGGTGGCCAGGTCCGGGTTGGCGTTGGCCATCAGGCCGCCGAACCCGCAGCACTCGGTATGCTCGCCGGTCAGCGCCAATTCCGTCAGCCCCACCCCCAGGCGCGCCAGTTGATCGCGCACCGCCTGGCGCACCGCCGGCAGGTGGCGGCTGGTGCAGGGGTCGTGCAGGGTCAGGGGGCCGGCCGGCGCGGCGGCCAGGTCTTTCAGGTCCAGCGCCTGCCACAGCGAGACGGTCTCCACCGCGGGCAGGCGCTCGGCGAAAGTCTTCAGGCAGGTGGTGCAGGCGGCGATGATTTGGGGCCGGCCCAGGGACTCCCACTGCGCTTGCCACTGGGCGTGGGCCGCGGCCAGGCGGGCCTCTTCGCCCGCCCACAAGGCCGGCGCGCCGCAGCAGCCCAGCATCAGCCCTACGCCGTCCGCCCGGCCGGACATGAGGCGCTGGTAGACCGCCTCCACCTGGGCCGGGGCCGAGGCCGAGAGCTGGCAGCCGGGGAAGAAGATCGCCGCGCTGGTCTCATGGCCGGGCTGGTGCCGGGCCAGGCTGAAGTCCGGGCCCTGGCTGAAGTCCAGGTCCAGCAGGGCGAACTCGTGGGCCGAGGGCGGCATCTTGCCGCGCTTGACCATGTCGCGCCTGGCCTCCAGGGCGAGGTCCTGCATGGCGAAGTCTTCGGGGCAGACCGCCTGGCACAGGCCGCACAGGCTGCACGAGTTGACCAGCTTGTTGGCCAGGCGCATGCCCATGACGATGGAGGCGTTGTTGTAGATCTCGCGGGCGTACTTGCGCGGGTAGGAGCCGAAGCGCTCCAGGTAGGCGCAGACCTTGACGCACTCCAGGCATTGGCAATTGAGGCAGCGGGCCGCCTCGGCCGAGGCCTCGGCCGCGCCGTAGCCGGCCGGGTTGGCCGGCGCCACGGCCGACGAGGGCCCCACCCCGGCCAGGCTGGTGAAGAGCCGGGTGGGCTGGGGGCCTTCCTTCTCGCGGCCCACGGTGAGCGAGACCTTTTGCAGGCGGCGATCCAGGGAGGCCGCGGCCCAGCGCCCGCGCGCCGTGCGCCACACCGGCGAGGCCTCGACCAGGGCGGCGAAGACCTTATCGGCGCTGGTGGCGCCCAGGGCCGGGTCCAGCACCAAAGCGCCGTCCGGCCCCGGGGTCAGGGCCAGGCCCGCGCCGGAGCAGGCGGCCAGGTCCACCAGCACCGCGTCGGCCTGCTCCAGGCCAGCCGCCAGGCAGGCGGGGTCGCCGAGGTCCACACAGGCCACGAAGCTCACCCCGGCCGCGGCCAGGCGGGCGGCCTCGGCGGCGATGACCTCCGGCGTCAGGGCCGGGAACTCGGCCGTGAGGCCAAAGCCGGGCGTGGGGCCGGCATGGCGCAGGGCCACCGGGTAGCCCTTGCGGGCCAGGTCCCAGGCCGCCGTGAGGCCGGCCAGGCCGTCGCCCAGCACCGCGACCTTCTGGCTCTTGCGCGGCAGGGGAGACAAACGCAGGCGCGGGACGGGGTGGGCGGTGACCGCCCGCTCCAAGAGGCCGATGCGGATGGCCTCGCCCGCCTCAGCGCGCTTGCAGCGGGCCTCGCAGGGCGCATCGCAGATGCGGGCCAACAGCCCCGGCAGGGGCATGGCCTTCATCAGCACCGCCCAGGCCTGGTCCCAGCGCCCGGCCGCCGCCTGGCCGCACAGGGCGCGGGCGTCCAGGTGCAGCGGGCAGGCTGCCACGCACTCCGGTGGCTCTTCCTGGATACAGCGCCGCTCCCACTCGCGCAGCTCGTTTTGTTCCATTGTAATACCTCTCGCAAACAAAGCCATCCCTGGCTTTGTTTGCTCCCCGACCGGGCAAAAGCGCGACTGCACCCCACAAAGCCGAACTTTGTGGGGGCCCACAGTTTTGCCCGGTCGGGCGGGCGCTGTCGCGCCCGGCGGGCCATCCATGGCCCGCTTTGGGTTGCGCGCGAACCGCGGGTTCAACCGCAACTTAGCGGGCCGGAGGCCAGAGCGGGGCGGCGGGTCTGCCCCGCTCGCCCCGATCGCGGCCGGAATCCGGTTGTCCGCACCGGCGATGGTTTCAGCATACCATCGCCGGCGCGGGTTTGTCGCGCTGAGCGCCTAGCCCTTCAGGCCGGCCAGGACCTTCTCGGGCAGGGCGGGGAGCTTGGTGATGCGCACCCCGCAGGCGTTGTAGATGGCGTTGATGATGGCGGCGTGGGGGCAGGTGAGCGGCAGCTCGCCCACGCCGGCCGCGCCAAAGGGACCTTCGGGCCGGGGCTCCTCCACGTAGATCAGCTCCATCTCGTCGGGAATCTGCTTGGCGTAGGGGAAGCCCGCGCCGCGCAGGGTGGAGTGCTTCTGGATGTCCTCGAAGTCCTCGGTGAGCGCCAGGCCGATGCCCTGGGCCAGGCCGCCATAGAGCTGGCCGTCGGTGACCAAGCGGTTGTTCACTTTGCCGATGTCGGCCACCAGGGTCATCTTCTCCACCGCGGTCTGGCCGGTGGCCACTTCCACCGCCACCTGGGCCATGAACACGCCGTACATATAGACCGCAAACGGCGCGCCCTGGCCGTTCTCGTCGCAGGCCGTGGCCGGGGCGGTCCACTTGCCGTCGAAGACGGTGGGGATCTTCTCGGCCACCATCTCGGCGTAGGTGCGGTAGCTGCCGTCGGCCTTGCGCATGGCGGCCAAGAGCAGCTCGCAGGCGGCCTTGATGGCCTGGCCGGTCACCACCTGGGAGCGGCTGCCGCCGGCCGGGCCGCTGTTGGGGGTCACCGCGGTGTCGTTCATCACCTGGCGGATCTGGTCGGGCTTCAGGCCCAGGGGGCGCAGGCCCTGGTGGGCGGTGCCCAGCGCGCCGGCGTCGGCCCCCTGGCCGTGGTCCTCCCAGGAGGTGAACAGCGTCACCCCGCCGTCGGGGTCCAGTTGCAGGCGCGCCTCGGAGCCGTCCGGGCCGTCCAGGCCGCAGCCGTAGACGCCCACCGAGATGCCCACCCCGCGCTTGACCGCGTCGGTGGACTCGGCCTTGGCCTGGGCCAGGGCCGCCTGGTACTTGGGCCGGATGATGTCCAGCATCTGGGGCAGGGTGTAGACCTCCGGGGCCTGGCCCGAGGGGTTGGTGGCGCCGGGGCGGTAGACGTTCTTGAAGCGCAGCTCCAGGGGGTCCAGGCCCAGCTTCTCGGCCAGCTCGTCCATCAGCACCTCGGAGGAGAACTCGCTCTGGGGCGAGCCATAGGCCCGGAAGGCCGAGCCCCAGGCGTGGTTGGTGCAGACGGTGCGGCCCTCGCCGCGGATGGCCGGGATGTCGTAGCCCGCGCCGATGAACTGGGCCCCGCGCAGGGTCAAGAGGTCGCCGAACTCCGAGTAGGGGCCGTGGTCCACCGACCAGTCGCTCTCCATGGCCAAGAGCTTGCCGTCCTTGTCAGCGGCCAGGCGCAGGTTGACGAAAAACGGCGAGCGCTTGCCGGTGTAGGTCATCTGCTGGTGGTAGTCATAGTTCAGGAAAACCGGCTGGCCGGTGGCCAGGCAGGCCACGCCCACCAGGGCCTCCATGGTGGGGCTGAACTTGTAGCCGAAGGTGCCGCCGGCGGGATTCTGCACCATCACCAGCTTGTCCAGCTCCACGCCCAGGCCGGCGGCGATCATGGCCGCGTGCAGGTGCAGGCCGATGGACTTGGAGTGGATGCACAGCCGGCCCTGGTCGTCGGCGTAGGCGAAACCCACGTCCGGCTCGATGGGCATGTGGGGCTGGCGGCCCACGTAGAAGTCGTCCTCCACCACCACCGGCGCGCTGTCAAAGATGGGCGCGGTCTCCGGGCCCTTGGCGATTTTTTGGACGAAGTAGACGTTGGGGGTGCCGGGGTGGATCTCCATGGCGTCCTCGGCCATGGCCGCCGGCGCGCTCATGTAGGCCGGCAGCTCCTCCAGCTCCACCTTGACCTTGGCCGCCGCGGCCTTGGCCTGGGCCAGGGTGTCGGCGCCGACGATGGCGATGGCGTCGCCGTACTGATAGACCTTCTCGTCGCAGAGGATGGGCCGGTCCCAGCCGTCGCCCTTGTTGGTGGGGAAGGTGATCAGGCCGGTGATGCGGTTCTTGCCCTTGACGTCCTGGTGGGTGACCACCTTGGCCACGCCGGGCATCTTCTCGGCCTCGGCGGTGTCAATGCCCTTGATCAGCGCGTGGCTGACCGTGGCCTGCACCAGGGCGCAATGCAGGGTGTTCTCGGGCAGCTTCAGGCCCAGGTCCGCGCCATAGTCCAACGTGCCGGTGACCTTGCCCACCGCGGTGGGCCGGGGGTGCTTGCCGCCCCATATCACGCCGTCGGCCGGAAGCTTGTACATCAGCTCCTCGGCCTTCATCTCCCCGCGCATGACCTTGGCCGCGTCCATGACCGCGTCCACCAGGGGCTTGTAGCCGGTGCAGCGGCAGGCGTTGCGGTGCACCTGGAACCAGTCGCGCACCTGGTCCCGGCTGGGGTTGGGGTTCTCGGCCAGAAGCGCCTTGGACGAGACGATGAAGCCGGGGCTGCAGAAGCCGCACTGGGCGCCGCCGTGGAGGATCCAGGCCAGTTGCAGGGGGTGCAGGTTGTCCGGCTGGCCCACGCCCTCGATGGTGATGACGCTGGCCCCGTCGGCCACCTTGCCCAGCTTGGTCACGCAGGAGCGCACCAGCTTGTCGTCCAGGATCACGTTGCACGCCGCGCACTGGCCCTGGCCGCAGCCGATCTTGACGCCGGTCAGGCCGAACTGCTGGCGCAGCACGTTGGCCAGCGACTCCTCGGCCGGCGCGATGACCGTGCGGGTTATACCATTGATTTTAAGTGATTTCTTGATCATGAAAGCCTCCTGGCAGCGGTTGGGCGATTACTGGCCTGTCAAACGGCGGGGTGGTTACTTGCGCCCTGCCCGGCGGTTATGCGGGGTGTGGTGAAGACTTTCCTGCGCAGGACGTTAATTTCAATATGCCAAAAGCGCCTGCCGCTTGCAACTTGATTTTACTGAGTTTTCAATTGCTTATGTGTTTAATAGTGTTATTTTAAGCATGTTTGTGCAATTGAGCCGCCGCGCATGGCGAAACCATTGCCCATTGGGCAATGTGCGCAAACGTAGCGTATACCCAGATGGCCACTGTTTACTTAGGCCAACGACATTTCGTGATGCTTATGAAGATTCGCAGGAATGCAGGTGCTGCGAGCAGTTTTTGCCTTATATTGGTCTGTAATACATCATTGGCTGGAGCAAACTATTTGAAACTATCGAATCATTGTTAATGAGTAAGTATGCATTATTCAAACGGTCTTCCGAAATAGGTTAGTACAGCGAGAGCAACGAGGTACAAGCTAATTACCGATTGTATGCCGGATACCAAGCGAACCCAACCTGTCGCACGTAATAAATACTCGCGTGGTTGCATGTGGCTCATCCAGGTGCCTACATTTAAGTCACGCCATCCAAATCGGAACGCGGAGAGTACAGAAAAATAAAATGAATAAGCTAGCTTATATTTCCATGTTAATGATTTAATTGATTCTGGTGTGTCAGTCCCTTCATCAAGCCGTATCCGGTCAGGCTGCCAACTGCGCCATATACATCCACCACCTTTCACGTACAATGAGACTAGATATATTAATGCGAACGGGATAATTAAATACAATAGATATAGTACTGGCTGGATTGGATACAGCCCCCAACCACAAGTAACCCCAAAAAGTAGTTGTGGGATAAAATTGAGTACATCATTGTCTTTAATTATTTCATTACTTTTTATTGCATACGTTAATTCCCGTTCTGATTGTCTCAGCCCATAGGCTATAAATGTATTCCGTAAACCCGCAAGACCTACAGGAGAGTGGTTATATGTTAACTTATCTAAGTTTTGCGCAGTAGAAATAAATAATGGTGAAGGCAAGGCTTTAGGATCTATATCGAATACCACTCCATCCATATTAGCCATAGCAAAACTGGCACCGGTTAAATCGGAATCATAAAATTGAGTATTCTGCAACCTACAGTTATAGAAATTTGCATTCACCAATTTTGCTTGTGTGAATACTGCCCCATTACAGTCAGCTTCGCAAAAGTTTGCCCTTGAGGCATCTAATGCAATAAACTTTGTATTTCTCAAATCGGCCTTATATAGCTTTGCGCCTACCATGCTCGCATATTCTAAATTTGCACCTTCTAAGTGAATACCTTCCATGTCTGCATCACAAAACTTCGCCAATCTTAAATCGCGCAATCTCAGATCAGCACCCCTCAAGTTGGCACCAGAAAAATCAGCCCTTTTTATCTTGTAAGCCTTATTGAACGACTCCTGATCCATTTTTTGAATGATTAGATTCAAATAACGTCTGGTCTTTGGTCCGCTCGAATACGCTGTCCATACCTCCTTTACCCATGCCTCGTGCGAAGCAATTATGCGATTCAAATCCGTTTCAGATATGGCTGAACCATCTATTAAGAGTCCCTGCCATTCTGATTTGTGTTTTTGCCCTACAACTTCGCCTGCATTACTCGGGCAGGTACCCAATACGGTGAATATTGTCACTACTATTAAAAATATTAAGTTCGTTACCGCCGGCATACTTTTCACCTCAATGATCACTATGGCTCCAACCTTCTGGCTCGGGATACCCAAGCTAGCAACAGGCTGTGCCTAAAATTACCATCTTCCAGCCATATTTTGTCAATCGAAAAATCATTTCCAGTTAATGTGTCCGATTTCATGACTACTCCTCGAAATAGCCTCCCCTATTGCCCATTGGGCAATCCGCGTGGGCCGCGCTTGTGCAACCCCGCCTCGTTCCGCTCCGCCCGCGCGCCCGCCATCGCACAAAATCCGTCCCGCCAAATCGCGCCGCCCCGCCGGAGCGGGCTTGACGAACCCGTCCGGCCGTCTTATTATGAACCTAGGTTCATAACGAAAGGATCAACCCATGCCCCGCCCCCGCCTTTGCCGCCTGGTGGCCGACACCCCGCCCGTGGACTACTACAAGCCACGCGGGGTGCCCCTGGCCCAGTTGCGCGAGGTGGTCCTGCCCCTGGAGGGCCTGGAGGCCCTGCGTTTGGTGGAGGTGGAGGGGCTGGACCAGGAGGCGGCCGCGGCGCGCATGGGCGTGTCGCGGCCCACCTTCACCCGGGTGCTGGCCGAGGCCCGCCACCTGGTGGCCGTGGCGCTGACCCAGGGCCAGGCCCTGCGCATCGCCGGCGGCGACTACCGCCTGGCCGAGGCCCCGGCCGGCCAGCCCGACGCCCCCTGCCTGGGGCGTATGGGTCATGGCCGGGGCGGGTTCGGCGGCGGCGGCCACGGGCGCGGACGCGGGCGGGGCCGGGATTGGCCGGCATGAACCAGAGCCACCCTAACCAAGGAGGATGAAATGCCTATGCGTGATGGCAGCGGACCCTGGGGCAACGGCCGCCAGGGGCGCGGATTGGGACCCTGCGGCGGCGGCCTGGGCGGTCGCGGCGGGGCCGGCCGGGGCGGCGCACGCGGCGCCGGCTTCGGCTTCATCGGCGGCGGCCGCTGGGCGGCCGGGCCGGTGGCCGGCGGCGCGGAATCGGCCCAGTTGAGCGACCTGGCCCGCCAGGTGGATCAACTGCAGTCCGAGATCAAGGCCCTGCGCCAGAGCCCGTCCAGCGCCCCGGCCAAGATCGAGGACTAGGAACCCGAACCACAACCCGATGATGCTCCGGAGCGGGGGCCTGGACGGGCAGGCCCCCGCCGCAAAAAAGACCATGATATCCCTATTGACAGCACCGGTTTTGGGATTATATTAGTTTTGAGCCTACGCCCATAACATAGCCCAAAGGTAGACGATGCCCCGACCGCGCAAATGCCGCCTGGTTTCCGCCCGGCCCCTGGTCAACTACTTCAAGCCCCGGGGCATCCCCATGCACGACCTGCAGGAGGTGCGCCTGAGCCTGGAAGGCCACGAGGCCCTGCGCCTGGCCGACCTGGACGGACTCTGCCGCGACGAGGCCGCGGCGCGCATGGGCGTGTCGCGCCAGACCTTCAGCCGGGTGCTGGTCGAGGCCCGGCGGGCGGTGGCCGAGGCGGTGGTGGGCGGGCGGGCGCTTTACATCGAGGGCGGGGCCTACCGCCTGCCGGACCAGGCCGCCCCGCCCCAGGACAAGGAGACAGCCATGAGCAAGATCGCCATCAGCAGCGAGGGCCCCCGCCTGGACGACCTGGTGGACCCGCGTTTCGGCCGCAGCGGCGGCTTTATCATCGTGGACACCCAGAACATGGAGACCACCTACCTGGACAACGGCGCGGCCCAGGCCCGCGGCCAGGGGGCCGGCATCCAGGCCGCCGAGCTGGTGGCCGGGGCCGGGGCCACGGTGGTGCTCACCGGTTTCGTGGGCCCCAAGGCCTTCGCCGCCCTCCAGGCGGCCGGCGTGGGCGTGGGCCAGGACCTGGGCGGAGTCAGCGTGCGCGAGGCCGTGCAGCGCTACCTGGACGGCCGGGTGCCCCTGGCCGCCAACCCCAACCGTTAAACAACCCGGCCCGGCCGCCCCGCTTGGCCGGGCCCCCCGCAACCCGGAGATGACGACCATGAGCCAAGAACCTTCCGGCGGCGCCTGTGGACACGGCGGCCCCGACCCCGACCAGGACGCCCGCCTCACCGACAACCTGGCCCGCATCCGTTTCAAGATCCTGGTCATGAGCGGCAAGGGCGGCGTGGGCAAATCCACCGTGGCCGCCTACCTGGCCCTGGGCCTGGCCGCCCGGGGCCACTCCGTGGGCCTGATGGACGTGGACCTGCACGGCCCCTCCATCCCCCGCATGCTGGGGCTCACCGGCCACGCCCGGGTGGACGAGGCCAGCCAGGGCATCGAACCCATGGTGACCAGCCACGGGCTCAAGGCGCTCAGCGTGGAGATGCTGATGCCCGACCGGGAAAGCTCGGTCATCTGGCGCGGGCCGCTCAAGATCGGCGTGATCAAGCAGTTCATCTCCGACGTCAACTGGGGCCGGCTGGACTTTTTGGTCATCGACTCCCCGCCCGGCACCGGCGACGAGCCGCTCACCGTTGCCCAGAGCGTGGAAGGCGCTCTGGCCGTGGTGGTGACCACCCCCCAGGAGATCGCCCTGGCCGACGTGCGCAAGTCCCTGGACTTCTGCCGCCAGTTGGAGATGCCGGTGCTGGGGGTGGTGGAGAACATGGCCGGGCTCACCTGCCCCCACTGCGGCCAGCCGGTGGACCTTTTGGGCCAGGGCGGCGGCCAGGCCCTGGCCGAGCGCCTGGGCCTGGACTTCCTGGCCCGCCTGCCCTGGGACCCGCGCCTGGTCAAGGCCAGCGACGCCGGCCGGCCCCTGGATCTGGAGCAGGACGACAGCCCGGCCGCCGCGCCCTACCGCGCCCTGGTGGCCGCGGTGCTGGCGCGCACCGTGGAGCGGGGCTAGGCCATGATCATCGCGGTGGCCAGCGGCAAGGGCGGCACCGGCAAGACCACGGTGACTGCGTCCCTGGCCTGGGTCTGGGGCCGGCCCCTGGTGGCGGTAGACCTGGACGTGGAGGAGCCCAACCTCCATTTGTTCCTGAAGCCCGAGCCGGGAGCCGAGCAGACCGCCTGGATGGAGGTGCCCCAGGCCGACGAGTCCCTGTGCACCGCCTGCGGGGCCTGCGCCGAGATCTGCCAGTTCAAGGCAATCAGCCTCTTGGGCGAGACCCTGCTGACCTTTCCGGAGATGTGCCACGGCTGCGGCGGCTGCCTGGCCGTCTGCCCTTCCGGGGCGCTGACCCCAGGCAAGCGCGAGCTGGGCAGCATCCTCTGGGGACGGGCCGGGGACATCGCCTTTTTGGGCGGCCGGCTCCGGGTGGGCGAGGCCATGAGCCCGCCCCTGATGCGCCAGGTGCGCGCGGCCCTGGCCGAGCTCTTGGCCGGCGGCGGGGCCGACGCCATCATCGACGCCCCGCCGGGGGTGAGCTGCCCGGCGGTGAACGCGGTCATGGACGCCGACCTGATCCTCTTGGTCACCGAGCCCACGCCCTTTGGCCTGCACGACCTGGCCCTGGCCCACCAGGCCTTCACGCCGCTGGGTAAGCCCATGGCGGTGGTGGTCAACCGGGCCGGCCTGGGCGACCAGGGCGTGCAGGACTACTGCCGCCGCCAGGGCCTGGCCATCCTGGCCGAGATCCCTTTCCAGCGCGAGGCGGCCGCGGCCTATGCCCGCGGCGAGGTGCTGGCCGCGGCCTCGGCCGAGCACCGCGCCCGCTTCCACAACCTGGCCCTGGAGCTGCGCCGGCTGCTGGACCTCTCCCAGCAACGGCCGGGCAAGGCGGTGACCAATGCCTGAGATCGTGGTCCTGAGCGGCAAGGGCGGCACCGGCAAGACCTCGCTGACCGCCGCCTTCGCCCATCTGGCCAACGCGCCGGTGATCTGCGACCTGGACGTGGACGCGCCCGACCTGCACCTGCTGCTGCAGCCCCGGCCCGAGAGCGACCACGAGTTCCGCTCGGGCAACGAGGCGGTCATCGACCCCGAGCTGTGCCAGGCCTGCGGAGAGTGCCTGGAGCGCTGCCGCTACGAGGCCATCGCCCTGCGCGAGGGCGTCTATCATGTCGACCCCCTGCGCTGCGAAGGCTGCAAGGTCTGCGTGCAGTTCTGCCCGGCCGGGGCCATCGCTTTCCCCGTGCGCTACTGCGGCGACTGGCACATCTCCGCGACCCGCTTCGGGCCCCTGGTCCACGCCCCAGCTTTTTCCCGGCCAGGAGAACTCCGGCCGCCTGGTGGCATTGCTGCGCCAGGAGGCCAAGACCCTGGCCAAGAGCCTGGGCCGCGAGCTGATCCTGTGCGACGGCGCGCCGGGCATCGGCTGCCCGGTCATCAGCTCGCTGAGCGGGGTGGATCTCGCCGTGGCGGTGTGCGAGCCCACGCCCTCGGGCCTGCACGACCTGAAGCGCCTGGCCCAACTGAGCGCCCATTTCCGGGTGCCGCTGGCGGTGATCGTCAACAAGGCCGACCTGAGCCCGGAGCGCACCAGCCAGATCGAGGACTTCTGCCGCCAGGACGGCCTGGCCCTCGTCGCCTGCCTGCCCTTCAGCCGGGCGGTGGTGGAGGCCATGCTGCACGCCCAGGCGGTGACCGAGTACGAACAAGGTGAACTGAGTCAAAGTCTGCGCCGGGCCTGGGAGGTCATCACCACGATGGCCGCCTCCCGGAGCCGGGCCCATTGAACTATGTCCCCTGTTTTTTCACCAAGGAGCCGAAGATGAAAACGGTGGTTGCCTTCCCATCCAGCCAGCCCGGCGGCCTGGACGCCGCCCTGGGCGCCCATTTCGGTCACTGCGACCTCTACACCGTCATCACCCTGGAGGATGAGACCATCTCCGACGTGAAGCTCTTACCCAACGTGCCCCATCAGCAGGGCGGCTGCCTGGCCCCGGTGCAGTTCCTGGCCCAGAACGGCGTCCAGGTGCTGGTGGCCGGCGGCATGGGACTGCGGCCGCTCATGGGTTTCAACCAGGTGGGCATCGCGGTCTACTATGGCGGCGGCCACGCCAGCGTCTCCGCTGCGGCCACGGCCCTGGCCCAGGGGCAACTGCCCCGCTTCAGCCAGGACTTCACCTGCGGCGGCGGCGGCCACTAGGTGCGTGTCGGAGAAAGCCATCCATGGCTTTTTCCTCTTGGAACTTGCCAAAAGTGAACTTTGGCAAGTTCTCGGAATGGCGCCAAAAATTAATTTGGCGCCATTCCGGGCGGGCCGTCCATGGCCCGCTCGGAAGCCTGTCGGAGGATTACTCCGACAGGCTCCTAGCAACGCCAAGCGCCCGCGCCCGGCGCGCGGCATAGACCTGGCCGGGGCCGCAAGACCCCGGAGGCGAGGAGCGGCCCATGCCCATCTATGACGTTAAATGCCTCCGCTGCGGCCGGGTGGGGGAGGTGCTGGTTACAGGCGCCAGCGCCCCCCTGCCCTGTCCGCATTGCGGCAGCGAACAGACCGAAAAGCTTGTCTCGGCTCCCAGCGCCCTCACCGGCCGCGCGGCCACCCTGCGGCCGGGGCCAGCCGACCATGGCTGCTGTGGGAGCCGGCCCCAGGATGCCGGCTGCGCCGGCCCCGGCTCCTGCTGCGGCCGGGCCTAGGCGGTTGCCATGACCAAGGTGCTGTTGGTGGGCCGCAATCCGGGCGGGCTTTCCGCCCTGGCCGCGGCCCTGAGCGAGACCGCGGAGGTGGACGTGCGCTGGGCCGAGGGCGCCAGTCCGGCCCTGGACCAGGCGCGCCAATGGCGGCCCCACCTGGCCGTGCTGGACGACGGCCTGGACCGTGAGGGCCCCTGGCCTTTGATCCGCGCGCTGCTGGCGGTGGACGCCTTCCTCAACACCGCGGTGGTCAGCGCGCTGGAGTCCGAGGAGTTCCACGAGGCAGGCGAGGGCCTGGGCATCCTGGCCCAACTGCCGCCCGCGCCCGGCCCGGCCGAGGCTGCCTGGCTGCTCTACCACCTGCGGGCGCTGGGCTGATAGGTGGCTCCGGTTGTTTGGACAGAATTGCTGAATCCATAAGTGGAGCCCTGCATTTTTCCATCTAGGTGTGTGTCGGAGAAAGCCATCCATGGCTTTCTCCTCTTGGAACTTGCCAAAAGTTAATTTTGGCAAGTTCTCGGAATGGCGCCAAAAATTAATTTGGCGCCATTCCGGGCGGGCCGTCCATGGCCCGCTCGGAAGCCTGTCGGAGGATTACTCCGACAGGCTCCTGGTTATGACTCAAACGCCCCGGCCGCGCGGCCGGGGCGTTGTCGTGTGCGGGGACTGGCCGGGCTATTGGCGGATGGTGGTGAAGAGCCAGAGGCCCAGCAGGCTGAACAGGCCGTTGGGCAGCCAGACGGCCAGGAAGGGCGGCAGCACCCCGGAGTAGCCGAAGATGCTGCGCACGTAGGAGAAGCTGACCCAGTAGAGCAGGGCCACCCCCATGCCCACCACCACGCCCAGGGCCAGAGATTGGCCTTTTTCCTTCATCAGCGCCAGGGGGATGCCCACCAGGGCCATGATCAGGCAGACGAAGGGGAAGCTGAGCTTGGCCTGCAAATCCACCCGGTAGCGGCGCGAGTCGTAGCCCTCCTCCTCGATTTTCTGCACGTAGCGTATCAGCTCGCCCAGGCTCATCTCCTCGCTGGGCTTGGCCAGGCGGGTGAAGTCCGAGGGCCGCTCGGGCAGATCCACCTCCTGCTCATCGAAGGGCTTGGCCGAGTAGCCGCCCTCGGCCAGGCGCTCCTGCAGCAGCCCCGAGAAAAACACCCAGCGCCCGCCCAGGAAACGGGCCCGGCGGGCGTCCACCCGCTGGGCCAGGTTGAATTCCTTGTCGAACCGGTAGTAGGCCACGTCGGAGAGCGACTGGCTGTCCGGGTCGTAGAAGCCCACCCGGTAGATGGAGTTCTGCCCCTTGTACCAGAACTTTTCCTTGTGGATGAACTGGCCGGGGCGCTTCTCCACCAGGACCTCCCAGATGAAGTTGGTCTTGGACTTGGTGCGCGGGATCACGGTCTCGTTGAGCATGGCCACGGCCAGGGTCAGCGCTAGGCTGATGAGCAGGATGGGCAGGGTGAAGCGGAAGACGCTGACCCCGCTGGACTTGATGGCCACGATCTCGTTGCGCTTGCCCATGAGCCCCAAGGTGATGACGGTGCTCATCAGCACCGCCACCGGCACCATCAGGGCGGTGATCTCCGGAATCTGGAGCATGAAGAAGGTGAGCATGGCCGGCGCGGCCACCCCGGCCTCCTGGAAGTTGTCCACCTTCTCGATGAAGTCGAAGATGGTGAACAGGGCCACGAAGCCCACCACCATCAGGGCGAAGAGCTTGAGGAACTCGCGGGAGATGTACAGGGCCAGGATGCGCACGGCCTAGTTCACCCCCGCCCCGGCCCGTCCCCGGGCCCGCAGCCGGCTGATCAGGGCCGGGATCTTGTTTAGGTTGTCCAGGAGGGGGATGGGGGCCTCGCGCCGCTCGCGGTTGAACATCACCAGGCCCAGCAGGGCGAAGATGACGTTGGGCACCCACATGCCCACCTTGGGCGGATAGGCCCCGCTGACCCCAAAGGACCAGGCGGCCGAGAGCATGAGGTAGTAGGTGAAAAAGACCACCAGGGCCACGGCCACGCCCCAGGAGCGGCCGGAGCGGCTGTGGCTGCCCAAGGGCAGGCCGATGAGCGCCATGACCAGGCAGGAGAAGGGCAGGGTGAACTTCTTTTGCAGCTCCATGTCCAGCAGGTAATAGCGCTTGCTGCCCGGCGACTCCTTGGTCATGGCCTCCACAAGCTCGTCCAGCATCATTTCTTTCTCGTGCTTGCTGGTGCGCTGGGCCCCGCCGAAGCCGGGGGCGGCCATGGTCACGTCGTAGCTCTGGAACTGGGCGGTCTGGGCGGTCTTGAGCTGGGCCCCCACCCCGTGGATGGTGCCGTCATACAGGCGCACGGTGATCTTGCCGCCGGTGACCGGGAAGATGCGGCCGCGCTTGGCCACCACGGTGTAGGCCCGGGTGGGGTCGCGCTCGTCGACGATGAACACGTCCTGCATCTGGCCGTCGCCGGGCAGGCGGTTGATATAGATGACCAGGCCGGGGAAGTTGTCCAGGAACACGCGCTCTTTGAGCGCCAGGTCGGCCTTGGCCTGGGCCACGGTGAAGATGAGGTTCTCGAACTTGTGGTTGCCCCAGGGCAGGGCCCAGATGGCCAGCACGCTGGTGGCGGCCCAGGCCAGGAGCGCCAGGGCGGCCACCGGCGGCACCAGTTGCATCAGGCCCACGCCGGCGGCCTTGAGCGCGGTGATCTCGTTGTCGCCCGAGAGCCGCAAAAAGGCCAGCAGCACCCCCAGCAGGGTGGCCATGGGCAGGGTGAAGACGAAAAGATAGGGCAGGGTGTAGGAGAGCAGGCGGCCCACCACGTCCAGGCCCACCCCCCGGCTGACCACCAGGTCGGTCAGCTCCATGATCTTGGCCAGCAGCAGGACAAAGGTGAAGACGCCCAGGCTCACGAAAAACGGCCCCAGCATCTCCCTAAAGAGGTAACGATGTATTATCCTGGTTCCCAGCATGGCAGGGAGTCTAAAGGCTTGGGGGGATTTTGTAAAGGAGGACGGGGATGAGCCTGCGCCAGGAGCTTGAGGCCCGCGAGGAGCAGTGGCTGTCGCCACACGCCGCCCGCTCGGGTAAAAGCCGCGGCCGGCTGCGGGCCGAGCCCGAATGCAGCCTGCGCCCGGCGTTCCAGCACGACCGCGACCGCATCCTCTACGCCAAGGCCTTCCGCCGCCTGAAGCACAAGACCCAGGTCTTCCTGGCCCCCACCGGCGACCATTACCGCACCCGGCTCACCCACACCCTGGAGGTGGCCCAGATCGCCCGCACCCTGGCCCGCAGCCTGCGGCTCAACGAGGACCTGACCGAGGCCATCGCCCTGGGCCACGACCTGGGCCACACGCCTTTCGGCCACGCCGGCGAGAAGGTGCTGGACCAACTGCTGCCCGGCGGCTTCCGCCACTGGGAGCAGTCGCTCAGGGTGGTGGACGTGCTGGAAAAAGACGGCCGGGGCCTCAACCTGACCTTCGAGGTGCGCATGGGCATCCTAGCCCATTCCAAGGGCCGGGGGCGTTTCCTGCCGGAGCCGGGCCAGGAGCCGGACGTGACCCTGGAGGCCCAGGTGGTGCGGGCGGCCGACGTCATCGCCTACATCGCCCACGACACCGACGACGCGGTGCGCGGGGCGGTCATCGGCCAGGACGACCTGCCCCAGGTGGTGCTGGAGGTGCTGGGCCCGCGCCTGAGCCGCCAGATCGACACCATGGTGCGCGACCTGCTGACCCAGAGCCTGGCCGTGGGCGGCGGCCGCCTGGTGATGAGCCCCACGGTGGAGGAGGCCATGTGGGCCTTGCGCGATTTCCTCTACCGGCGCGTCTACGACAATTACGACGTCCACGCGGACTTCATCAAGGCCAGCAAGGTGATCCAGGAGTTGTTCGGCCATTTGCTGGACAACGACGACTTTTTCCAGACCCAGATCGGCCCGCCCCCGGCCGGGGACGAACGGGCCCGGGCCGCGGCCGACTATGTGGCCGGCATGACCGACCGCTACGCCCTGCAACTTTATGACGAGACATTCCTGCCCCGGCCCTGGGGGCGCTTTTAACGAAACGGGGGAAGTTCCCCCGATCTTGTGGACACCTTGAAAGGGTCGGATACTGGCCCAGGAGGTGTTCCATGGGAGATCGTCGTCGGAGTTTCAGTCGTGAGTTCAAGCTGGAGGCGGTGCGTCTTGTGACGGCAGGCGGTCTGAGTGTGGCGCAGGCGGCGCGCGACCTTGGGGCCCAGGAAAGCGTTTTGGGCCGCTGGAAGAAGCATCTGGCCGAAGACCCCGAGGAAGCCTTCCCCGGCAAAGGTCGCCTGAAGGACCGGGACGAGGAACTGCGGCGATTGAGCCGTGAAAACGAGATATTGCGCCAGGAGCGCGACATCCTAAAAAAAGCCGTGGGCATCTTCTCGCGGGTGCCCAAATGAGATGCCAATTTGTTGGTGACCATTCCGGCCAGTTTCCCGTACGGCGGATGTGCCGGGTGCTGGGGGTGCCTGCCAGCGCCTATTACGCCTGGCGGGGACGCCCGGAGAGCCCGCGGGTGCGCGAGAACCTCCGGCTTTTGGTCGAGATTAAGGCTGTTCACTTGGCCAAGCGTGAGGGGACTGCTGGGACAACGCCCCCATGGAGGGCTTCTTCCAAACTCTCAAGACCGAGCTGGTCCACCACCGTGATTACCAGACCCGCTGGCAAGCCAAGGCATACATCTTCGAGTACATCGAGGTCTTCTACAACCGAGGCCGTAGGCACTGCGCCTTGCGCTTCATCGCGCCAGCGGAATACGAGAGGCTCAACCTGGTTGCTTAACTCTGTGTCCACAAAAACGGGGGAGGATCAACCATGCGGTGGAGTATTATCGGCAGACGCGGGACCTGTTGGCCGTTCAGGAGCGCATGGGGCACGCGGACGCCAAGACCACGCAGCACTACCTGCGCTCCCTCATGGCCCGCTGAGATTACACCCCATTACCCCCGGAAATTCAGCCAAGACAACCAAGGCTGGCTAACTATTTGAAATGATGGTGCCCCCGGCGCGATTCGAACGCACGACCTACGGCTTAGGAGGCCGTTGCTCTGTCCAGCTGAGCTACGAGGGCGCGAAGTGGGAGGTTAACACATGCCCCGGTCCCTGCCAAGTCAATGCGGGCGGCCGGGTTTGGCGGGCGGCGGCGTGGCCGGCTTGGCCCGGCGGCGCATCTGCATCTCCAGGTAGCCCTGGCTGAGGGGGTAGGGGCCGGCCATGAAGCGGGGGCAGGGGTACTGGTCGCAGTCGGCCGAGCAGTAGGCCACCCCGCGCTCTTGCGCGCAATCCAGGATGGGGCAGACCCCGCCCAGCAGCTTGAGCTGGGTGGCCAGCTTCTGGCGGGCCTCGGGCTCGGTGCCGGCCGCGCAGGGGCCGCACTTGCCCTGGCGCATCAGGCCGCAGGCCAGGCAGTTGATCCCGCAGGCCCCGGTGCCGGCGCCCATGTTCACTCCTCCGGGCAGAGCCGGGCCACCAGCAGGTTGGTCAGGGCCCATACCCCGTCCAGGGCCAGCTGGTGGTGGGCGTTGGCGTCCAGGCCCACCACGGCCCGGGCGCTGAATTCCTCGTCTGCCGCCCAGAGCAGCACGAAAAGCGGCAGGTGGGGCAGGCCGGGCACCTGCACCGCCACGTCGCCGCCGGCATTGCTGGGCGTCCCGCCCAGGGCCGCGGCGCGCTGGACCAGGGCGGCCGGCTCGTGGCCAAAGGCCGCCTCCAGGGCGCGGGTGTTGACCGCGTGGGGGCCGGTGAAAAAGAGCGAGCCGCCGGGCAGCTCCTGGGGGGTGACCATGCGCCCGGCCGGGGGCACGCCCAGGGCGCGGGCCAGGTGGCTGACCAGGATCATGCCGGCCTGGAAGCCCACCCGGTGTTGGGGCCGGTCCGCCTCGCGCACCCGGCGCGCGGCCGGGTCCACCCGGTATGCGCGCCCGGCCAGGGGCAGGTGGTAGCAGCCGTCCTGCCATTGCGCGCCCGCCGCCTGGGCCGCCTCAGGGGCCGGGCGGGCGGCAAGGTCGTCCCACAGGGCGGCCGGCAATTGATCCGCCCAGCGGAAAAGGGCTATTTCCTGGGGATCAAGCGTCGCCATCGGTGACCACCGCGGTTAGGCCCTCGCCGGGCAGGCGGCGCTGATAGGGCCGCCAGCCCGCCCGCTGCTTGGGCTGGCCGCGCCGGGTGCGCGCGAAAAGCTCCAGGTACTTGGCTACGGCCATGCCCATGCTCTCGCGGGGGACCACTTCCTGGATGCCCCGGATGTCGCCGAAGTAATCGGGCTTCTCCAGGCACTGGGCCGAGATCGCCACCAGGCTGTCGGCCCGCACCGCGTCCTCCTGCACCTCGAAGCCGCGGGCCTTCATCACCCGGGGGCCGGTGAAGATGACCATGGCGCCGGGCTCGGCCAGGCAGACGTCGCCCAGGGCGGCATAGGAGGCGATGGCCCCGCCGGTGGAGGGGTCGCCCAGGATGGAGATGAAGGGCAGGCCGGCCTGCTTGAGCCGCTCCACCGCAGCCACGGTCTTGTACATCTGCATCAGCGCCACGATGCCCTCATACAGCCGCGCGCCGCCGGAGCAGCAGACGCTGACCAGGGGCCAGCCCTTGCGCAGGGCGTATTCCACGGCCAGGCGGAACTTTTCGCCGAAAACCACCCCCATGGAGCCGCCGGCAAAGGCGAACTCGCTGATGGCCAGCACGCAGGGATAGCCCTTGATGGTGGCCTGGGCGGTGACCAGCGACTCGGTGAAGCCGGTGCGCTTCTTCTGTTTGGTGAGGAAATCGCGGTAGTAGTTGTGGATGTCTTCCTCGTCCAGCAGGTCGTGGACGGTCATGTTGCGGAATAGCTCGTGGAAGGTGCCGGGATCGGCCAGGGCGTGGATCCAGCCGGCCGCGTCCAGCACGTGCCGGGACCCGCAGTTGGGGCAGACCTGGTGGTTCTTCAGGTATTCGTCCAGGGGGATCATGGCCTCGCAGCCGGGGCCGTTGTCGCCGGTGTGGACGTCCTTGCACAGCACGTAGGCCTGGCCCGGGGTCAGCACGGTGCCGTCGCCGTAGTAGTCGTCCACGTGGATGGCCCCGGAGGGGGCCTCGATGACCTTGACGTCCGGCGGGGCCTTGTGCAGGGTCTTCAGGGGCTTTTCGATAAAGCGCTTCAGTTCGTAGAAGCGGCCGCGCTTCATCACGCCCAGGTCCTCGGCCCGCTCGAATCGCTGGAACAGGAGCTTGTCCAGGTTGCGCCGGAAAAGCTCGCGCACGGTCTTGTCCAGCCAGGCCTCTATGTTCCTGGCCAGGCCGTCGGCGTCGTCCACCTTTTTGGTGGCCGGGATCACCGCCTCCACCACGTTGAAGTGCTTCAGGTCCTTGGCGGTGGACTTGCTGATGGTCAGGGCGTCCTCGATGCGGCCGGCGTCGCGGAAAATGATGGCGGCCAGCGACTCCGGCGGGGCGGTGGCATAGAGGGCGTCCTCCACCGCCGCCCGGCGGTCGGCCACCTGCAGGGCCAGGGCCCCGCCCGAGCCGCCCTCGCCCAGCACGATGCTGGCGGTGCGGAGGGGCACGCTCAGGTAGGCGCGGATCAGGTGGGCGATGAAGAAGGCCTGCAGGCGCAGGGCGCTGTACATGGAGATGTCGGCGCCGAAGGTGTCCACGAACGACAGCAGCAGGGAGTCCTCATGGGGGCCGGTCTGCTTGAGCCGGCGCAACAGGCCCAGCACCTGGGCGTGCTCGTCGGCGTTGAGCATGCCCCAGTTGAGACGGGCCACGGCCTCCGGGCTGCTGAACTGCTCTGGCCGGGGCTTCTGCTGGCCGATCACGTAGACCCGCCGGCCGGCCAGGTGGCCCTCGCCCATGATGAGCGAATCGCCCACGGCCCCATAGTCGCGAAAATCGGCCAGCAGGCGCTGGATGACGTCGGAGGCCCGGGGCCGGAAGGGATGCCGGGTGCGGGTCTTGAAAACGTCCAGTAACTTCAAGTCGTCACCCCTTTGGTGGGTGGGATGGTCGCCTGGCCTTGCCCCCGCCGCTCTGCGGTCGGGGCGAAAACCGATCCGCGGGAGGGCCCAAGCCCGCCCGCGATGGTGGGTTAATCCTAGTGGAGGGGGGGCGGGGTGTCAAGCCTACCTGATAGGTGGTATTTGACCCGCAAGTCCCCCGGTTGGCGGGGAAAGGCCTTGCGCCGGCCAGGGCCCTCTGTTATAAATCCATGCACTGCGCCGCCGGCGCAGTAAGTCCTGTCTTTTCATTGCGGTGGCTGTAGCTCAGTTTGGTTAGAGCGCCAGGTTGTGGCCCTGGAGGCCGTGGGTTCGAGTCCCATCAGCCACCCCACCCGCAGGTCAACCGCTAATTTAGTCTAACGATCCAAATCGGGCATCACCTTCGCAGGGCGGCGCTTCATGACGCCGGGCGACGGTTGCGCGCTCGCTGGGCGGCCAGCATGCGAGCTTTGGGCCTCTTTTCCTGCCACGCCGTTAGCGCCGCCCGCCAGCGACGATCCCGCGTTTTTCATAGCATCTACCGAGGCGACCGGCCGCCCCTGCCGGCGGCGTCAGGCCTGATCCGGCATGGCCAGGCGCAGCGGGGTCATGGGCGAGGGCTTGAAGCCGTGGCGGGCGTAGAAGCGCTGGGCCGCGGCGTTGTCGCCGTCGGTGAGCAGGGTGACCCGCAGGCAGCCCTGGTTGCGGGCCAGGGCCACGGCCTGGCTGAGCAGCCGCGCGCCCAGGCCGCCGCCGCGCACCCGGGCGGTGACGACCATGTCCTCCAACAGCGCCACCCGGCCGCCCAGGGCGGTGGAGGTGAGGTATTGCAGGCTCACCATGCCGAGCGCCCGGCCGTCGCGGCGGGCCACCAGGATGTGGCCGGCCTCGGGGTGGGCCAGGATGGCGGCCAGCCCGCGCTCCTGGGCCGCGCGGTCGGGGATGAACTCGGCCTCCTGGCTGAAAAGCTCGCTGAGCAGGTCGCAGAGGGCCGGGATGTCGGCCGGTTGGGCCAGGCTGATCTCCATGGCGTCGGTCCCGTGACAAGTGCTGCCGCCGGCTGCGCGCCCGTCCCCCGGCCGGGGCTGCGGGTGCGCACAAGCCCAGTTTACCGCAAGCCGCCCCGGTCGGGGCCGGACGCAATTAATAGAACCCGCCCAATCATCCAGGTTTAAAATAGGAATTAGCGTCGGCCGGCCGGGCGGTCCGGCTGGCAGTCCGGGCGGATCTCCGCTAAACAAGCATGCATCCAGGCTGGTTGTTTCTGCCCGGCGCCTTGGGGAAAACGCGGTTTCGGGAGCTGCCGATGGAAAAAAGCCACATCCCAGGTGCGGTGGCGGTGCGGGTGGCCGAGACCCAGGCCGAGCGCGAGGCCATCTATGCCTTGCGCTACCAGGTCTATGTCCGGGAGCTCAAAAAGGCCAATGTGGACAACGCCGACCACGCCCAGGGCTGGATCAGGGATCCGGAGGACGACCAGCCCCAGACCATCCTGCTCTACAGCGGGCCGCGGGACGCGCCGGCCGGCACCATGCGGCTCAGGGTATGGGCGCAGGGCGAGGTGGACCAGCACACCGCCCAGATCTATTCCCTGGCCCGCTTCCCGGATCTGAACCGCCAGGCGGTTTTCGAGATATCGCGGCTGATCGTCAGCCCCTCGGTGCGCAGCAGTCCGGTGGCCCCCAGTCTGTTCGAGGCGGCCTACCGCCTGGCCGTGGGCCGGCGCCACGCCCACATCGGCTTCCTCTACTGCGCGCCCGGCCTGTCGCGGGCCTACCATCGCCTGGGCTTCCGCGGCTACCAGGGCGAGCTGATCCCCAGCCCGGACGGCCTGCGGGTGCCCATGGTGATGATCGCCGGCGACCTGGAACACTTCCAGAAGGTGGGCAGCCCGCTCACCCCCCTGGTGCAGGAGCACTTCCCGGCCGGCTCGGACCACCACGCCGACACCACCGACTACCGGTATTTGGTGGAGGGGGCCTTCCATCCCTATGAGCTGGACCCGGCCGCGGTGTGGCGGGAGATGCAGGAATCCCTGGTGGATAACGAGCGGCCGGCCTCGGTGTTTCTGGACAAGGTGCCGCCCGAGGCCCTGAAGCGCCTGGCCGACGCGGCCACGGTGATGGAGGCGCCGGCCGGGGCGGTGATCACCCGCGAAAAGCTGGTGGAGGAGGAGATGTTCCTGGTGCTCTCCGGCGAGTTCCAGGTGCTGCTCAACGGCCAGCGCCTGGTCGTGCTGCGCCCCGGTGACATCGCCGGCGAGCTGGCCCTTTTCCTGCCCAACCACCAGCGCACCGCCAACATCGAGGCCGTCACCCCCGGCCGCCTGGTGGTCATCGGCCGCAAGTTCATGGCCACCATCAAGAAGGAGAACCCGGCCCTGGCCGCCGAGCTGCTGGAGAACCTGTGCCGGATCATGGCCAGCCGCCAGGCCGCCACCGACGTGGTCTGCTACGCCACCAAGCCGGCCCCGGACGGCGTCTAGTTGCGTGTCGGAGAAAGCCATTCATGGCTTTCTCCTCTTGGAACTTGCCAAAAGTGAATTTTGGCAAGTTCTCGGAATGGCGCCAAAAATTAATTTGGCGCCATTCCGGGCGGGCCGTCCATGGCCCGCTCGGAAGCCTGTCGGAGGATTACTCCGACAGGCTTCTAGGGCTCGCAACAAACCGGGCGGGCCCGGCGCTCCGGCCCCGCCCGCCGGCTTAGCTGACGCTGCCTAGCAGGAGCAACCGCTGCCGCAGGAGCCGCTGCCGCAGCTCTCGCCCGCGGCCAGGGGATTGGCCGAGGAGAGCACGAAGCCCTGCTGGTAGCCGTTGTCCAGGTAGTCGATGCTCACTTCGCCACTTTGCGCGGCCAGGCTCGGCTCGATCAGATAGGTCAGGCCGTCCACCTCGTACTTCTCATCCCCGTCCTTGGCCTCGTCCAGCACCAGGCGCAGCGAGGAGCCGCAGCATCCGCTGGATTGCACGACGATGCGCAGGGCCGAATCCAGGCTGCGCTCCTGCATGAACTCCTTGATGTTCTGGCTGGCCGCTTCACTCACCTTGATCATAACGCCTCTTCCTTCCTGCCCGGGGGGCTGGTTGCTGTCTTTCTAGATAATGGTTCCTAAATTTTGAAATGCAAGCTGAGGCCAGGAGTAAGACCGAGGTGTGACGCGGAGCCGGGCCGGGCCCAAAAGCAAGGCGGAGAAGGGCAAGCCCTTCTCCGCCGGACAGGTCAAGGCCTATATCAACAGGAGCAACCGCTGCCGCAGCTTCCACCGCCACCGCCCAGGGGGTTGGTGGCCGAGAGTACGAAACCCTGCTGCCAGCCGTTGTCGATGTAATCAACTTTAACCGTGCCGCTTTGGGTGCTCAGTTCCTTGTCGATGAGGTAGGTTAGCCCATCCACCTCGGTCTTCTCGTCGTTGTCCTTCGGTTCATCCAGAACCAGTCGCAACGAAGGGCCGCTTCAGCCGCCGGACTGCAGGAAGACCCGCAGGGCGGAACTGAGCTGCCGCTCCTCCATAAAGGCCTTGATGGCCTTGCTGGCGGAATCGGTCACTTCGATCATGGTATACGTTCCTTCCTGCACTTAGCGTCGTGCGCCATTGTTTCCATAAATAATGGCAACGAATCCGCTTCCGGGCAAGTAGCGAGATGCGTTTTTCTGGCGCGTGAGCAAAATATGCCAGGATTTTCGGCAAGGTCGACCACTTGCCAGGACCGGCGGGCTTTAGTAACATCAGGAGCCGCATAAGTCAACCACAGCGTCGAGGGTCATGTCAGCCTCCAGATCGTCATCTCAGACCAGGCCCCGCAACTTCAAGCCGATGCGTGTATCCCGGCCGGGCGGGGCCGTGCGCCTGGATTCCCTGCGCCTGTTGCGCCGGTTCTGGCGCCTGTCCGACGACATGTTTTTCCGCCTGGACGTGGCCACCGGCCTTTTCGACCACGTCAGCCCGGCGGTGAGCCGGATCTTCGGCTGGCCCCGGGCCGAGGTGCTGCGCACCCCCGACTTCCTATTCCAGATAGTCCATCCCGACGACCGCGGGAAGGTGCTGGCCTGGCACCAGGAGTGCCTGCGGGCGGGCCGCATCGACAGCACCATGGAGGTGTTCCGCGCCCGCCGCCGGGACGGCCGCGACGTCTACATCCACCACAAGCTGCGCCCCATCTATGACCAGGCCGGCCGCCTGACCCACGTGGAGGGCATCGCCCGCGACGCCACCGGCCTGGTGGATCTGCGCCTGGAGATGGAGCGCATCCTGGACGCGCTGCCCGGCCTGGTGGTGCGCCTGGACGAGGACCTGCGCGTCACCTGGGCCAACCGCCGCTGGCTGTGCCTGTTGGGCCGCGAACTGGCCGACACCCTGGGCCAGGCCGGCGTGCCCCTGATGACCGCGGCCGAGGGCGCGGTGGATTTGCTGCAGACCCTGGCCAGCCTAGAGCTGGAGCGCCCGGCGGTGAGCCTGTCGCCCCTGGTGTTGCCCGGCCGCGAGGACAAGGCCATCATCATCTGGCGCTTCGTGGTGCTGGCCAAGGCCGGGGGCGGGCGCGAAATCATCTGCCTGGGCCAGGACGTCACCGACCAGATCTCGGCCCAGGCCGCCCTGCAGCAGACCAGCCAGGAGCTGGGCAAGGTGGTGAGCCTCCTGGACCGGGCCCCGGTGATGGCCAGCCGCAGCCGCTGGACCCGGGCCCAGCGCCTGGAGGTGGAGTACGTCAACCGGGGCTGCCTGGCCATATTGGGCTACACGCCCGAGGAGCTCATGAGCGACCCCGGCCTGACCCGGCGCATCCTGCCCGATCCCTGGTACCAGCACTACTATGGCCTGGCCGCCAAGTTCCTGGCCACGGCCAAGCCCGGCGACAGCATCACCACCGAGTACGGCTTCGTGCGCAAGGACGGCAGTCCGGGCTGGGCCCGGCACACGGCCTGGGTTGCGGACATGGACCTGGACACCCAGGAGCTGGTGGTGGAGGCCTGCATCCACGACATCACGGCCCTCAAACAGGCCGAGCAGGCCCTGCGCCAGAGCGAGCAGGAATACCGCCAATCCCACGCCCGGTTGCAGGCCTTGATGGAGAACACCAGCGATTTCATGGTGATAAGCGACAAGGATGGCCGGTCGGAGCATTTCAACACCGCCTACGCGCAGATCATGCGCGAGGCGCTGGGCCTCCAGATGCGCCCCGGCCTCAAGCCCCACACCCTGCTGCCCTCGGCCGAGGACCGCGACTATTGGGAACACCTTCACCGGCGGGTGCTCTCCGGCGAAAAGTTCCGGGCCGATTTCAGCCTGGACATCGCCGGCCAGGGCCGGCGCTATTTTGACGCATCCTTCTCGCCCATCATGGAGGACGGCGAGGTCAAGGGCTTTTGCGAGATCACCAGCGACATCACCGCCCACAAGCTGGCCGAGCAGACCCTGCGCCAGATGACGGCCGGCATGGCCCACAATTTCAACAACCTGCTGGCCGCGGTGCTGGGCAACGCCCAGGCGGTGCAGCAGATGTTCTACGAGCATCGCCTGGAGTCGGCCCAGGCCGCGGAGCTGATGGCCAACGTGGTGGAGAGCGCCCGGGCCGGGGTGCAACTGGTGCAGCGCCTGGCCGCCTGCGCCGCCACCCGGGCCGAGCCGGACCAGCAGGCCGCCCAGGCGGTGGACGCGGTGGAGATCGCCGAGCGCGCCCTGTGCATCGCCAGCCGGGCCTGGCCGGGCCAGGCGGCGGCCGGGCTGCGCCTGGAGACCCAGGTGCAGGGGCCGTTCTGGGTGCGGGCCCATCCCGGCGCGTTGCTGGAGGTGTTCCTGAACCTGGCCAAGAACGCCCTGGAGGCCATGGCCGGCTGCGGGGTGCTGATCGTGGAGGGCGAGGCCGGCGCGGACTGGGTCCGGCTGAGCTTCAGCGACAACGGCCCCGGCATGGACGCCGAGATCGCCCATCGCGCCTTCGAGCCCTTTTTCAGCACCAAGCAGGGCTCGGGCCTGGGCCTGCCCAGCAGCCGCGGTATCCTGCGCTCCCTGGGGGGGGACCTGGTGCTGCGCACGCTGCCGGGCCGGGGCTGCGAGGCGGTGGTGACCCTGCCCCTGGCCCGCCCGCCCCGCCCTGCCGCCGCCCCGCCCGCCCCGGCCAAGGCCCGCGGCGAACGGGTGCTCTTGCTGGAGGACGAGGCCCTGGTGGCGCTGGGCATCGAGGCCATGCTGAGCGCGGCCGGCTACCGCCTGCGCTGGTCCACCCGCCTGGAGGAGGCCCTGGCCGTGCTGGAGGAGTTCGCCCCCCAGGCCGTGATCTGCGACCTGGGCCTGCCCGACGGCAACGGCTGGGACCTGGCCCGGGCCGCGGCCCGCCTGCCCCGGCGGCCGGCCATCATCCTGCTCACCGGCTGGGGCAGGGAGCAGGCCGACGCCTGGGCCGGCGACGACCCGGTGGAGCTGGACGCGGTGCTGCACAAGCCGGTGGAGCACAGCCTGCTGTTGAACACCCTGGCCCAGACCCTGCAACGCCGCCAGCCGATCGCCTGCTGATGGGCCCCGTAGCCCAGACCTGGCTGGAGGCCCGGGTGCCGGTGCGCCTGCAGGCCCAGGGCCAGGCCCTGGCCCGCTGGCTCAAAATGAGCGGCGCGGCGGTGGTCTGGCGGCAGGAGGGGCAGCTCCGGGCGGTGTGGCCGGCCGGGGAAGCCGGCCGGGCGGCGGCGGCCGAGCTGGCCCGGCGCGCCGGCGAGGCGGCCCAGGTCCACGAATTCTGCGCTCCCGACCCCCGCGCGGCCTTTTCCCGCCCGCCCGAGGACCCCATCCACCCCGGCCTGGCCCTGACCCCGGCCTGGAGCGGGCTCCCGCCCACGCCATCCCGGCTGGTCATCGACCCGCTCACGGCCTTCGGGGCCGGCGACCACCCCAGCACCCGCCTGAACCTGCTGCTCCTGTCCCGGCTGCTGGCCGCCGATGCGCCCCCCGCCGGGGCCTGGGCGGCCGACGTGGGGGCCGGCACCGGGGTGCTGGCCCTGGCCATGGCGCTCATTGCCGGGCTTCAGGTGGCGGCCATGGACCCCGACCCGGCCGCGGCCCGGGCCACGGCCCGCAACTGCGGCCTAAACCCCCTGGCCGGCGGGCGGGTGCATTTCGTGCGCGCCACCCACGCCGCGCTGGCCGGCCGCCTGCCGCTCATCGCGGCCAACCTGCCGGGGCCGCTGCTCATCCACACCGCGCCCCACCTGGCCGGCTGCCTGGCACCCGGCGGGCGGCTGGTGGTCAGCGGGTTCCGGGACGAATTCGCCGGTCAGGCGGCGGAGGTCTTTGGCGGGCTGGGCATGGTCCTGCAAGACGAAGCCACCCAGGCCGGCTGGACCGGCCAGGCCTGGGCGGCGTCTGTATCTTGAAAAAGTCCATCCATGGACTTTTTCAACCCAAGTCGGCCGAAGTAAATTCAGCCGACTTGGCGCAAAACGCGGACCTTGGAGCAGGTCCGCGTTTTGCGGGCGGGCCATCCATGGCCCGCGCAGGCTGTTCCATCAACCCGCGAGGTGTGTGTAATTAGCCCATGGCCACCAGGGCCCGCACCTCCTCGACCTTGAAGACCACCCCGGCCACGATGGCCTGGGCCGCCTGGGCCCCGGCCTTGGCCGCGATGGCCTCGCGCACCGCGGCCAGCACCTCGCCGTCGCGGTCGATTTTTTGCACGCTCAGGTAGAGCCGCCAGCCGGGAGTGGTGAAGGTCACCGGCGCCTCGGCGGCCACGAAAAAGACGGCCTTGGGGTTGGCCTCCAGGTTGGCCAGGCTGCGGTTTTTCATGAGCCCCATGACCAGGGCGCCGTCGGGGTTCAGGCGCGGGCTGCCGAAATAGGCCGCGTTGGGCTGGCCCGAGGCGTCGGCCGTGGCCAACACGCCGATGCGGCCGGGCTGGTTGATCGCCTCCACCATCTGGGCGTCGATCTGCGCCATCATGACTCTCCTTTGCAATAAGGTTGCGCGGACCCTGCGGCCCGTATGCTCATGAGGATAGGGCAGGCCGCCGAAGCCGGCCGTAGCAGGCGCTACCAACCCCCAAAAAAATTCACGGGGCTATGGGCCCCGTGAATCAACCGGCCTGACGCGGCCGGCGCTTAGTTGCGGCGGGTGATGACGTAGCTGGCCAGGCCCATGAGGGTGTCCTGGTCGGGGTTCGCGCCCGGACCGGTCCAGAAAGGCATGAGTGCGGCCTGGGCGGCCACGGCGTGGGCCTTGGCCTGGGCGAATGTGACCTCCACCCCGCCGTGGTCGCGCACGATGGCCTTGGCCTCCTCCAGCACCTCGGGCTTGCGCTTGCCCATGCGGGCCAGGTCGATGAGGCGCTCGCGCACCGCGGCCGGGGCCTTCTCGCGGGCGTGGATGAAGGGCAGGGTGATCTTGCCTTCCTTCAGGTCGTGGCCCACGGGCTTGCCGAACTCGTGCATGTCGCCCACGTAGTCCAGGGCGTCGTCGACCATCTGGAAGGCCAGGCCCAGCTCCAGGCCGTAGGCGTAGAGCGCTTCCACCGCGGCCTGGTCCGCGCCGGCGTAGATGGCCCCCATCTGGCAGGCGGCGGCGATGAGCACCGCGGTCTTGGCCCGGATCACCTCCAGGTAGCCGGGATAGTCCAGGGTGTGGTTGTCGGTGTGCACCAGCTCCAGCACCTGGCCCTCGGCCATGAGGGTGGTGCAGTCGGTGAGCGCGCGCACGAAGCGCAGATCCGGCACCTGAACCGACAGCGAATAGCTCTTGGAGAACAGGAAATCGCCCACCAGGATCACGGCGTCGTTGCCGTATTCCATCCGGGCCGCCGGCCGGCCCCGGCGCAGGCCGGACTCGTCCACCACGTCGTCGTGCAGCAGGGTGGCCGCGTGCAGGTATTCGAAGATGGCGGCCAGGCGGGGGTCGCCGGGCCGGCCCATGGCCGCCGCGGCCAGCATGAACAGCGCCGGGCGCAGGCGCTTGCCCCCGCTGAAGATGATATAGTCGCTCACCTGGCCGATCAGGGGCACGTGGCTGGTCAGGTTGTCCTGGAGGGCCTGGTCGGCCGGCGCGGCCAGGGCCAGCACCCGGGCCTTGACCTCGGCGTTGTCCAGGGGGGTGATCAGCTCGCCAGCGGGCGGGTTTTGGGCGGGGGACACGGCGTTTCTCCGGAAGCGGGTTGGACTGCTGCCCCCCTCTACCCAATGCGGGGGGGGGTTGTCAAGCCGGGCGGTCGGCGGCCGCCCACAGGGCGCTCACCTGCTGGGGGTGGCGCCGGCAAAGCTCGCGCAGGAGGGGCTGGACCGCGGGCAGAAGCTCCTCGGGCGGGCGCAGGCGGTCCAGCTCGGCGTCCAGGCCCAGGCGCTGGGCCGAGAGCGGGTGGAACGACATCGCCGCGGCGGCCGCGGCCGTCTCGCCGGGGGTGAAGTTGACCCCCAAGAGCCGGCGGCGCTGCAACTCCACGGGATTGAGCGAGCGCAGGTAGGATTGCAGGCCCAACAGGTCGTAGTTGCGCTCGAAGCTCATGATGTCCTGATTCACCTCGTCGCGCAGGGACAGCACCTCCAGGCGCTCCTGGATCAGCGCCTCATGGCTGGCCCACAGGTCGCGGTAGATGCGCCCCACCAGGCGGCGGTAGCGCCGGCAGCGGGTCAGGCCGCGCACGGCCGGCAAGTCGATCTGGCCGGGGTTGAGCGCGTCCGGGGTGATGGAGAGCCCGGCCAGGGCGAAAAAGCGCCCCACGCCCTCGTGGGTGATCAGGGCGCGGGCCAGGCGGACCTTGTTGGCCTCCCAGGCGCAGATGCCGCCCTGGAAGGCGCTGCAGGCCTCGAAAAGGATGTTGGTCTCCTCTTCCACGATGCGGCGTTCGCGCAGGTAGTTCTCGATGATCTCCTGCTTGACCGCCTGGTTGAGGGCGGAGATCAGGTCGTCGTCGGCCAAGCTGCACCGTCCGGGTGTGATGATGGCGTATCCGGGCCATGGCCCTTGTGAGCGGCCCGGCTTTTTGCTAGCTTGGCCAATTGGAGGCCCGCAGCATGCAAAAAGTGGTGGTGGTGTACAAGGCCAACTCGGCCGAGGCCCTGGAGCTGGCCCGCCGCCTGGGCGACTGGCTGGGCCGGCGCGGCCGGGGGGCGCTGTTGCACGAGGCCCAGGCCGAACCGGCCGGCCACGCCCCCGCCGACCCGAACCTGCCGCCGGACTGCGGCCTGGTGGTGGTGCTGGGCGGCGACGGCACCATGCTGGGCGCGGTGCGCGAGACCGTGCGCGCCGGCCTGGCCCAGGCCCCCATCCTGGGCGTGAACCTGGGCGGCCTGGGCTTCCTCACCGCCCTGGCCCCGGAGGAGCTGCTGCCGGCCCTGGAGATGGTGCTGGACGGCCATTTCAGCGCCCCGCCGCGCCTGATGCTGGAGGCCTGCGTGCGCCGCCAGGGGGCCCCGGAGCGCCGGGTGGTGGCCCTGAACGACGTGGTGATCAACAAGGCCGCCCTGGCCCGCATCGTGGAGCTGACCCTCAGCGTGGACGATAAGCCGCTCACGGTCTTCCGGGCCGATGGCCTGATCATCGCCACCCCCACCGGCTCCACCGCCTACAACCTCTCGGCCGGCGGCCCCATCTGCCATCCCAGCCTGGACTGCATCGTGGTCACGCCCATCTGCTCCTTCGCGCTGAGCAACCGGCCGCTCCTCCTGGGCCCGCAGATGACGCTGAGCGTGGAGCTGGGCCAGCGGGCCCAGGACACCACCCTGACCAGCGACGGCCAGGTGGGCATCCAGCTCCTGCCCGGCGACCGCATCGACATCCGCCGGGCCGGGCCCTCGGTGCGCCTGGTGCAATCGCCCTTCAAGGACTATTTCGAGATCCTGCGCACCAAGCTGCGCTGGGGCTGAGAGCCCCCCGCCCAGCCGGGCCTGCGCCGCCGCCGGGGCCATCAGGCCTCCTGGCGGGGCAGGCGCACGCAAAAGACGCTGCCCTGGCCGGGCTGGCTGTCCAGCTCCAGGCTGCCGCCGTGGGCGGCCACGATCTTGCGGCTGATGGCCAGGCCCAGGCCGGTGCCCTGGTGCTTGGTGGTGAAAAAGGGGAAAAAAATCCGGCCCGTGTCCTCGCGGGGGATGCCGCAGCCCTGGTCGCTCACCTCCAGGCGCACCTCGTCGCCGCCGGCCCGGGCGCTGAGCCAGACCTGGCTGCCCCGGGGGCTGGCCTGGATGGCGTTTTGCAGCAGGTTGAGGGTCACCTGCTTGAGCCGGGCGGCGTCCACCACCGCGCAGGCGCTGTGGGATCCGGGGTCGCAGACCACCCGCACCCCGTGGTTCTGGGCCAGCTCCCCGGCCAGCTCGGCGCATTCGGCCATCAGCGGCCCCAGGTCCTGGGAGGCCAGGTTCAGGTGCAGGGGGCGCGAGTAGTCCAGCATCTCCCTTAAAAGCCGCTCCATGTGCCCCACCTGCGCCACGATGATCTCCAGTTGGCGGTGGTGGGGGTGCTCGGCCGGGGATTCGCGCAGCATGCGCTGGGCGAACCCGCCGATGGCCACCAGCGGGGTCTTGAGTTCGTGGGCCACGGCCGCGGTGGCCTGGCCCAACAGGGCCAGGTCCTGGTTCTGCTTGAGCCGCTGGGACTCCCGGCGCTCGCGGTCCACGATCAGGCCGATGATGATGCCGGTGAGGAAATAGAGCCCCAGCTCCACCAGGTTGATGGTCAGCGAGCCGTCCGGGGGGCTGGATTGGGCGGCGATGAGGGGCTGATAGTAGTTGAGCGAGATGAGCAGGGCGGCGCTGAGACCGCCGCGCAGGCCGAAAAGCAGGCAGGCCATGAAGAGCGGCAGGAAGAAAAGGCGCTGCACCACGGCCAGCAGCGGCGAACCGGTGTCCAGCAGGCGGGAATGGGCCAGCGACAGCCCGGCCAGGAGCAGGGCCACGGGCACAACCTTGGCCCAGGTGGGGATGATCTGCCAGCGACGCAGCAGGCCGGAGAACATCGGCGACCTCCGCTCCAGCCGGGACCGGCGAGCGCATGCACGGTGCGGATGACCACCAGCATACAACAGCACCCGGCCCCTCGCCAAGCAAGGCCTCGGCCACAGAAATGAATTGCCTGCCGCCCCCCGGCGTGGTACCAAAAAAACACGGGCCGTGGGCGGGCTGGCGCGAGGGGCCAGCCGGGTTGCCTGGTCCGCGATTGCTGGCAAAACCCTCCCGGCGAGGATCACCCATGCCCAGGATGCGTCTGCTGCCCCTGCCCCTGCTTCTGCTGCTGCTCTGCCCCCTGGTCATGGCCATGGGCTTCGGCGACAGCAACGCCCCCACCCGCATCCCCGAGCCCCAGGCCAACTACCGGGGCCTGGTGGTGGACCAGGAAGGCACCCGGGTGGACCTGACCCAGGTGGCCGTCGACGGCCAGACCTTTGTGCTGGGCAGCCTGGGCCAGGGCCAGGCCGCCATACCCTTCGACAAGGTCAAGACCGTGGAACTGGCCAACCAGGGCGGGGTGCTCAAGGGCAAGGTGAGCCTGAAAGAGGGCGCGCCGGTGGAGCTGGTCATGGATGGCCTGCTCAAGCTGACCGGCCGCACCAGCTTCGGCAACTTCCGCATCCCCCTGGCCGAGGTGCGCTCCATCGAGATCCAGGGCCTGGTGCGCTAGAGGCCGGGCCGTGGCCGCGGTCGCGGACCTGCGCCGGATCGTCCGGGATTTCGTGGCCGCCTATCCGGCCCGGACCGGGGTGCGAGACTGGTGGCGCGAGCCCCTCTTGGTCACCGCCCCGGCTGACGGACGCTTCGGGCAACTCCCCCGCATCGCTGCGCCAGACCACCTGCTGCCGGCCGACCTGCTGCCCGGCGCGCGCAGCGTGATCGTCTACTTCATCCCCTTCCAGCGCGCGCTGGCCGCGGCCAACCGGCCGGGCGAGTTCCCCTGCCGGGACTGGGGCCTGGCCTACCACCAGACCAACGCCATGATCGCGGCCATCAATGAGCGCCTGGCCGCCTGGCTGGGCGAACAGGGCCACGCCGCGGCCGTGACCCCGGCCACGGCCAACTTCGACCCGGTGCGGCTGGTGAGCCGCTGGTCCCACAAGCACCTGGGCCACCTGGCCGGCCTGGGCCGGTTCGGGGTCAACTGCCAGCTCATCACTCCGGCCGGCTGCACCGGCCGCCTGGGCAGCCTGGTCACCACGGCCGATTTGGGCGACCACCCCCTGGTGAGCGCGGCCGAGCACTGCCTGCACCGCCGGGGGCTGGCTTGCCTGGCCTGCGCCCGGCGCTGCCCGGCCGGCGCATTGAGCGCCGAGGGCTTCGACCGCCAGGCCTGCTACGCCCGCCTGGAGCTGGCCGAGACCCAGCCCGAGTTCGAAGGCCTGCCCATGCCCAGCCACGTCTGCGCCAAATGCCAGGTGATGCTGCCGTGCAGCTTCGAGGCACCGGCCGCCGGGCGCGGGGAGGCCGAGCGGGCCTAGACCAGGCGCTCCGGCCGGGGCAAAAACAGGCGGATCAGGAGCAGGCCGGCCACGAAGCCGCCGATGTGGGCCATCCAGGCCACGCCGGAGCCGCCCACGCCCAGCACCTGGAATAAGAACCAGATGCCCAGCATCAGCACCGCCGGCACCCGCACGAAGTTCACGAAGAAGAAGAACCAGATCAGCACCACCACGTTGGCCCGGGGGTAGAGCAGGAAATAGGCCCCCAGCACCGCGGCGATGGCCCCGCTGGCCCCCACCATGGGCAGCATGGCCCCGGGTTCGGTGAGCACGAAGGCCAGGGCGGCCAGCACCCCGCCCACCAGGTAGAAGGCCAAAAAGCGCACCGGGCCCAGACGGTCCTCGATGTTGTTGCCGAAGATCCACAGATAGAGCATGTTGCCGGCCACGTGCAGGATGTCGCCGTGCAGGAACATGCTGGTGAGCACGGTCAGCGGCCGGGCGATGAAATCCGGCGGCGGCCCCTGGCGGGCGCTGTGGGTCAGCCAGCCCGGCACCAGGCCGTAGTCGTAGATGAACAGTTGCTCGGCCGGGCCGGAGAGCAGGAGCTGGTAGGCGTAGACCAAGAGATTGGCCGCGATGAGGGCGATGGTCAGAAAGGGGACGCCCTGGGTGGGGTTCTCGTCGCGGATGGGAATCATCGCCGCCTCCGGCTCGGTGCGGCCCCCAGCATGAACCAAGCCGGCCGCCGTGGCAAGCCCCCGGCCGGCGCGGGCAGGAGTTGCATCCCCGGCGGGGGTGGGATAGCCTTGGGCAAAAGCCTGTTATGCAAGGAAACCGCCATGGCCGACCCCGCCGGCAAACGCGTGCACATCACCACCTTCGGCTGCCAGATGAACGAGTACGACTCGGCGCGCATGCTGGCCATGCTGAACGGCCAGGGCTGGCGCGAGGCGGATGGCGTGGAGGACGCGGACCTGATCCTCATCAACACCTGCTCGGTGCGCGAGCTGGCCGAGCACAAGGTCCACTCCCTGGTGGGCAGCCTCAGGGAGCTCAAGGCCCAGCGGCCGGGGCTGATGATCGCGGTGGGCGGCTGCGTGGCCCAGCAGGAGGGCCAGCGCCTGCTGAAGAAAAACCCGCACCTGGATCTCGTCTTCGGCACCGGGGTCATCGAGCGCCTGCCCGAGCTGGTGGCCCAGGCCGCCCAGGGCCGGCGCACCGCCCTGACCGAGCTGCAAACCGCGCCCTTTGCCGCGCCCGCCGCGCCCATCGTCCTGGCGGCCAAGCCCGGCCTCAAGGCCATGGTCACCGTGATGCGCGGCTGCGACAATTTTTGCTCCTACTGCGTGGTGCCCTACGTGCGCGGCCGCGAGGCCAGCCGCCCGGCGGCCGAGGTGGTGGACGAAGTCGCGGCCCTGGCCGCGGCCGGGGTGCGCGAGGTGACCCTGCTGGGCCAGAACGTCAACTCCTACCGCGATCCGGAGGGCGGCCTGGGCTTTGCCGGGCTGCTCGGGCGGGTGGCGGAGGTGGCCGACATCTGGCGGGTGCGTTTCACCACCAGCCACCCCAAGGACCTGTCGCCGGAGCTGATCCAGGCCATCGCCGGCATCGACAAGGTGATGGAGCAGCTCCACCTGCCGGCCCAGTCGGGCAGCGACCGCGTCCTGAAGGCCATGCACCGGGGCTATACCCGGGCCCAATACCTGGAGCGGGTGGCCGAGCTGCGGGCCCTGGCGCCGGATATCGCCCTGGGCGGGGACATCATCGTGGGCTTTCCCGGCGAGACCGAGGCGGAGTTCGCCGAGAGCCTGGAGCTCCTGGACCAGGCCCAATACGATTTCCTGTACAGTTTCAAATATTCAGACCGGCCTTTCACCAAGGCCGGGCGCATGGCGGGCAAGCTGCCGGCGGCGGTCAAGGCCCAGCGCCTGGAGCGCTTGCAGGACCGCCAGAAACAGATTTCGCTTGCCCTGCACCGGGCCCAGGTGGGCAAGCTGGAAGAAGTCCTGGTGGAAGGCCCGGCCAAGAAGGGCGCGGGCATGCTCACCGGCCGCAGCCGGGCCGGCCGGGCGGTCAACTTCCCAGGCTCGCCCGAACTGACGGGCAGCCTGGTGCGGGTGCGCATCAGCGAGGGGCTGGTCAATTCGCTTCGCGGCCGGCTGGAGCCGCCGGCCTGAGGGGAGGAGAGTCGTGATCCGCATGATAGTGCAGGGGCTGACCATTGACCCGGCCAGCAACTCCCCCATCCTCATCCTGAAGGAGCCCGAAGGGGAGCGCAGCCTGCCCATCTGGATCGGCCTTTTGGAGGCCACCGCCATCGCCAGCGAGCTGGAGAAGGTGGCTTTCGCCCGGCCCATGACCCACGACCTGTTGCGCAACGTCATCACCGCCCTGGACCACAGCATCAGCAAGGTGGAGGTGGTGGACCTGAGGGACAACACCTTCTACGCCCTGGTGCACCTGCTGGGCCCGGCCGGGGGAAGGGTCATCGACGCCCGGCCCTCGGACGCCGTGGCCCTGGCGCTCCGGGCCGAGGCGCCCATCTACGTGGCCCTCAAGGTCCTGGATCTGGCCGGCGGGGCCGAGGCCGGCGGCGGCCAGGACGAAGACAAGTGGAAAGAGCTGCTGGAGAAAATGGACCCGGAGGACTTCGGCAAGTATAAAATGTGATATAAGACTATTGCGTAGGATGTTGCTACCCAATATTGCTTAGGTGTTCTGCTATCGGCAGCCAATGCCGCTAACCCGGGAAAGGCGATCGCTTTCCCGGCCGCAAATTCACCAATGGGACCCCATGAGCACCACAGCTCCCGGCATACTGATTGTCGATGATTCGCATCTCGCCCGTTCGTCCATCGTGGACAGCCTGGGAAGGGCTGGCTATGACCATCTGGCCCAGGCCGCCTCGGCCGCCGAGGCCCTGGCCTCGCTGACTGCGGCGGAGGCCGCCGGCCGCGGCTTTGACCTGGTCCTGCTGGACATCATCATGGAAGGCCAGAGCGGCATCGAGTTTTGCCGCGGGCTCAAGCAGGACGCCCATCTGCGCGACATCCCGGTGATCATGGTCACCGCCAAAGTGGACATGGACAGCCTGCGCGAGGCCTTCGCGGCCGGGGCCAACGACTATATCGGCAAGCCCATCAGCGAGGTGGAGCTGTTGGCCCGGGTGCGCTCGGCCCTGGCGCTGAAGGCCGAGACCGACCGCCGCAAGACCCGCGAGGCGAAGCTGCACGACCTGGCCGCCAAGCTTTCCACGGCCAACCGCGAGCTGCGGGCCCGGTCCAACCTGGACGGCCTGACCCTGGTGGCCAATCGCCGGTTTTTTGACGAGACCCTGGCCAAGGAATGGAGCCGCTGCCTGCGCCGGGAGGCGCCCCTGGCGCTGTTGATGGTGGACGTGGACCAGTTCAAGGCCTATAACGACAAGTGGGGTCATCTGGCCGGCGACGACTGCCTGCGCCAGGTGGCCCGCACCCTGGTGCGGGGCGTCAAGCGCCCCGGCGACCTGGTGGCCCGCTACGGCGGCGAGGAGTTCGTGGTGCTGTTGCCCGAGACCGACGCGGCCGGCGCCATGGTTCTGGCCGAGCAGTTGCGCGTGGACCTGCAAGCCCTGGGCCTGGAGCACCCCGGCTCCAGCGTGGCCCCGGTGGTGACCATCAGCCTGGGCGCGGCGGCGCTGGCGCCCGGCCCGGCCGAGGAGCCCAGCCGGGTGGTGCAGATGGCCGACCAGGCCCTGTACCGGGCCAAGCACCAGGGCCGCAATTGCTGCAAACTCTACGACCCAGCCAAGGACGGACCGGCGTGATCGACCTGCACTCCCACACCATCTTCAGCGACGGCGAGCTGATCCCGGCCGAGCTGATCCAGCGGGCCGAGGTCAAGGGGCTCATCGGCATCGCGCTCACCGACCATGCCGACATGAGCAACCTGGATCTCATCGTGCCCCGGGTGCGCCGGGCCTGCCTGGCGCTGAACCGCCAGCACCGGGTGCAGGCCCTGCCCGGCGTGGAGCTGACCCACGTGCCGCCGGCCTTGATCCCGGACCTGATCAAGCAGGCCCGCGACCTGGGCGCGGCCATCGTGGTGGTGCACGGCGAGACCATCGTGGAGCCGGTGCCGGCCGGCACCAACCTGGCCGCGCTCCAGGGCGGGGCCGATCTCCTGGCCCACCCCGGCCTGCTCACGCCCGCGGAAGCCGCCCTGGCCGCCGAAAGGGGCGTGCTGCTGGAGCTGAGCGCCCGCAAGGGCCACTGCCTGGGCAACGGCCGGGTGGCGGCCCTGGCCCGGGCGGCCGGGGCCGCGCTGGTGGTCAACACCGACACCCACGCGCCGGGCGACCTCATCGACCACGCCCAGGCCGAGCGGGTGGCCCTGGGCGCCGGGCTCGATCCCGCCGAGGTGGCGGCCGTGTTCGCCGCGGCCCAGGCCTTCCTGACCAAGGCCATGGAGACGCTCTCCTGACCCCGGCGGCGCCCAGCCCGGCCGCGCCGGTCTTCGCCCTGATCCACGTCCACACCACCCAGAGCGACGGCACCGCCGACGTGGCCGCCATCGCCGCGGCCGCCCGCCGGGCCGGGGTGGCGGTGGTGATGCTCAGCGACCACGACCAGCTCTCGGCCGGTTTCGGCTGGCGCGACGGGGTGCTGGTGATCTGCGGCCAGGAGCTGAGCCCGCGCCACAACCACCTGCTGGCCTGGGGCCAGGCCTGGCCGCTGCCCAAGCTCAGGGGCGACGGCGTCCACGGCGACCCCTTGCGCAGCCTGGGCCAGGCCCGGGAACGGGGCGGCTGGGCCGCCCTGGCCCACCCCCTGGACCCGGCCATGCCGCTTTTGCCCGGCTCGCGCTCCTTTGTCTGCCTGGATTTCCGCGCGGTCGATGCCCCCGGCCTGGAGCTGTGGAACTGCCTGAGCGCCTTCAAGCAGGACCTGGCCAGCCCGTGGCTGGGCCTGGCCCGCCTGGCCTGGCCGCGCCGCTTCCTGGCCGGGCCCCATCCCCTGCTGCTGGCCCTGTGGGACAGCGTGGGCCGGCGGCGGACCTGGCCGGCCTTTGGCGGCGGCGACGCCCACGGTTTCAAGAGCGGCAAGCGCTGGCTGCCGGTGAGGGTCTTCTCTTACCGCCGCCACATGAAGCTCATCACCACCGGGCTCTGGCTGGAGCGGCCCTTCAGCGGCCAGGCCGAGGCCGACCGCGACCTGGTGCTCAGCGCCCTGGCCGGCGGGCGCTGTTTCGCCGCCCTGGGCCCGGCCGCGGGCTTTGCCTGCCGGCTGGAGGACGAGGCCGGCCAGACCTGGCTGCCGGGGGCCGAACTGGCCTGGCGGCCGGGCCTGCGCCTCGTGGCCAGCCTGCCCGGCCGGGGCCGGCTGCGGCTCATGCACCAGGGCCGCCTGGTGGACCAGGGCCAGGGCCGGCAGTTCGCCTGGCCGCTGACCGCGCCGGGCGTGTGGCGGGTGGAGGGGCATGAGCGCCGCTTCCCGGCCGGATGGCGGCCCGGTATCTACTGCAATCCCTTCTACCTGCGCCGGGAGGCTAGCCTTGGCCGCGCTGATTGACGAGCTGCGCGCGGCCCTGGCCGAGGCCGGCGCGGCCGGCCTGGCCGCGGCCGGGCGGACGGCCTTGATCCGCCTGCGCGGTCTGGACGAGACCGGC
>JAZDHW010000173.1:0-13959 GCA_043805555.1 Pseudomonadota bacterium
GCCGAAGCTGGCATCGAGCCCTCGGTAGGAAGCCGGGGCGACTCCTACGACAACGCCTTGGCCGAGACGGTGAACGGCCTTTTCAAGACCGAACTGATCCAACGGCGCGGCCCTGGCGCCAACTCGAGGACGTGGAATTCGCAACGCTGGAATGGGTCGACTAGTTCAACAACCGGCACCTGCTGGAGCCGATCGGGAACGTTCCACCCGTGGAGTACGAGCAGGTGTGTTATCGCAATCAGGAAGCCCCGGCCAGGGTGGCCGGACTCAGATAGATGCGCCTCCGGAAAAACCGGGGCGGTTCAGTCTTTCGGTTGATCCAGTCAGCCGAAAGGCGCTGGCGCAGGCTGGATGGCTCCACCCAGCTGGCCGAGGTGATTCAGGGAGTCAGGTTCGTCGACGGAATCAAGGAGCAAAGGATGGCCGCCTGATCATTCCAAACACAACTTTTGACAAAAGCTCGCAACGTTGCAAATATCAAACAGCTACGTTGTTGTTACCTGTTGCCGAAAAGGTTGATACTGACCATTAAGTCAAAATTTTCTGTAGGCGATGTTAGTTTTTATCCAGCACACTCCTGATTGTGCTCAGAAGGTCCACCCGGCCGAACGGTTTGGCAACATATCCGACCGCTCCGGTTTCCAACGCGTTTTTGACGTAGCTGTTGGCCATGTAGCCGCTGGCGACGACCACTTTGGCCTGGGGATTGATTTCAAGGATGGCCCTCAGGGTCTTGTATCCGCCCATGCCGGGCATGTTCAGGTCGGTAATCACCAGGTCCAACTCATCCTGGTGCTGGCGATACACCTCCACCGCCTCCTCCCCGCTCTGGGCCGTACGCACCTTGTAACCAGCATTGCCTAGCAGGATGTCCCCCAGATCCAGGAGCAACTTTTCGTCGTCCACCAGGAGAATTGACTCCCCGCCTCCCTTCACTGGGCTTGGATCAGATCCCGTCTTACGCTCACCGGCAACGTCTTTCACATAGACAGGCAGGATGATCTTGAAGGTGGTGCCTTGGCCCGGCTCGCTATAGCAGGAGATATGCCCTCCATGGCTCTTGACGATGCCATAGGTGGTGGATAGGCCCAAGCCCGTCCCCTTGCCCGGCTCCTTGGTGGTGTAGAAGGGGTCGAAGATCTGCTCCCTGACTTCGGCGTTCATGCCGATGCCCGTATCGGAGACTTGGAGCAACACGTAGTCCCCGGCGGGCAGCTTGAGGTAAGAGGCGCTGGGGCCTTCGTCGATATTTACGTTGCTGGTCTCAATAACCAGGCGCCCGCCTTGGGGCATGGCGTCCTTGGCGTTCGTGGCCAGGTTGAGCAGGATTTGCAGCAGCTCGTTGGCGTCTCCGCAGATGGGTTGCAGGTCCGGGGCTAGGTTGGTCTGCACGCTTATCATCTTTGGCAGGGTGCGCTCCAGCAGGTGGATAGCTTGGCCAACCTCTAGGTTCAGGTCCAGGGGTTGCATTTCCATGGCCGTGCGGCGGCCGAAGGTCAGTATTTTCTTGACCAGGTCCTTGGCATGCTCACCGGCTTTGATCACCTGCTGCAAATATTGGCTGACGCTTTCATGGTCCCGCAGGTTTTGCAGCGCCAGGTCTGAGAAGCCGGTGATCACCGCCAACAGGTTGTTGAAGTCGTGGGCGATGCCTCCGGCCAAGGTGCCCAAGGCCTCCATCTTCTGCGATTGGATCAGCTGGGCCCGCAGCTTCTCCTGCTCCCTTTCCGCCTCTTTTTTTTGCGAGATATCCTGCAAGCAGACGACGATACCCTGGATGATATCCTTGTCGTCGCGGAAACAGGCGGCGCTCAGGGACACGTCCACCAATTGCCGGTCGTTGGTCAGGCAGCGCCCCTCACATCCATAACAGGGTTGTCCCGCCAAGGCCTCGGCCAGGCGTTGGCGGGTATCGTCGCCCTCCCCAGGCGCGGCCAGTTCCAAGGCCTGGCCCAGCACCTCGGTGGCGTTCCAGGCGAAGACCCTAGTGAAAGCTTGGTTGATGTAGAGCACCTGGCCGTTGCGGTCATAGACGATGATGGGGTCGGCCACTGCCTCCATCAGGGTGCGGTACTTCGCCTCGCTACGTGCTAGCTCACGCTCGGTGCGCTTGCGCTCCTCAACCTCTTGGGACAGGCGTTCATTGGCCTCTTCCAACTGCAAGAGCTTATCTTCAAGCTTATGCACCAGGGCCTGGTTGTACTCTTTGAGGAAGACGCCTTCCTCCTCAATGTGCGGGCTGGCGGAGGCCAGGCGGCCCTGCCGGTGCTCTTCCAGCACCTCTTCCAGAATCTCCATGAAGCGGTCCGGCTCGGTGGGCTTGATGATGAATCGCTCCGCGCCCAGGCTCATGGCCAGCTTCTCGTCCTTTGGATCGGTGTAGGTGGCGGTGTAGAAAATCAGCGGTATGTCGGCCAGGGCCGGATCCTTTTTCCAGGCCCGGCAGAGGGTGAAGCCGTCCATCTCGGGCATGAGGATATCGGTGATGATCACCTCGGGCGGATTTTGCCGGGCCAGGTCCAAGGCTTCAATGCCGGTGCTGGCCGTCACCACCGCGTGCCCGTGGCCCTTGAGTAACACCTCCAGCAGGTAGCGATTGGCCTCCTGATCGTCCACCACCAGCAGCTTGGCCATCTCAACCTTCTCCGGTTAGCGGGGTCTGCATGAATCGCTCAATCTGACCGATGAAAGTCTCGGGGTTGATCGGTTTCTCGATATAGCCCGTGCAGCCGGCCGCCAGGATGCGCTCGCGGTCGCCGGCCATGGCGTAGGAGGTGACGGCCACGATGGGCACCACCGCCAGGCTGAGGTCGGCGCGCAGGGTGCCGGCCACGGTATAGCCGTCCATTTCCGGCAATTGGATGTCCAGCAAGATCAGGTCGGGCCGGGCGCTGATGGCCGCTTGGATGCCCTGGGGGCCGTCCCAGGCCTGGATCACCTCGTACCCCTTGTTCTGGAGGATGAAGGTGGTCAGGTACATGTTCTGCTGGTTGTCCTCTATAACCAGGACCTTCTTAGGCGTCATGGCCTCTTCTTTCGATGGGTAGGGTAAAGGTGAAGGTGCTGCCCTGGCCCTCGCCCTGGCTCTCCACCCAGATGCGGCCCCCTAGCAGGTCCATAAGCCTTTTGCAGATATTCAGGCCCAGACCGGTGCCTTCGTAGCGACGGGCCAGGCCGGTGTCGATCTGGCGGAAGGGCTGGAAGAGCTTGGCTTGGTCTGCGGGCTTGATGCCGATGCCGCTGTCGCGCACGCTGGTCACTACCAGGCCATCCGAAACCCGGCATTCCAGGTGAACCTCCCCCTGTTCAGTAAACTTCAGGGCGTTGTTCAACAAGTTGATGAGGACCTGCTCCACCCGGCGGCGGTCGCTCATCACCTGCCCCACGCGGGCGTCCATCTCGCAGCTGAAAGCCAAGCCCTTTTTGTCGGCCACCGGTTGCAAGCCGGCCCTCACCTCGTTGATGAGCTGGGCCAGGTCGAAGTTGGCCAGCTCTACCTTGAGTTGACCCGCCTCGATCTTGGAGATGTCCAGTACGTCGTTGATCAGGCTGAGCAGGTGGCGGGCGCTATGCTGCACCATGCCCATCTGCTTGTTCTGCTCCTCGTTCAGGGGCCCCACCAGGCCCTGCAATATGATGCCGGTGAAGCCGATGATGGAATTCAGGGGGGTGCGAAGCTCATGGGACATGGAGGCCAGGAAGGCCGACTTGATGCGGTCCGCCTCCTGGGCCTTTTCCATGGCCACCTCCAGCTCGGCGGTGCGCTCCTCCACCAGGTTTTCCAGCTCCTCGCGGTAGCGGCGCAGTTCCTCTAGATTGCGCTTGCGCTGGGTAATGTCCTCCAGGGCGGCCAGCAGGCCCACTGGCCTGCCGCCCACGTCCCGAAACACAGTGATGTGGACGCTGGCGTCCAAGGTCTGGCCGGCCTTGGTGTTAAGGCGCGACTCAAAGGAGTGGACCCCGCCATCCAGACGATAGGCCTCTTGCACGGCCTGGGCCGCGCTCTGGCTCTCCTCCGGCGGCACCAGGTCCAGGCGCTGGCCGATCGCATCCGGGGCGCTCCAGCCGAAGACCCGGGTGAAGGCGGGGTTGAGATAGATCACCCGGCGGTCGTTGTCAAAAGCGATGATGCAATTGGGCGAGGCGTTGAGCACCGCCCGCTGCTCCTCCTCGCTCTTGCGCAGGGACTTCTCCACCTGCTGGCGCTCGTGCACCTCCTGCTGCAAGGCCTGCACGGCACTCTGCAACTCGGCGGTGCGCTCGGCCACCCGGTCCTCCAACTGGTGGCGGGCCGCCTCCAGGGCTGCCTCGTTGTTCTTTTGCTCGGTGATGTCGCGTATCACGGCCGAGTAGCCACTGATCTCGCCTTCCGGTCCCCGGAAGGCGGACATGACGTTTTCCATGGGTATGCTAGAGCCGTCCTGACGGCAATAGACCCACTCGCCCCGCCAGGAGCCGCGCTCCCTGACCGAGGGATAGACCTCGCGGCCGAAACGTTCATATGACTCGTCGTCGCAATGCACCAGCCGCGCCGACTGGCCCACGGCCTCCCGGCGCGAATAGCCGAACTGTTCGCTGAAGGCCGGGTTGCAGTCGATGATGCGGCGCTCGGTGTCCAGCACGATGATGGTGTCGGCCGAACTCTCCACCAGCCCGCGCAACTGGGCCTCGCTCTTGCTCAGGGCCTCCTCGGCCTGGCGGCGCTGGGTCACAGCCTTTTGCAGCCGCCGATTCCAGGAGAAGAACACCCCCAGCAAGGCCAGGCAGGCCGCCACGATGACGAAGATGACCTTCCATACGTAATGCCAGTCCACGCCATGCTCGAAGCGTATGGCGATCCACGTATTGTGGATGTTGTCCCTCTCGGCGGGAGTTATCTCGGTCAGGGCCTTTTCCAGGATGCCGGTCAGCTCGGGCCAGTCCTGGCGCACGGCAAAGGCCAGGTCAAAGGAGTAGGGCGTGGATGCGGCGATCTTGAGGTTGGTCAGGCCGGCCCGCTTGGTGAAATAGGTGATGGTGGCCAGGTTGCCCACGAAGGCCTGGGCCGAACCCTGGCTCACCGCCTGCAGGCCCTGCATGATGTCACTGTAGGGCATGAGCCGCAGCTCGGGGTGGTTGGCGGCCAGGAGCTCCTGGGAGACGTAGCCCTGGCCCACCACCACTGTCTTGCCGGCCAGATCCTCCAGGCCGGCGATGAACGGCGCATCGTCACGGGTGGCGATGACCATGGGAAAGCGCATGTAAGGCTTGGTGAAGCGCAGGAACTTGCTGCGCTCCGGGGTCCGGGCCGCGCTGGCCAGGAGGTCCACCTTTCCGGTCTTGGCCCCCTCCAGGGCCTGCCCCCAGGTCAAGTCCGGCACCACCTCGATCTGCACGCCCAGTTTTTCACTGACCAGGCGCACGTAGTCCGAGGCCATGCCGGCGTAGGCCTTGTCCGGGCCGATGAACTCAAAGGGTGGCCAGTTGGGGTCCACCCCCAGGCGTAAACGGCGGTGCCCCTCCAGCCAGGCCTGCTCCTTGGGGGTGAGCTTCATGGCCACATCGCCGGCCAGGGAGGCCGTGCGCGGCGGCAGCCAGCGGCTGTTGATGGCCGCCTGTTCCGGGGTGGTGATAGTGTCCAGGGCCTTGTCCAGGATGCTGACCAACTGGGGCCAATCCGGGCGCACGCCGATGCGCAGCTGCACCCCTGGCCAGGGGGCCGTGCAAGCTATGCGCAGATCATTCAACGCCTGGCGCTTGATGATGTACTCCGCCACCAGCAGGTTGCCCACATAGGCCTGGGCCTGGCCCTTGGCCACCGCCTCCAGGGCCGCCTGGGTGTTGGGCACTGGCAACAGCTTGATGCGCGGGTACTGCTCCCGCAGGCGTTCTTGCAGGAAGAAGCCATCCTCCACGGCTATGGTCTGGCCGACCAGCGCCTCCAGGGAGGCGAAGGGCGCATGGTCCTTTCTGGTGAAGACCATGTAGGGGCTGTAGAAGTAGGGCTTGGTGAACTTGAGGAAGGCCCCGCGCCCTTCGCTCTGGGCGATGCAGGCCACGCCGGAAAGCTCCTTGCGTTTGGCCTTCTCCAGCATGTCGGCCCAACCAAAGGCGCTCACCGCCCGGATACGGATGCCCAGGCGCTTCTCCAGCAGGCCCAGGTATTCCGCGGCCAGCCCCTGGTGCGCCCCGTCCGCGGCGATGAAATCCAGAGGCGGGTAATCCTGGGCCGCGCCCAGCACGATAACCTTGTGCTGCGCCAACCAGGCCTTTTCCTCGGGGGTCAACTTGGGTAACTCCGGGGTCTCCGTCAGGTAGCGCAGCTCCGGCGCGGGTATCCAGCGCCGCTCAATCTCGGCCAGCTCCTGGGGGCTGATGGCCTTGAAGCCGGAAGCGACCAGGGACATCAGCTCGTGCCCGCCCTTGCGCACGGCGGCGTGCAGGCGCTGGGTGAGCTGCCAGCCGGCCAGGCGGCGGAAGGCGCCGTGCTCGCCCAGGCGGTCCAAATAAGCCGCGGCGGTCGCTGCCTCGGCAGCAAAGACCTTGACCTGGCCATCCACCGCCGCCCGCACCAGGGCGTCGGTATCAACATAGCTCCTGGTGCGCAGACCGGGCAGTAGGCCTTGCAGGTGTTGCTCCAGGAACGAACCCGCCACCACGCCCACCTCCTGGCCTGCCAGGTCCTCCAGGCGGGTGGGTTGCAGAAGCCGGGGGTTGTAGAAGATGCTGGACTCGGCCCCGTAGAAGGCGGGTGAAACATCAAACCGGGCCGCGCGTTCGGCGGTAAAAAACAGGCCCGAATGGATATCGGCGTCGCCGCGCTCCACATCGCGCAGCGAGCCAGCCCAATCAGAGAAGCGAAACTCGATTTTTTTATTGGTCTTCTGAGCCCAGAGCTGCCAGATGTCCACCAGCAGTCCCGCCGGCCGGGCCGAGGGCGTCAGGGTGGTGAAGGGGGCGTTACCCTTGGGGCAGGCGATGACCAGCCGGTCTTTGGTCTTGACGCTGGCGCTCCGGAGCCAGCGCAACTCCAGGGTGGCGCGCTCCTCGGGCGTGATCTGGCTCATGCCCTGCCGCACCAACTCCGCCATTTCGCGGTCGCCCCGCCGCACCGCCGCCAGCCAGGGGCGCTGGTACAGGGGCCGTTCGATGTCGTAACGGTATTGGCCCAGAATACCCAGCTCGGCCAGTTGATCCAGGGCGATGGCGGTGTCCTTGACAAAGGCCAGTACATCGCCACGGGCGATGGCCTGAAACAGGGCTTGGTTGTCGGGGTAGATGGCCAGCGAGGATGGAGGCAGCTTACCCTCCAAAAATTCCAAGGCGTAGTCGCCGGCGATCACCCCCACCCGCAGGCCGCGCAGGTCCTGCAAGCTCGTCACGCCGAAGATGTTCTGGTGAACGAAAAAGTTGGTTTGCACCATGCAAACCGGCGTGACGAAGTCCAGGTATTGCTGGCGTTGTTGGCTCTGGAAGCACCCACCATGGACATCGGCCTGGCCTTGACGCACCAGGGACAGGGTGTCGCCGAAGCTGGCCACTTTGAATTGCACGGCCACGCCGGTCTTCTGCGACCACAATTTCCACAAGTCCACCACCAGGCCCTGGGGAAGGCCGTTCTTATCCTGGAAATAAAATGGAACGCTGTCAGAACCGACCGCCACCGTAATGCTGGAGGGGGCCGCGTGGACGCAGGTGGCCAGCAGCCCACAGAGCAACAACGCAATCTGAAGAACTCTCAGCGGCATATAGCTTGACCCCGGGTTTGGGCATAGGCAGGTAGGGCAGGAGGTTCCATAGGCATGGCGGCGAACATCATTGAGTCAGCCCGCGCATTCTGGAAATTCCCAGCAAGCCTATGGACCAATTATAAGCCTAACCCCCCAACGTTTGGTGAGAAATCCTCCGCCACACCGGGCTGGAAACAGCGGAGCCGCTGTGCAAGTGCCGGCGGCATTCCCAACCGGCTAGACCAGCCGGCGCAAACCTGTTCGGGAAAAATCGAAGCACTTGACGGCAAACCGATCCTGCTGGACTTCCAAGCCTGACCGTGATGGACCAGGGTGAGTTCACGGGCTTATACGGCCCAAGGACCTGCTCTACTACCCTGCGCCCGCCTTGTCCCGCAAGATGGAGCGAGCTTGGCCGGGGGCCGCCTGGTTAAATTGGTTCGCGGCAAGCCCAAACGGGCCTTGCCCATTCCCCGCCTGGGTTGCTCTTCCCCCGGTTTTGTGGACACGTAGTTAAGCAGCCAATTTGTCCATCTCATATTCCGCGGGGGTTTGATACCCCAGGGCGTAATGCCTACGGGTTCGGTTGTAGAAGACCTCGATGTACTCGAATATGTCAGCCTTGGCCTCCCAACGGGTCTGGTAATCACGGTCGTGGACCAGCTCAGTCTTGAGGGTGTGGAAGAAGCTCTCCAGAAAAGCCATTCTTTGCAACATGACTATATCGTAGAGGCGCAATCCGTCCTTAGTCCCTTTTCCCGGCTCTCACCATTACCGATCACCGCGCAACCGCCAATTAATGGCTTGTTTTAGCCTTTACATCAACTGGTTGAACTGATGGCAATGGCGTTCTGAACTCACATTGCCGCATAAACCGAGTTTCACCAGTTGCATGCTTGTCGCCCGCGCCGCTGCTCGGCGGACCAGGGAGCGACCCCGTGCGTTTTCTTGCTGTTTATGCATGTGATAGCGCTTCCATCCTGGCACGCACGTTCCCCTTACGCTGGCCAACGTAGTTCTAAGAGTTCAGGGACAACGATTCGGCCTGCTGCGCCAGGAAACGCGCGTAGTGGTGCTCCAGGTGTCGCGTGGAATAAAGATACCTGGCGCCGCCCTCCGCCGAGGTGAGAGCGATGTCTCGGTAGGCAGGGTCCGCCGCCATCACCCGCAGGAGGTGCTCCAGGTCCTCCGGGGCCAAATCAAAGGGAGGCGCCAGGAAGAGCTCCAGGGGAACCGGTCGGAGGTAATCGCGGGCGTTGGTCCGGACCTCCTCGGCCAGGAGCAGCAGCGGGAAGTCCTTGCGGTCAAGGATCAGGGCATAGCTCCGGCTGAGAAGCTCCGGCAGGTGATAGACGGTCTGCCCGGAGAGGCTTGCCAAGGAGGCCACCTGCGGGTGCCCAGCCAGGATGCCGTCCAGGGAGGATGCGGCCTCTGCCGGGTCAATGGTTGGCGGGGCCGGGCCGGCATCGGCCGGAGCCCCTGCCTGGGCGAAAAGGCCCTCCGCCCCCAGCGTCTCCAGCACTTCCTCCCGGGTGACCAGCCGCCCCGCCCGGCTGGCCCGGGCCACCACCGCCGCCGCCGCCTGGGACAGCCTGGCCCGCGCCTCGGGGGTCACGCCGCCGCCCTGGGCACCAGGCCCCGCGCAGCCAGGGCCCGGCCCGTCTCCTCCAGCCCCAGGCGGGAGTAGGTGGCCTGGGTGGGCGCGCCGGTGGCCCGGTCCCAGCCCATGACCTCGTAGAACAGGTCCATGGCCAGGGCGATGTCGGCCCTCTCCATGCAGATGGTGCCCTTGCTGAATGGCGGTGCGCCCGCGGGATCCTCGAACACCCAGGGGGGCACCTGGTCGTGCAGGGAGCGCATGTCCAGGCGGCCCATGTCCCGGATGGTCAGGGCCCGGTGCAAGGTGAAGACCCGCTCCCCGATCTGGTCCAGGCCCTCGCGGTCGATATTCTGGCCGGTGGCCAGGCTGAAGAGCTTGGACTCCAGGCTGTCATCGCCCGCATAGCCCCGCGACTTCAGGGGCGAGGCCACCCAGGGCCCCATCCAATTGCACAGCCCCAGGCAGTCGTGCAGCTCCTTGCGCACCAGGGACCACCTGGCCCGCCTGGCCTTAGGCAGGTTCATGGGGGTGTAGTCCCCCACTGCGTCCACCGCGTCGGCAGAACCCCATATCTCGGAGGCCAGCCGCTTCTGCACCGGCAGCGGTAGCCCGTTGCGCACGAAGTTGGTGTGGGAGTGGCAGCAGGGGTCGCGGTTGTACTGGGTGTTGATGATCACCCCGCACTGGCCGTCGTCCTCGTTGGCGTGGTGCTTGGGGTGCCCCATCTTCCAGTAGTAGGCCAAGGGGTCCCGGCTCCAGTCCTCCTCGGGGATGGACCAATGGTTGAACAGCCCGGCGGTGCCCTGGCTGAGGACCTGGCCCAGCTCCCCCTGGCGCTGGGCCAGGCGGGGCATGATGTCCAGCAGGAACTGGGGATCGCCGGCCTCGTACCTGTCCCAGGCGATGGAGGCGAATTCCGCTGATCCGAGTTTGCTCCTCAAGATGCCGCCGTAATATAGCTTGCGCAGATCGCGCTGCAACTGGCCGTAGTTGCACCAGACCCCCAGGTCGTCGGCCAGGTGCATGCCCAGCAAGCTGGCCTCCATGGCGACCTGGCCCATGGGGCCTCCGGGCAGGTTCTTGAAAAACCGGGTCCCGAAGACCAGCCCCACGCAGGTGTTTTGGGCGGTTTCCGCGATGCCGTACTTGGCGGCCGCCGAGGGCACCTTGATGATGGTGTGGCAGCGGATGGGGCAGGCGGTGCAGCCGCCGCCTCGCACGGTGTTGCGCCAGGCCTGCTCGCCCAGAAAATGCACCGCGCTGTTGCTGCGAAAGGCGATGCGGTCCTGGGCATAGAGATCGCCATTGATCTCGATGGGCGGCTGCGCCGCTCCCCAGCGCTTGCCCGGCGCGCCCACCCAGCGCGAGGCGGGGTGATAGTACTCGGCCTGGGGATGGGGAAAGCGGGGCACCACATGCTGGTTGTTGGCGCCCAGGATGGACAAGTGGAACTTGATGAGCCGCTCCCACTCGGCCTTGTCGCCGGCGATGCGCACTGCGCCGCTGCCCTGCACCGCGATGGCTTTGAGTTTCTTGGCCCCCATGATTCCGCCCACCCCGCCGGCGGTATGGGACATGGCGGTGGCCACGATGGACATGGGGGCCAGCTTCTCTCCCGCCGGCCCGATGGAGGCCACCGCGCAACTGGCGCCCAACTCCTGGCTGATCTCCAGGGTGGTGCGCCGGATGCCGCTGCCCCACAAATGCCTCGCGTCGCGCAGTTCCACTTGGGCGTCTTGAATGCACAGCCAGACCGGTTTTTCCGCCTGGCCCTCGATGATGATCGCGTCGTAACCGGCGTATTTGAGCTTGGCCGCGAACTGGCCGCCCATGTGGCCGGAGGCCACCAACGGCCGGGGCCAGCAGGTGGGGAAGATGGTGGTCACGGCCAGGCGACCGTTGCAGGGGGCGCCGGTGCCGGCCAGCACCCCGGTGGCGAAGACCAGCTTGTTGGCCGGATCAAAGGGGCCGGTGCCGGGAGGCACCTCTTCCCAGAGCACCTGGTAGCCGAGACCCGTCCCCCCCAGCAGGGCCCCATAGCGATCCAGGGTGGGCTGGGTGCTGATCTTGCCCGTGGACAGGTCCACGCGCAGGACCTTTCCGGAAAAGCCGCCGGGGCTGGAGGCCATGGCTTGCTCCTGGCGAGGACGCTAGGGGGTGTTAGGCGGGTTGGACGCCGGGATGTGGCACTCTACGCAGGCCTTGGCCTTGGCGGGTGATGGGACGGCCAGCCAAGCCCCGGCGGTGCGCCCTTGGCGAGTGATGTCCCGCCAGGGCACATAGCGCAGGGCCCCAGCGGGACAGGCCTCCACGCACTTGGGCTTGCCATGGCAGAGGAAGCATTTGGAGGCCTGCTGGCGTTGCTCGTCAAAGCTGATCATGCCCCAGGGGCAGGCCCGTTGGCACAGGCGGCAGCCAATGCATCGGTTGGCGTCCACCACCCGGGCCCCGGTCTCCGGGTCGGCCTGGATGGCGTCCTGGGGGCAGGCGATCTCGCAAGGCACCGGATGGGGGCACTGGCGGCACACGCCCTGGACCACCAGGCCGTTGCCCCAGGTCCCCAGCAGGGGTGAATCCCCCGCCGGCCACCCCGGCCCGAAGTTCAGGGCTCGGTCTATCTTTATGCGGGCCAGGGAGGGTTGAGCCCGGCCGTCGTTGAACTCCGTGCAGGCCAGCTCGCAACGCTGGCAGCCCACGCAGCGGGAGGGGTCGGCCAAGACCAGGCCCTTGGCGTTGTCCAGGATGATCAGGGGAGATTCGGCCCCGAGGGCTTCACGCAGGCTCAGGGCGGTGAAGCTGCCCACGGCGCAGGCCGAGAACAAGAGGAATCCCCGGCGCGAGAGGGAGCGCTCCAGGCCGGCGGATGCAGCCGCGAACTTGACCACGTCTGAGAAGTTGCCCAAGTTCATGCTGGCGTTAACTCCGGCCCTGGAGAGTGCCCATTTCGCTCAACAGTCACATACTCCCCCCCCTGAAGCAAGATGATTTGTTCCGCGCCGCCTGGACCATGCGCATGCCCCCATGGGTCACCAGGGCCACTGTCTCCAACCTGCACTCCCGACGGAAGCTCCTGCGGTTGACAGCCATAGAACAACTTCAAGCACCGTATTGGTGCTTTTCTCGGCGCCCGACATAAGGTGAGAGGGTTGCACCCTACACTGTCAGGTTTGATCCATTTTTTGCCTCAGGAGGCCCAACCGCCAATTGGTCCACATCCTCCAGACATCGACCCCACGAGAAACGACCTGGCGCTCCTGTTATTGCTTGCCGATGTAACCATCGACAATGACGGATATATTTACCACCAAAATCCAAACGTGGAACTGGGTGGTTGGCTGGAAACCAAGCCAATTTGCCAAGTCCACCTATGTGGGCTGATTTTATTTGCGATGATCTGAGATGTAGCCTATAACGTAATCGGTGTCCACCAAATCATCTTGAAACAGTAAGAAATCGCCAGGAAAAGGGTCAAGGGCAATATGAAAAAAGCCGCTATGTTCTTTGTGGCCTTTTTATGGGCGCTGGCTATCGGCGCCCCTGGCGCATTTGCTCAAAACATACAACCGGCCGGCAAGGCTATCGGGGTAGACAAGCAAGGTCATGCCATCTACCAAGTCAGCGCCAACGGAATACAAATCGGCTACAAATTGATTGGCTCGGGCGACCCGCTGGTGATGATCATGGGGTTGGGGGGGACGATGGAGCACTGGCCTGAACTAGTTATTGACACTTTTGCCAAAACACGTCAGTTGATCCTCCTGGACAATCGGGGCATGGGGCACACCACAAATAACGAGGTGACCTTCACCTACAAACTGTTCGCCGATGATGTCATTGGCCTGCTTGACGCCCTGGGAATTAAAAAGACCGATGTGTTAGGCTTTTCCATGGGGAGCACCATAACCCAGGAACTGCTGCTGCAATATCCGGGGCGTTTCAAAAAGGCAATCATCTACGCAACTTCCACTGATGGGAGCAATGTGTCCAAGGCCTTGAAGGGAGACAATGTTTCCAAGGCCATGAAGGGGGCCTCGCCTACGAACCAAACCATTCTGCGACAACTGGAAGCCACCACCCATTGGAAGACTCCCCAGGACAAGCTGCCCTTGATAACTAATCAGGTCATGCTCATGGTTGGAACTTCGGATACGGTTGTGGGGACTGAAAGTTCCAAGACCATCGCGGCGGCCATCCCTGGGGCTTGGCTGGTGCAATTCAAGAACGCTACCCATCATTTGGTGTTCGAAGCGCCAAGTGAATTCAGCAAGATCGTTTTAACGTTTCTGGATATAAATGAGACGGTCGAGGTGAAATAATCCACGGCAAGGCCTGTTGAACCGCCCCGGTATTTCGGAGGCTCATCTATCTGAGTCCGGCCACCCTGGCCGGGGCTTCCTGATTGCGATACTACGCCTGCTCGTACTCCACGGGTGGGACATTGCCGATGGGTTCGAGCAGGCGCCGGTTGTCGAACCAGTCCACCCGTTCCAGGGTTGCGAACTCCACGTCCATTGCTGTCCAAGACAGGCGAAGCGGCCAATAATGATCTTATGAAAACGGTTAGTTATCTATAGTTTTGGCAGTTTTTGAGATCAGGCCGCCGTTTTTGGGCTGGTGTTTTTTGTTTCACTGGCAGTTGCCTGTCCAAGT
>JAZDHW010000174.1:0-2037 GCA_043805555.1 Pseudomonadota bacterium
GCATGGCCTGGATCATCTGGAAGTTCCCGATGGGCTGGCCGAACTGCTCGCGGGTCTTGGCGTATGCGACCGAAAGCTCCAGGCAGCGCTGGGCCCCGCCCAGGGCGTGGGCGGCGATGAACAGGCGGCCCTTGTCCATGATGCGCATGGCGGTCTTGAAGCCGTTGCCGATCATCTTGTCGCCGCCGATGACGTTTTCCCGGGGCACGATGCAATCGTCTAGGATGATCTGGCAGGTGGGGTTGCCCCGGAGGCCCATGCCCGAATCCACCGCGCCCCGTTTGAGACCGGGGAAGGTGGCCTCCACCAGGAAGGCGGTGATGCCGCCGCGGGTCCGCTTGGCCGGATCGGTCACCGCCATCACGGTGAACAGGTTGGCCGAGGGGCCGTTGGTGATGAACTGCTTGGTGCCGTTGAGCACCCAGTGGTCGCCCTTGAGCTCGGCCTTGGTCTGGATGCTGGCGGCGTCGGAGCCGGCGTTGGGCTCGGTCATGGCAAAAGCGGCGGTCCATTCGCCGCTGGCCAGGTGCGGCAGGTATTTTGCCTTCTGCTCGGGGGTGCCGTCGATGACCATGCCCTGGCAGCCGATGCCGTTGGTGCCGGCGATGCGGCTGCGGAAACAGGCGCTGGACTGGGAGAGTTCCTCCTGCACCAGGGCCTCTTCCAAGGCGGTGAGGCCCAGGCCGCCGTATTCCTTGGGCGTGGCCATGCCGAAAAGTCCCAACTCGCGCATTTTCTGGACTACGGGTTCGGGGATGCGATCCTCCTCGTCCACCTGCTGCCAGATGGGCTCCAGCTCCTGCAGGCGGAAGCGGCGCACGCTGTCCAGCATCATCCGGGTTTCGTCAGAAATCGCGTATGGCGTAGTGTTCTTGCTCATCTTAGGGCTCCAGGTTGTTATGCGTTTGCCGGTTGCATTCGCCGCGCACGCGGGTGTTTCAGGCCTGCTCCGGGACGACGCTCACCAGCTCTTCCTGGGGGAGGCGCTTCTTCTTGATCTGCATCACCAGCACCGTGACGCTGAGCGCCAGCCCGCCGCCAAACAGGGTGATGAGCAGGGGCGCGTGGTCGATGTCGCGGAACAGGCTGAAGCCCAGCAGGCAACAGGCCGCGCCCGCCGTGATGAGCCGCTCCAGCGGGCTCATACGGACCAGCCCCACGTTGTAGATGGCGGCCCCCAGCCAGATCAGCCCCACCGGGATGGCCACCATGGCCCCCAGCCCCAGCAGCCAGTCGGCCACGTTCAAGGTGAGGATGGGGTTAAAGACGATCAGGAAGGGGATGATGAAGCCGGCGATGGCCAGCTTGAAGGCGTGCATCGAGGTCTTGAAATAGGACGCGTGGGCGATGCCCGCCCCGGCCAGGGCCCCCAGGGCCACCGGCGGGGTGACGGCCGAGATGATGGAGAAATAGAAGCAGAAAAAGTGGGCCGAAAGGACCTCCACTCCCATGTTCACCAGCACCGGCACCGTGACGATGGCCACCAGGCTGTAGGCCGCCACCGGCGGTACGCCGCAGCCCAGGATCAGCGACACCACCATGGTCATCAGCAGGGCCACGACCAGGTTGCCGCCGGCGATGGCCTCCACCAGGGAGGCGATCTTGGAGCCCAGGCCGGTGGTGATCAGGGTCTGGGCGATGATGCCCACCACGCACAGGGAGACGCCGATCCAGGCCCCGGTCAGGGCCCCGGAGGCCATGCCACGGCAGAACTCGCCCCAGGTGGGCCGGGTGTCCGCGCTGATCAGACTCAGCACCACGGCCGTGACGATGGCCCAGAAGGCGGCCATCATGGGGCTGAAGTGCATGAGCAGCAGGACGATGATGATCGTGAGCGGAATGAGGAAGACCGGCAGGCGGCGGCGGATCAGCGGGTAGTCCGGGGCCTCCTTGGGGGCCTTGATCCTCAGCCCCACCGAAATGAACTGCACCCCCAGCAGCACCGAGACATAGAACAGGACGGCGGGGATGATCGCCGCCAGCATGATCTCCACGTAGGGCACGCCCACGAAAAAGGCCATCAGGAACGCGGCGGCG
>JAZDHW010000175.1:0-7858 GCA_043805555.1 Pseudomonadota bacterium
GGCCCAGCCCTTCCGCCAGACCAAGCTGGACACCCACCCCGGCCTGATCCGCTTCGACGTGTCCACCAACTTCTACAAGTCGGACCTCCTGGATGGCAAGCTGCGCATTAGCCCGGGCGATGCCGGCGCCTGGCGCCTGCACTCCAATTGGCCGGACGGCAAGCCCCCGGCCGATGGCCGCGGCCTGGGCCTCCTGACGGACTACGCCCGCCAGCTCTGCTCCGAGTCCAAGGACGAGCGCGGGCTCTGGCAGAACCCACGCCGCCGCGCCAACCACTTCCTGGACTGCGAGGTCCTGCAGCTGGTCTGCGCCGATTACCTCGGCATCCGCTACATGGCGGCCGAGGCCCCAGAAGCCAACCAAGCTCCCGATGAAGACGTCTACAGCCGGAGGCATAGCAGATGGTGAGCAAGGCCAATATTTTAAAGGGGATGAAGGAGATCGCTGCGTTTGTGGGTTTCAGTGAGGCGACGGTGATCAAGCACAAGAAAGCCTATGCCGGCATGCCCATCCGCCAGGAAGGCGGCCTCTGGATCGGCGATCCCGAGCGTCTGGAGCAGTTCTACAAGGACATGGCGGCGGGAGAGACGGAGAAGTGGCTGTAATTGACTAGGAGGACAATGGTTTTAGGGTGAAAGGCAGGTCAGGCGGGAATCATGGGTGCTCAGAGCGATCGATAGTCAGGTGGCTTCCCGCAACGCAGCGATCATGCCTGCACATCTAATGTTAATAAATTAATCAAGTTAACGTGGTTTGGCCCGGCCCAGGGCGGCGTGCTAAAACTTCCGCGACCTATGTTAAACTTGGTTGAACGTGAGTTTTTATTATTGCCTCCGCCCGGGATTCTAGTCCCTTATCACCACGCGGCCACCAAACCTCTGTACAGCCGCACACCGAAGATTCGACCCGAGGTTGTCCTTTATGAAAAAGACTGCGCCCGCCGCGGCCGGCAAGCCTAGTATAGCCCAGGCCCCACCGTCACCCAAGCCCGCCCCAGCCAAGAAGGCCGGCGCCTTCCCCATCGTGGGCATCGGCGCCTCGGCCGGAGGGCTGGAGGCCCTGGAGCAGTTTCTGGCCGGGGCGCCCGACAACAGCGGCATGGCCTATGTAATCGTGCAGCATCTGGACCCCACTCACCAAGGCATCATGGCCGAGCTGCTGCAACGCGGGACCACGATGAAGGTGCGCCAGGTCAAAGACCGCACCAAGGTCCAGCCCGACTGCGTCTACGTGATCCCGCCCAACAAGGACATGTCCATCCTGCGCGGGGTCCTGCACCTCCTGCCACCGGTGGCTCCTCGGGGGTTGCGCCTGCCCATCGACTTCTTCTTCCGCTCTCTGGCCCTGGACCGGCGGGAGCGAAGCGTGGGGGTGATCCTCTCCGGCATGGGCTCCGATGGCTCCCTGGGCCTCAAGGCCATCAAGGAGGCGGCCGGGGTGGTTCTGGTGCAGGACCCGGCCACGGCCAAGTTCGACGGCATGCCTAAAAGCGCCATCGAGGCGGGGTTGGCCGACTTCGTGGCCCCGGCCCAGGAGTTGGCCGGCAAGCTCATCAAATATGTCCGGAGCAATCCGCTCTTGACCGGAAAAGCGCCGGATTTGGAGAGCAAGGCCCTGGGGGGGCTGGAAAAGGCGGTTATCCTGCTGCGCGCCCACACCGGCCATGATTTCTCCCAGTATAAAAAATCCACCCTGTACCGCCGGGTGGAGCGGCGCATGGGCATCCACCAGATCGGCAAAATCAGCCATTACGTCCGCTTCTTGCAGGAAAACCCCCAGGAGTTGGACCTGCTTTTCAAGGAACTCCTGATCGGGGTGACCAGCTTTTTCCGCGATTCGGAGGCCTGGGAGGCCCTCAAGGACAAGGCCCTGCCGGCGCTCATGGCCGGCCGTCCGCCGGGGGCCCAACTGCGAGCCTGGACGCCCGGCTGCTCCACCGGCGAGGAGGCCTATTCCCTGGCCATGGTCTTCAGGGAGGCGGTGGAAAAGATCAAGGGAAAAAAGAAGTACCCCCTGCACATTTTCGGCACCGACCTTGACCACGACGCCATCGACAAGGCCCGCCAGGGCGTCTTTCCGGCCAATATCGCCGCGGATGTGCCCAGCGCGCGCTTGAGCCGGTTCTTCTTGAAGGAGGAAGCCGGCTACCGGGTGGGCAAGGACATCCGGGAGATGGTGACCTTCGCCCCCCAGAACGTCATCATGGACCCGCCCTTCACCAAGCTGGACGTCCTGGTCTGCCGCAACCTGCTGATCTATCTTGACCCTGACGTGCAAAAAAAGCTGCTGCCCCTGTTTCACTACAGCCTGAATCCCGGTGGGGTCCTGTTTTTGGGCAGCGCCGAAACCATCGGGGGGTTTTCAGACCTGTTCGCGCCGATTGACAGCAAACACCGGCTTTATCGCCGCAAGGACACCACCTCTCAGGCCGTGCTGGTGGATTTCCCCTCCTCTTTCTCGGGCTCCCCGCTGGGGGTGGCGGCCGAGGGCAGGGAGCCCAAGTCCACATCCAACCTGCAATCCCTGGCCGAGCAGCTTCTACTGCAGAGCTTCGCTCCGCCGGCGGTGCTGGTCGACCGGGAGGGCAACATCCTGTTCATCAGCGGGCGCACCGGCAAATACCTGGAGCCGGCCGCCGGCAAGGCCAACCTGAACATCTTCGCCATGGCCCGGGAGGGCCTGCGCTATGAATTGGCCCAGGCCTTCCATCAGGCCGCCCGCCAGAAGGAGGCGGTCACCCTTACGGGGCTGAAAGTGAAGACCGATGGTGGGGAGCAATTCCTGGACCTCACCGTGCAGGCCCTGGAAAAGCCGGAGAGCCTGCGCGACATGCGCCTGGTGGTCTTCAGCGACCGGCCCGCGCCCGCCAAGGGGAAGCCGGCGGCGAGGTTTCCCCGAACCGCCGCCACCCAGGCCCAGTTGGAGGAGCTGGAGCGCGAGCGCCAGCAGGCCCGTGAGGAAATACAGGTCATCCGCGAGGAGATGCAGACCTCGCAAGAAGAGCTCAAGTCCACCAACGAGGAATTGCAATCCACCAACGAGGAGCTTCAGTCCACCAATGAGGAGCTGACCACCTCCAAGGAAGAGATGCAGTCTTTGAACGAGGAGCTGCAAACGGTCAACGCCGAGCTGCAATCCAAGGTGGACGAGCTTTCGCGCTCCAACAACGACATGAAGAACCTGCTCAACAGCACCGACCTGGCCTGCGTGTTCCTGGACCAGGATCTGAACCTGCGCCGCTTCACCAACCAGGCCACCAAGATCATCAAGCTCATCCCCGGCGACGTGGGCCGGCCGCTGACCGACATCGTCTCCGACCTCCTCTATCCCGAGCTGGCCCAGGACGTGGCCGAGGTGCTCCGGTCCTTGATCTTCATGCAAAAGCAGGTGGCCACCCACGACGGCCGCTGGTTCCAGACCCGCATAATGCCGTACCGCACCATCGACAACGTCATCGACGGCGTGGTGGTGACCTTCTCAGACATCACCGCGGCCAAAAAGCTGGAGGCGGAGCTGCGCCGGGCTTATCAAGATTTGGAAACACGGACCGGAACCGAGGGCGACAAGATCGGCGATGCAGAAAGTGGAGGATCACAGAAGTAGGTCCCAGCCCGCTCCAGTTCGCGATGAAAGGTAAACCATGAAAAAGGGCAAGCCCCTGCCCCCGGACCAGCGCACCTTGCGCCAGCAGGCTGAAGATCACCTGGCGAATGAAGGCGTCCGCGACGGCCATCCTCCTGCCGACGAAGACAGCCGCCGGCTGGTCCACGAGCTTCAGGTGCATCAGATCGAGCTGGAGGTGCAGAACGAGGAGCTGCGCCAGGCCCGCCTGGGGCTGGAGGCCAGCCGGGAGCGCTACGTCGACCTGTATGATTTCGCCCCGGTGGGCTACTTCACCGTTGATCAGCGCTGGATCATCCGGGAAGCCAACCTCGCCGGCGCGGCCCTGCTGGGAGCCAAGCGGAGCGCCGTGCTGGGCCGCAACCTGGGCGGCTTCATATCGCGCGGCACCCGCCAGGCGTTTCATGACCTCCTGGTCGGGATCGCCGCCAAGCAAACCAAGCAGGTCTGCGAGGTGCAACTGGAGGGGAGCGGCGAAGCCCCGCGGTTCTTGCACTTAGAGGGCGTGGCCGTGGCGCCGGGCCAGGACCAAGAGGGCGGCTTCCGCCTGGCCGTGGTGGACATAACCGAGCGCAAGCGGGGCGAGGAGGCCTTGCAGGTCCTGGCCGCGATTGTCGAGTCCTCCGACGACGGCATCATCGGCATGGCCCTGGACGGCGTCATCACCAGTTGGAATCGCGGGGCCCAGGCCATATACGGCTACAGCGCCCAGGAGATGGTGGGCGGGTCGGAGTCCGTGCTGGCGCCTCCGGAACACTCCGGGGAAATGCACCGCATCCTGGCCGAAGTGCGCCAGGGTCGGCGGGTCGGCCACTTCGAAACCGAACGGATCGCCAAGGATGGCCGCACCCTGTCCATATCCCTCACCGTGTCGCCCACCAGGAACTTTCGGGACGAGATTACCGGGGCCTCCATCATCAGCCGCGACATCACTCCCCGCATCCAGGCCGAAAAGGAGCGCAACGAGCTGCTCCACCAGTACCAGGAAGCGCTGGCCAAGGTGAAGCTGCTGAGCGGCCTGCTGCCCATCTGCTCCAACTGCAAAAAAATACGCGACGACCAAGGTTACTGGCAAAGGATCGAGAAGTTCGTCCAGGACCATACCAAGGCTCAATTCACCCACGGAATATGTCCGGATTGCGCGAAGCTGCTCTACCCCGATCTTGTCGATTGACCAAAAGACGGCCCCGAACCACCAGTTTGGTCCGTTGCGCCAGAGCATCCACCGCCCCAGCCGGTTGCTGACCACCGGCAGGCTCCCGTTATTTCTGCGCGCAGGACCGCCAAGGCGCATACTGATAAGTAAGGCATTACGCCTTCGGCGGGATGCCGGGTACCAGGCTGCCCGAGGGTGGTTACCGTATGCGCCTTAACCAACCTTCGGCGTTGGCCGCCCCCGAAGCCATTGCCCGCGCATGACCATGCCGGCCATGAAACGATCCTTGGGGGCGGGCATGACGGCTGCTCCACCCAGGCTTCACCGGGAATATCGTGATGAAAAAAATCGGGATGGCTCTTGGCTTGGGGCTCCTCGTGCTTGCCGTGCTGTTTGGCTGGTGGCTCGGCAGCCGGCCCGAGCGCGGCACCACCGGTGCGGTGAGCACCAAATTCCGCTGGCTGGGCCCCAACGATAAAATCGTGGTCGACGGCTTTGACGATCCCAAGGTCCAGGGCGTGGCCTGCTTCATCAGCCGCGCCCAGACCGGGGGCGTGAAGGGCGAATTGGGCCTGGCCGAGGACACCAGCGACGCCAGCATCGCCTGCCGCCAGATCGGCCCCATCAAGCTCAAGGGCGAGCTGCATGAAGGCGAGCGGGTGTTCGATGAGCGCCGCAGCCTGGTGTTCAAGAAGCTCCAGGTGGTCCGGTTTTTCGACCGCGAGCGCAACGTGCTGGTCTACGTAGCCTACAGTGATCGCGTCATCGAGGGCAGCCCCCAGAACAGCATCAGCGCCGTGCCGATCATGCCGTGGCCGCAGGCGGAGACGCGTAGCTCCCTGAACATGAACCAGCCCGGCCGCCAGAGGACCGGGATCGAGATGACGCGCCCCGGCGGCTAGGCCGGGGGCGCCCGCGGGAGCCTGCCATGAAAACAGACTCGCACGCCGGGCAGGATAGGCTTGCCTTGCGCCGGCGGGCCGAAAACCAGGTGCAGGAAAGCGGGCCGGGCGTCACGCATTCCCTGGCCGAAGAGGACGCCCGGCGGCTCGTCCATGAGCTCCAGGTCCACCAGGTCGAGCTGGAGCTGCAAAACGAGGAGCTGCGCCAGGCCCGTGACGCCCTGGAGGAGGCCCGCGACCAGTACCGCGACCTCTACGACCGGGCGCCGGCGGGCTACCTGACCCTGGATGCAAAAGGAATAATTCGCCGGGCCAACCTGAGCATGGCCCGCATGCTCGCCACCGACCGCGACCACCTGGTGGACCAAAGCCTCCATCGCTTCGTGGAGCAGGAACAGCGCGGGGTGCTGCTGCGGTGCCTTGATTCAGTGGCGGATTCTGGCGCCCAGCAGAGCATCGAAGCGGACCTGCTGAAAATGGACGGGGCCAGGCTTCCCGCCCAGTTGGAGATTTCTACCCTCAGCGGCGAAGAAGGACCCGCCAGGCTGTTTCGGGTGGTGGTGGTCGATATCGCCCGGCTCAAGGTCGCGGAAAGCCAACTTCGCCAAGCCAACGAGCGGTTGGAGGAGGAGGTGCGTTTTCGCACGGCGGACCTGGTGGCGACCAACCAGGCGCTGGCGGAAGAGATCAAGCGACGCACGGAGGCGGCCCGGGAATTGCTCCAACAGAAAACCGAACTGGAACTCAAGACTCAGGAGCTGGAGCAGGCCAACGTCGCGGTGGGGGTGCTCTTGCGGCGCAGCTTAAAGGATCGGCAGGCCATGGAGGCCAACGTCACCCAGCAGGTCCACAACCTGGTGGCGCCTTGCCTGCAAGATCTTCTGTCGACCCGGCTGAACCCGGCCCAGCGCACCGGCATCGAGACGGCGCTCACCCACCTGGACCACATCACCTCGTCCTTTGCCAAGCGGCTTGGCTCGCCGACCCTGGGGCTGACGTCAAGAGAGATCCAAGTCGCCGGCATGATCAATCAAGGCCTGAGCAGCAAGGAAATCGCCGAAAACCTGAACCTGTCCCTGGACACCGTCAGCTTCCACCGCCGGAACATCCGCCGCAAGCTCAGGATAACCGACACCAGCGCCAACCTGGCCACACACCTGCGTAAATTCGCTTGATGGTGGTTTTTACCAACCAATAAACCGCCAACCAGCCGCCTCCGTTTGTCCGCGATCCCTGCTTATCATTATTGCTAGAGGGCATGACAACGCCTACCAAGCGGGGAGCGCGTACCGCTCTGCACTAACACGGAGATAGACAATGAAATCCAGCACAAAAGATCAAGTCGCAGGCAAGTTTCACAAGGCCAAGGGAAAGATCAAGGAGATCGCCGGCAAGGTCAGCCTCAATGCCGAGTTGGAAGGCGCCGGCAAGGACGAAAAGCGGGCCGGCGCCATACAAGAAAAGGTCGGTGAAGTCGAAAAGGTCGTGGGCAAATAGAGCGGACGGTCACGTTTGGAAGCGGCGTTGGGCCGATGTCAAACGCCGCTCCAAACAACCAAAAATCAGGCAGGCGTGAGCTGCGAGGCGCTCTGCCCTATGCCGCAAGGCTAAACTTAGAAAGAGGACTTGGCGTCATGATGAAATTGCACGGCATGGTGAAACTGGTGGTGTTTCTTGGGGTGATGACCATGCTCATGGGCTGCGCCGCCACGCGAACCAGCGAAAGCACCGGAGGCTATGTCGATGATTCCGTCATCACGGCCAAGGTGAAGGCCGCCATTTTTGACGAGGCGACCCTGAAAACATTGCAGATCACCGTCGTGACCTTCAAGGGCGAGGTTCAGTTGAGCGGCTTTGTTGATACGGCCCAGAACGTCCGCAAGGCCGGAGAGGTGGCCCGTAGCGTCAAGGGCGTTATGTCGGTCAGGAACGATTTAACGGTCAAATAGCGGGTACGGTCAGCCAGCTTACTGCCATCACCGGTGGGTCGAGTGATTCCTGAACCCCTTGCGGCGCTTTTAACGGAGAGAAGGTAATGCTTGGAATAATTCTCATCATTGTCGTTGTGGCTCTTCTGGTGGGCACACTTCCCAGTTGGCCGCACAGCCGGGGTTGGGGATACTACCCAAGCTCTGGTCTGGGATTGGTGCTGCTGATTGTGATAGTGCTGCTTTTGAT
>JAZDHW010000176.1:0-9675 GCA_043805555.1 Pseudomonadota bacterium
TGCCCACCATCACGATGATGATCTCCAGCCGGCCCAGGAACATGGCGATGGTCATCGCCCAGAGGCCCGAATGAGGCGTACTGGTGGAGGTCACGCCCACCGACAGGCCCACCGTGCCCAGGGCGCTGGCGAACTCAAATACACTGTCGGATAGCGAGTAGCCGTCCACGGTTAGGATCAGCACCCCCAGGCCGTAGATGGACAGGTATAGGGCGAGGAACACCGCCACCTGACGCAGGAACTCGCTGTCGATGGCCTGACGCTGCTCGCCCTGCCACAACTCCGGTTGGCTCACCGCGCTACGCGGCAGGATCAATCGACGCACCTCCCACACCGCCGCCCGGTAGAGTACATACACCCGCAGTTGCTTGATGCCACCGGCGGTGGAACAGATGCCTCCGCCGATCAGCATCAGGATGGACAGGATCAGGATGGCGGTGGCGTTCCAGCGGTCATAGGGGATCGAGTTGAAGCCGGTGGTGGTCAGCGCGCTGACGGTCTCGAAGATCGCGGCCCGCACCGCCCGGCCGGTTTCCGCCAGCATGCCCGCGGTGGACCAGAAATACAGGCCCACCGCCGCCAGCGGCAGCACCACGGCCATCAGGCGCACCTCGCCGTTGCGGGCCACCGCCCGCCAGCGCCCCTTGAGCAGGGCGTAGCTGGTCAGGAAGTTCAAGTTGCCCAGCACCATTAGGGTCATGGTGATGGTTTCCACCAGGGCGCTGTTCCAATAGCCCAGGGACTCCACCCGGGTGGAGAAGCCGCCCGTGGAGACGGCGCAGATGGAATGGTTTAGCGCGTCGAACCAGCTCATTCCGGCCAGGCGCAGAGCGGCCACCCCGACAACGATGTAGCCCAGATATATGCTGACCACCAGGCGGGTTGAACGCCGGATGTGCGGTACTAATTGGCGGTCGCGGCCCTCGGCCGCGCTGAGCCCCGCGCCCAGCGGCCCGCCAAAGGCGGCCAACATCATGATAGCCAGGCCAGCTCCGCCCACCAGTTGCATGATGCTGCGGTAGAGCAAGACCAGGTGGGAAGCCTTGGCCACATCCACCACCGACAGGCCGGTGGTGGTCCAGCCGCTGATGGCCTCGAAGGCGGCTTGGGAGAAGTTGAGCCCGGCGGTGGGCATCAAGGGCAAAGCCCCCACCACCAGGGCCACGGCCCAGGCCAGCAGCACGATCACCGCGCCCTCGGGCAGGGTCAGGGGCACCGGCTCGCGCGGGCGCAGGGCCAGCCAGAATCCGCCGCCCATTGCCACCAGGCCGAGGCCGGGGGCCAGGAAGGCCCAGGCCTGGTCGCTCTCCTGGGGCCAGGCTAGCAGTGCCGCCAGCGCAGAGAGGATGAACAGGCCCAGCAGCAGCGAGATCAGGGCGGCGTAGGCTACGATCACCCGGTAGCGGCCGCGCAGGTAGGCCGCCTGGCGCAAGGGTTTCACCTCAGGCCTCGCTTCCCAGCAGGCAGCGCATGGCCGGCGCGTAGCTCTCCGGCGTGGTGAGCAGGATCAGACGGTCGCCGGCGTCCAGGCGATCGGGCCCGCGGGGCACCAGCACGGCATCGTGGCGGATCACCGCCCCGATGAGGGAGCCGGCGGGCATGGCCAGTTCCTGCAGGGAGCGGCCCACCGCCGGCAGGCCGGGATGCAGCGCCACCTCGGAGACCGTCACCCGGCCCTGGGCCAGGGGCATCAGGTTGACGATCTCGTCAAAGCCGGCCTGCTGCTCGATCAGGGTGGCCATGATGTGGGTGGTGGAGAAGGCCACGCTGATCCCCAGCTTGCGGAAGACCTCCAGGTTCTCGGGGTCGTTGACCAGGGCCAGGGTGCGCGGCACCCCGAACATCTTGGCCGCCAGTTGGCAGGCCACCAGGTTGTCTTCGTCGCGGGGGGTGATGGCCAGCACCGCCAGGGCCTGGCGGGCGCCGGCCTCCTCCAAAAGTGGCGGGTGGCTGCCATCGCCGCAGAGCACCAGGGCCTTGAGCTGCTGCGACAACCACAGGCACTCGTCGCGGTCGCGGTTGATGATGGCCGGCTGATAGCCCTTGCTGATGAACAACTTGGCCAGGAAGTAGACCACCCGGCCGCCGCCGATGATGATGATGCGCATTTTCAGGCCTCTTCACCCCGGAGCAGGGTGTTGAGCAGGAAGTCGCCGGCCAGGGTGGTGGGGCAGACGGTGGGGATGCCGAACTCGCGGTAGGCCACCTCGCGGGCCGGGTCGGCCACCCGGGCCATGACCCGCTTGACCCCAAAGACCTCCCTCCCCACCTGGGCCACCATCAGGTTCACGTTGTCCTCCTCCGCCACGGCCAACAGCAGATCGGCCCGATCCAGCCTGGCTTCGCGCAGCACCTCGGACTCCACCGCGTCGCCCTTCACCTTGAAGCCGCTGAACTCGGCGCTCAGGGCCTCGAAAGCCTCCTCCCGGCAGTCGATCACCACCACGCCGTGGCCGGCGCGGCTCAGCCCGTTGGCCAGGTAGGAGCCCAGCCGCCCGCAACCCACGATGACGATAAAGAGGTTTCTGGCCATGCGCCGCTCCGGGCTAGGATTTGGCATGCTCCTCCGGTTCCTCCCATATGATACCGCCCTGGCCCTTGTGGCTGACCAGACGATCCAGGTTGGCCTGGGCCGGAGCGTAGGTGGGGTCCACCTCCACCGCCAGGCGGTAGTTCTTCTGCGCCTCCTCGCGGTCGTGCAGAATCTCGTGCAGCGCGCCCACCAGGTTGAAGCCCTCGGCCCGGTAGGGGTCCAGGCCCAGGGCCTTGCGGGCGTGCTCCAAGGCCGCGGCGAAGTTGCGCGCGCGGATGCTCTGCTTGGCCAGTTCCAGGCGGACGCGGTAGTCCTTGGCGTCCTGCTCGGTCAGGCGCTCGCGGGCCAGCACCCGGGTGATCAGCTCGCGTATCTCCTGGGGCGCGAAGGGCTTGGCGATGAAATCCACCGCCCCCAGCTTCATGGCCTCCACGGCCCGCTCCACCGTGCCGAAGGCGGTGATGATGATAACCGCCACCTCGGGCCGCTCCTGACTCACCCGCTTGAGCACTTCCATGCCATCCATGCCCGGCAGGCGCAAATCCAGGAGCATCACCTTGATCTCCTGGTCCTGGAGCAGGGTCAGGGCCTCTTCGCCGTTGAGGGCCGCCTGAATCGCATGGCCCAGGGGCTTCAAGGCCTCGGTCAGGGCCAGGCGGATGTTCTTCTCGTCGTCCACCACCAGAATCTTGAGCTGACTCACGTCAGGCCTCCTTGCTGGGCCCCGGCCGGGGCCAGGGGCAGGGTGAAAGTGAAGGTGGAGCCCTGGCCGGGGCTGGACTCCACCCAGATGGCCCCGCCCATGGCCTTGATCAGTTCGCGGCACAGGGCCAGGCCCAGGCCGGAGCCGCCGGTGGGCCGGCCGTCGGCTATCTGGGCGACTTTCTCGAAAATGCGCGCCTGCTGTTCGGGCGCGATGCCCGCGCCGTCGTCGGCCACCCAAACGTGCAGGAACTCCCCGCCGGCCTTGGCCCCCACCTCCACGCGGCCCCCGGCGCTGGTGTAGCGCAGGGCGTTGCCGACCAGGTTGGTGAGCACCCAGGTCACCTTGTGGGGATCGCCCAGGGCCGGCGGCAGGTCCTCGGCCACGACGCTGGCCAGGGTGACGCCCTTGTCCCGGGCCTGGATCGCCAGCACGTTAAGCGCCTGGCGGGCCAGGGCGGCCAGGCTGACGGGGATGCGGGCCAGTTCCAAACGGCCGGATTCCAGGCGGGAGAGGTCCAGCAGGTCATCCACCAGGGCGCGCAGGCGCTGGGCCTCCTCGCCGGCGGCGGCCAGCAAGGCCCCTTCAGCCTCGTTGAGCTTGCCGGCCGCGGTCTCGGCCAGGCTGCCCAGGCCCAGGATCATGGAGGCCAGGGGCGTGCGCAGCTCGTGGGAGGCGGTGAGCACGAACTCGCTCTTGAGCCGGTCCAGCTCCTTGAGCCGGGTGACGTCCTGGAAGACCGCCACCGCGCCCACCAGGCGGCCGCCTTCACTGCGCGCGGCAGTGACCGAGACCTGGTAGTGCCGGGACGCACCCTCGCCCGGCACGCTCATGATGGCCGGTTCAGGCTCGTTTGCGTGCTGTGCCTCCGGCACTTCCATGGCAGTTTGCAGGCGCTGGAACAGCCCGCGCTCGGCCACCACCTCCAGCACGTGCCGCCCGGCCAGGTCCTGCCCGCTCACCTTCAGGGCCGCGGCCGCGGCCGGGTTGAGCCCCACCACCCGGTAGTCCTTGTCCACCACCAGCAAACCGTCGCTGACGCTGCGGATCACCGCCTCGCCCCGGCGCTTCTCGGCCACCAGGCGCTCCACGTTCAGCTCGTGGAAGGCCCGCAATTTGGCGGTCATGGTCTTGAAGTCAACGGCCAGCCGGCCCAACTCGTCCCGGCCAGGAGGCGAGAGGGATAGGTCGTAATCGCCGGCCGCGATGCGCGCGGTGGCCGCGATCATCTCCTGCAGGGGTCGGGTCAGGCGGTCGGAGAGCAGCAGGCTGAAGACCAGGCCCAGCCCCACCGTGCCGCCGCCGATGAGCAGGGTGGACCAGATGGCCCGCCGGCCCAGGTCCTGGGCCTGGCCCGAGAAGGCGAACATGGTGACCTGGTTCAGCTCGCGCAGGGACTCGCAGCGCTGGCGCACGGCCAGGAAGGCCGGCAGCAGCTTCTCGTGATAGAGCCCGCCCAGGGCCCCGCCGCCGGCGCTGGCGGCCGTCTCCAGCCCGGCCGCCGAGCCCAGGTAGGCGCGGTAGCTCTCCTCCAGCCCGGCCAGCAGCTCGGCCTCGCCGGCGATGGTGACGTTGGCCTTGGCCCGGCCCAGCCATTGCCACACCTGGGCCTGGCCGTCGCGGAACTGGCGCTCACCCTCCGGGCCGAAGCCCAGCACCAACAGCAGCACGGCGGAGTCCTGGCGCTCCAGGGCGGCCAGCATGTTGTCGGCGGCCAGGATGCTGGCGTAGTTCTCCTTGAGGATGCGCTCGGCCGCGAACGACAGCCGCCAGAGGTTGACCACCGCCCAGGCGCAGATAAGGGCCACGGCCAACAGACCGACGCCATAACCCACCAGGATTTTCCAGCGTAGCGACATGCGATTCGCTAGGCTCTGACCTCGGCCTGGTGGGGGCTGAGGAAGAACGGGCAGGACTGGTGCGAGGGGTTCTCGCAGACATCCAGGAGGCGGTCGCGGCCCAACACCAGGCGGTTGCGGTACGCTCCGCAGTAGGCCATTTCCTTGCGGCGGTCTACGGGTAAATGCTGGAGATAGGGGCAGGTTTGCGTAAGTATCTCCTCCAGCGGCTCGCCCAAATTTTTCAATCCTGGTCCCACCGGCAAGGGAGCCTTTTGCGAACGGAACGCAACCTTCTCCACCCCCGCCTGGCTCAGTTGCTCCAACAGCCGGCGATGGCGCGCATGCAGCACGCAGACCAGGGGCAGGTTGCTGGTGGTGGGGTGGCCGCGCAAGCCGGCGCAGAAATCCAGCACCGCGTCCCGCTCCTTGAGGCTGTCGCCCTCCACGAAAACCACCAGGCTCTGCGGTGAGGAAATAGCCACTTTGGCCAGGAAATCTAGCGGGCTGTCGCAATAGGTCAGTAATTCGCCATGCGGTTGATCCGCAGGCAGGTTGGGTTTGTAAACCAGCACGTGTTCCACGTCGGCCATTTTCCATGCTCCCATTGATCCGCATCCGGGGCCAGAAGCGGCCTGGACAGCCTTGAGCAATGCAGCATCGGGACCATGGACAATTTTGGCTTGCGTTGCCGGAGGTTGGTTAGACAAGGCTAGTCGGACGGTGGGAGGGAAGCCGCTAATCCGGAAATTTGCACGGCCAGCGGCGTGCAGTTTTCAGGGGTCAGTCGAGCTGATATTTCTTGCGCTTGCGGAACAGGGTGGCGGGGTCGATGCCCAGCACCGCCGCCGCCTCCTCCATGGTGCGGGCGTGGGTCAGCACCGAGGCGATGTGCTCCTTCTCCACCTCGGCCAGGGAGCGCAAGACCCGGCGCGGGTCGGCCTGGGCGTGATAGCCGGCGATGTGGGGCGGCAGCTCGGCCGGCTGCACCACGCCGCCGCGGGTGACGATGGCCGCCCTCTGCATGGCATTCATCAGCTCGCGCACGTTGCCGGGCCAGGGGTAGGCGTTCATCAGGGCCAGGGCCTCCTCGGACAGATCCTTGGCCGGCCGGCTGTTCTCCTTGCAGTAGCGCTTCAGGAAGATGTCGGCCAGCAGGCTGATGTCCTCCGGCCGCTCGCGCAAGGGCGGCAGGGCCAATTCCACCACGTTGAGCCGGTAGTAGAGGTCCTCGCGGAACACGCCCTCCTCCACCGCCCGCTCCAGGTTGCGGTTGGTGGCGGCGATGATGCGGGCGTCCACCTTGAGGACCTTGGTGTCGCCCAGGCGGGTGAACTCGCGGCTCTGCAAAAAATGCAGCAGTTTGCCCTGCACGGTAAGCGGCATCTCGCTCACCTCGTCCAGGAAGACGCTGCCGCCCTCGGCCTGGCTGAGCTTGCCCTTCTTGTCGGCCACCGCGCCGGTGAAGGCGCCCTTGGCGTGGCCAAAGAGGTCGCTCTCCAGCAGGTTCTCCTGCAACACCGTGCAGTCCACCCGCACGAAAGGTCCGGCCTGGCGCGGGCTCCAATCATGGATCAGCCGGGCCACCACGCCTTTGCCGGTGCCGCTCTCGCCACTGAGCAGGATGCTGGCGTTGGAGTCGGCCACCTGGCGGGCCAGGCGCAGCAGCGAGCGCATGCGGCGCGAGCGGGTGAACAGGTCGCCCTGGCGCTCCACGCCCTTCAAGCGCAGGCGCAGGCTGGCCACCTCCTGCTCCAGGCCCTCCACCCGCTGGATCATGCCCAAAACGTGCTCGATCTGGTCCGGGGTGAAGGGTTTGGGCAGGTAGTCGAAGGCGCCTAGTTTGACCGCCTTGACCGCGGTCTCGATGGTGGCATGGGCGGTGATGATGACCACGTAGGTCTGCGGAGCCACGGCCACCATCTCCTGCAAGACCTCCATGCCATCGCGGTCCGGCAGCTTGAGGTCCAGCAGGACCGCGTCCGGTTTTTCGGCCGCGAACTTGGCCAGGGCCTGGCCGCCGGTGCTGGCGGTGGCCACCTTGAGTCCCATCTCCTCCAGGCACAGCTCCAGGGTGGCCAGGATGTTCTTGTCGTCGTCTACCACCAGCACCTTGCGCATGCGGCTAATCCTGCTTCAATGGAATCCAAAGTTCGAAGGTGGTCCCCTCGCCCGGGCGGCTGGTAACGCCGATGTCGCCGCCGTGCTGCTCCACGATCTCCTTGACGATGGCCAGGCCCAGGCCGATGGTGCCCATGGCCTCGCGCTCGGAGAACTGGGCGTAGCGGTCGAAGATGTGGGGCAGGTATTCGGGCCGGATGCCGCTGCCGGTGTCGCGGCAGGTGAAAACCATTCGGCCGTCCGCCAGCCCGACGTCCAAGGCTATGCTGCCCCCGGCCGGGGTGTAGCGCAAGGCGTTACCCACCAGGTTGGTGATAACCCAGGGGAACCTGAAGGTATCGATGCGCACCGGGGGCAGGTCAGTGGAGAAGGAAGTGGTCAGGGCCACGCCCTTCTCCTCGGCCTGCATCAGCAGGGGGCGCAGGCATTTTTCCACCATGCCGGGCACATCGATAACCTCGCGCGGCCGGGGGGTGGTCATGGCCTCCAGGCGGGCCAGGTTCACCAGTTCGTTGATCAGGGCCGCCAGCCGGGCGCAGTCCTCCACCGCCGTCTCCACCAGGCGGCGCTGGCGTTCGTCCCCGCCCGCGGTCGTATCCCCTGGCAATTTCCGGGCCAGCAGGTTGACGCTCATGGCCAGCGAGGTCATGGGGGTCTTGAGCTGGTGGGACAGGTCGGCGATGAAGCGGGCCTTGGCCTGCTCGGCAATGAGCACCTTGGCCTGCTCGGCGTTGAGCTTGGCCAGGTTGGCCTGGTCAAATGCCCGCAGGCGCTCGAACAGGCGGTTGAACTCCCCGGTCAAGAACCCGATCTCGTCCTGGCCGCGCACCGGCAGTTGCGGGTATTCCTGGCGGTCCTGGCGCAGGCGGCTGAGCCCGCCGGCCAGCTCCACCAGGGGCCGGCTGATGCGCCGCGAGAAGATCAGGCTGAACACCAGCACCAGGCCCAGGGCCGCGGCCAGCAGGATGATCGAGTAGGCGCGCGCCCGCTGGGCCAGCCGCCGGGTCTCCTGGTCGGCCGCGACCATGGCCGCCTCGTTGATGGCGATGAGCTGGTTCAGGACGGATTCGAGATCGTTTTGCACCCGGAGCAGGTCCTGATAGCTGGCCTTGGGCCAGTTACCGCCGGCCGCCGCCTGGTCGCGCAGGGCGGTGAACAGCGCCTGGTACCTGGGCGTGAGGGCCAGCAAGCGGTCCAGCACCTGCCGCTCGCCCACCTCGGTGATGTTGTCCCGGCAAACCGCGGCCGTTTCGTCGAGGTCGCGGTTTTCCCGGGCCGTGTCCACTGGGTGGGTGGGCAGGCCGGCCAGGGAGGCGGCCAGCCAGTCCTGGCGGTCCTGAATGATGCGGGCGATCTGGTGGGCGGCCTGGATGCTCTTGTAGTTCTTGGCCAGGATAGTTTCGGCCGAGCGTCCCAGCGCGCTCAGGTTGGCGTAGTCAAGAAAGATGACCAACACCAGCAGCAGCGCCGGCGCCAGAAGACCGCAGAAAAGCTTGGTCCTGAGGGAAAACCGCAAAGGGCGCCCCATGCCGAAGACCTCCGACCTACCGCTGAAATGAGCCTATTCCAATCAATCTACACCAAGCCGGACCGCGTCCACGACTGTTCTCGGGTCGACCAGCGGGGCGCGGCCCACCATCAGTGAGTCGGTTCTTGAAGAGCTAATCCCCGGTCCCATGAGCCCCGAGCAATTCGAGGGTGTGTTCCGGCAGATGAAGAAATCGCTGTTGGAACGGGCGTTGGGAGCCGAGTTGACCCACCACCTGGGCTATGCCAAGGCACCGGGCAATATCTCCCTTCGATGGGGCTTGTCCCGAAGTTGGTGGCAGAGGAGTTAGCATGCCCTTGCCGGCTGGTAAAGGCTTCCTTTCGGCGCCTGGCTGCGGCCTTGACCAGCCGACCGCGGGCATACTCTTTGCCGGATGCCCCCTGCCCGGAAGAAAACGGTCCACTGATCGGCCGATAATGGATTGTTTAAGCACCACATCTAGTTGCGCCACAGGGCCCTGAACCTTTTTCTTCCGGGCAGGGGGGCGAACCCAATCCCAGCAGCCCGGCCTTGGGTAGTCAAGGCCAAGCGAAGCGAGCCCGGAGGGCTGGGCCTCGACTGCCCAAGACTGGGCTGCTGCCGGATTCATTCCCAACCCCCCACCACCTTCGGGACAAGCCCAATCGCCCTCGGTTATCGAGGCGCGCACTGCCTCCCTGTTTCACTCACACCCCCACCGTCTGAACCCCTTAATTGCCTCCAAGTTGCCTTCAATATTTGCACAAAACGGGCCGCCAAGCCTCTAGCCTAACAGCCCGTTTTCTCGTCTTTTTTTGACTACTACCGGAATAACCAAGCCCCCGCCGGTAGGAAGAAGGCACTTTCTCGTTCCCGGCGGGGGCGGCGCGAAGATAAACCTTGGGGGCCCATCCCCGGCAAGCGCCAGCATAGCACCCCCCGGCCCCGGGCGGCAACGGCCCTGGCCCCGGCC
>JAZDHW010000177.1:0-3723 GCA_043805555.1 Pseudomonadota bacterium
AAAAGGGTTCCCCCGCACCCCCTCCCAAAAAGCCGGGCGCAACCGGCTATCGCCGCTTGCACCACGGGGGGCGCCATGAGAATTAGCCGAGTCGTGGGTTCCCTGGTTTTCGCGGCGCTGGCCCTGACGGCGCTGCTCTGCGCGCCGCCGGCCCGGGCCGACCAGGCCGCCCGCACCACCCCCACCGTGCGCGTGGTGCAGCAGGCCGGTCCGGCCGTGGTCAACATCGCCAGCAAGACCAAGGTCCAGGCCCGGCTCTTCCGCTCCGGCGACGAGTTCTTCGACCGCTTCTTCGAGGAGTTTTTCCAGCCCATGGCCCGCGAGCGCGCCAGCCTGGGCTCGGGCTTCATCTTCGACGGCAAGCGCGGCCTCATCGTCACCAACAGCCACGTGGTCAGCGCGGCCAGCGAGATCACCGTGCAACTGGCCGACCAGCGCTCCTACCCGGCCCAGGTGGTCGGGGCCGATCCGGCCACCGACCTGGCGGTGCTGCGCATCAAGGCCCAGAACAGCCTGCCCCAGGCCAGGCTGGGCAACTCCGGGGACATCATGATCGGCGAGGACGTCGTCGCCATCGGCAACCCCTTCGGGCTCTCCCACACCGTGACCCGCGGCGTGGTCAGCGCCCTGGGCCGCAAGGTGCGCACCGGCCGCGACGAGTGGATGCACGACCTGATCCAGATCGACGCCAGCATCAACCCCGGCAACTCCGGCGGGCCGCTGCTCAACCTGGACGGCGAGGTCATCGGCATCAACACCGCCATCTTCCAGAACGCCCAGGGCATCGGCTTCGCCATCCCGGTCAACCGGGTGCGCCGGGTGGTGGAGGATCTCGTGCGCTACGGCGAGGTGGTGCCGGCCTGGCTGGGCCTGGAGCTGCAGGACCTAACCCCGGACCTGGCCCCCCAGTTCGGCCTGGCCGGCCGGGGCGGCGCCCTGGTCACGGCGGTGATGGAAAACAGCCCGGCGGCCGAGGCCGGGCTCGCGCGCGGCCAGGTGGTCGTGGCCCTGGACGGCCGGCCCATCAGCGACGTCAGCGACTATGGCCTGGCCCTGGCCGGGGCGGCGGTGGGGCGCGAGCTGGCCCTGGGCCTGGTCGCCCAGGGCCGGCCCCAGCAGGTGCGCCTGGCGCCGCGGGCCTTCCCCCTGGACCGGGCCATGGAGGTGGCCTGGCGGCGGCTGGGCTTCAGCGTGGCCGAGCTGACCCCGGAGATGGCCCGCCGCCACCGGGTGCGCCAGGGCTCCGCGATGATGATCGAGCGCCTGCGGGGCGGCAGCAGCGCCCAGAAGGTGGGGCTCCAGCCCGGCGACCTGGTGCTCCAGGTGGGCGAGGGCCCCACCCCGGACCTGCCCAGCTTCCTGCGCCAGGTGGCCAAGCAGCGCCTGATGCCCCGGCTCACCGTGCTCATCCAACGCGGAGCCGCCCGTCAGTTCATCACCCTGGGCCCCTGAAAAGCCGGCGGGCCGGGAATGACCCGGCCCGCGCGCTGATTGATCGCGGCCGCTGCCGGCGGGCGGCCGGCGGGTGGCGCCTACTGGCTCTGGCTGTTCATGGGCTGGGGCCGGTGGTCGGTCACCCGGTAGTCCGGCGGGGCCTGATAGCTGAAGGCCTTGGCGTCCAGGGGCGGGTTCACCTGCACCTGCTCGAAACGGTACTCGGTGATGTCGCCGATCAGGTTGATGATCTTGAACCCGGTCAGCACCAGCTCGCCGGGGCTGAACCACAACACCAGGCGCTTCAGGTCGGCCCGGTTCTCCTTGGGCTTCAGCACCAGGGTCAGGGCGTCGCTGTCGGCCAGGTGATCGTCCTCCTCCGCCGGCTCCACCGTAAAGCTCTCGTCCACCCGGGCCAGGCCGCCCAGGGCGTCCAGGAGCGAGCGCAGGCCGCTGGTGAAGCGGTCCAGGGGGTAGACGTCGGCCCGGCCCCGCTGGGGGCGCACCCACCACACGCTGCCATGCTGGGTCAGGATCAGCTCCTGGCGCGGGGTCTCCTGCTGCAAGCGCAGGCTGGTGGGCTTGGCCCAGAGCATCACCCCGGAGCCCTCCACCGTGCGCTCGCCGTCGCTGCCCGCGGCCACGAAAAAACTCTTGCGCAGGTAGTGGGCGGCCAGGGTGTTGATCTGCTGGTAGCGGGCCTGGATGCGGCCGGCCAGGGCGGCGGCCTCGGCCTGGGCCGCGGCCAGGGCCTGGAGCTGGGCCGCGCTCAGGCCCGGCCGGCCCGGTTGGGGCGCGGGAGAAGGAGACCGGGGCGCTGGGGCGGCGGCGGCTGGCGCGGCGGGAGCGGCCGGCGGGGCCGGGGCCGCGTGGACCATGGCCGCGGCCAGGACCAGACAACTGAGCCAGGACACTCCGGCCAACAAAACTCGGGCTTTGGACATGCATCCCTCGTGGCAATGGCTGGGTTGGGCGCGGGCCGCCCGGCCGGGCGGCCTTTTCTGCGCCAAATATACACGTTAAACCCCGGCTTGATAAGCCGCCAGCCCAGGGGCCGCGCGGACGGATTGCCGGGCGGCCGGGGCGCGGCGCGGGCCGCATAGATTTTATGCAGCCCGCCTTGCGGCCGGGCAGATTCTACCCGCGCCCCCGGCCCCCGCGCGGCGCGCTGACCACATGCTGCCATGATAACATATTGTTATGACGAGGTTAAAAAAACCAGCCCGGCCCGGTGCGCGTGGCACGCTTGGTGCTTATGCCAAAAGCAACCTTATAGGGATTGGGATGGATAGCATGACCAAGCTCACAGCCCTGAAAACCCAACCGGCTGGCCGGGCCGAAACCACCCAGACCACCCTGGCCGAGCTCATCGCCCGCCTGCAGGACGAGTTGCCCGGCGATGCCGCGGTGGTGGCCGCCGTGACCCGGATGATGAACCAAGGCCGCCTGCGCCGAGATCTGCCCCTGGACCTGGCGGCTTAGACCAAGCCCTCTCCTCCCCCCCCAGCCAGCCGCCGTCCTTCGGCTTCCCCCGGAGGGCGGCGGCCTTATTTTTGCCTACGCGCAGCCGGTGCTTTCGGCCCCGCGCTTGGTTTATAATGGCTAAAACCGACCTGGCACCTTCCACCCCAAACCGGCAGGTGAGCATGAAGATCAAGCACTGGATGACCAGCAACCCGCTGACGGTCAAGCCCGCCACTCCGTTGATGGACGCGGCCAAGCTGATGCAGGAGAACCAGATCCGGCGGCTGCCGGTGGTGGATCGCGGCAAGGTGGTGGGCATGCTCACCCACCGCAACATCATGGAGGCCTCGCCCTCCATGGCCACCTCGCTGAGCGTGTGGGAGGTGAACTACCTGCTCACCAAGCTCAAGGTGGGCGACGTGATGCGCAAGGACCCGGTCTGCGTCAGCCCGGAGGACTCGGTGATCGAGGTGGTGCAGCGGGGGCACGAAAAGGGCATCGGGGCCTTCCCGGTGGTGGAGCGCGGCCGCCTGGTGGGCATCGTCACCGAGACCGAGATCTACCAGGCCATGATGACTCTCTTCGGCGATCCGGCCACCGACGTCGTCATCGAGCTGGAGAACCTGCAACTGGAGCAGCGCATCGGGGCCATGAGCCGCATCGCCGGCATCATCGAGGCCCACAACGTGCCGCTGCTGGCCATGTTCTCCATGCCCCAGCGCCGCAAGCCGGGCAGCCAGCGCCTCTATATCCGGGTGCGCACCAAGAAGGCGGAGCCGATCATCAAGGACCTGGAGAGCCAGGGCTACAAGATCGGCGATTAGG
>JAZDHW010000178.1:0-8625 GCA_043805555.1 Pseudomonadota bacterium
TTTCCGGCCGAGCGCTGGAAGCACATCAGGACCACCAATCCCATCGAGTCCACCTTCGCCACGGTGCGGCTCAGGACCGACAAGACCAGGGGCTGCCTGTCCAGGGACACCGTGCTGACCATGGTCTTCCGGTTGATCCAGGCAGCCGAAAGGCGCTGGCGCAGGCTGGACGGCTCCACCCAGTTGGCCGAGGTGATTCAGGGTGTCAGATTCGTCGACGGAATCAAGGAACAAAGGATGGCCGCCTGATCATGCCAAACACAACTTTTGACAAAAGCTCGCCTAAGAATCAACGGAGGTGAAGCTAGATTTTACCCAGCACGCTACTGACTGGGGACATAATCTCAGCCCTACTGGAAAGCCAGCTTACTCTTGAATAGGTGGTTTATTCGGTGGTGATGGCCACCTTGGGCACCAAGTGCTTCTGGTCCACCATGCCCTCAAGCCATTGGGCGAGAGCGACCAACTTCGCCGAAATCATATAAACATCCTATTTGACTGCACAGCACGATAATTTGATAATTTAGCAATTTTCACAACCCCAACTCCCGAGGCCGCGGCCCATGCGACTTTTCTTCGGCTTCACCTGAGCGCTTTCCCAGGACTCTACCCGGGTTAGGTAGACGGGAAAGCCAGCGCCGTAGCAACGCCCCGCACTTTCCCCCGCAATCAATAGCCAACATTCGCCTGACCGGCCGGGTGGACCTACTCCGCAGGGCGCAGGCGCGCCCCTAACACTCCGCCCTCGGACCGGCCCTCACGGCTGAAAGGATGCGTGGATCATGAGCAACGCCCAGCCCCTCATCACCATCGACGGAACCCAGCTGCCCTTCACCCCCGGCCAGACCGTCCTGGAGGTGGCCCGCGCCAACGGCATCGCCATCCCCACCCTGTGCTACCTGAAAGAAGCCACCCCCACCGGGGCCTGCCGCATCTGCCTGGTTCAGGTCAAGGGGACGCGCACCCTGGTAGCCTCCTGCGCCATGCCGGCCGGCAACGGCATGGAGGTCCGGACCGACACCCCGGAGGTGCACCGGAGCCGCCGGCTGAACATCGAGCTGCTCTTGGCCAGCGGCAACCACAATTGCCTGACCTGCGAGAAAAACGGCGACTGCAAGCTCCAGGCCCTGGCCTATGAGTACGGCATCAAGGAGATACGTTTCTCCGGCCAGACCCAGCAGTTCGCCCGCGAGGACGCCAATCCGCTGATCGTGCGCGACTTCAGCCGCTGCATCCTCTGCGGCCGCTGCGCGCAGGCCTGCAACGAGCTGCAAGTCAACCGGGCCATCGGCTACGGCTATCGCGGCGCGGCCAGCAAGATCGTCACCACCGGCGACAAGCCCTACGAGGACAGCGACTGCGTGTTCTGCGGCCAGTGCGTGCAGGCCTGCCCGGTGGGCGCGCTCAGCGAGAAAAAGGCCAAGGGCCTGGGCCGGCCCTGGGAGACGACCAAGGTGCGCACCACCTGCCCCTATTGCGGGGTGGGCTGCCAGATGCACCTGCACCTCAAGGACGGCCGGGTGATTAAGGTCACCGCGGTGGAGGACGCCCAGCCCAACCGGGGCATGCTTTGCGTCAAGGGCCGCTTCGGCTACGACTTCATCCACTCGCCCGAGCGCCTGACCACGCCGCTGATCAAGGAGAACGGCGAGTTCCGCGAGGCGACCTGGGACGAGGCCCTGGATCTGGTGGCCGACCGGCTCAAGGCCATCCGCAACGAGCACGGGGCCGACGCCATCGGCGGCATCTCCTGCGCGCGCTCCATCAACGAAGACTCCTACAACATGCAGAAGCTCTTCCGGGCGGCCATCGGCACCAACAACATCGACCACTGCGCCCGGGTCTGCCACGCCCCCACCGTGGCCGGCCTGGCCATGAGCTTCGGCTCCGGGGCCATGACCAACTCCTTCAAGGACTTCGACCAGGCCAAGCTGATCTTCGTGATCGGCTCCAACACCACCGAGGCCCACCCGGTGGCCGCGGCGCTGATCAAGCGGGCGGTGCTCAAGGGCGCGCAGCTCATCGTGGCCGACCCGCGCTTCAACGGCATCGCCGAGCACGCCCACCTCCACGTGCCCATCAAGGTGGGCTCGGACGTGGCCTTCATCAACGGCCTGATGCACGTGATCATCAACGAGGGCCTGCAGGACCGGGCCTACATCGACGCCCACACTGAGGGCTATGCCGAACTCAAGGCCAGGGTGGCCGAGTACCCGCCCGCCCGCGCGGCGGCCATCGCCGGCATCAGCAAGGAGATGCTCATCGACACCGCCCGCCGCCTGGCCTCGGTCAAGCCGGCCATGCTGGTCTACACCCTGGGCATCACCGAGCACACCTGCGGCGTGAACAACGTGCGCTCCACGGCCAACCTGCAAATGTTGCTGGGCAACGTGGGCTTTGACTGCGGCGGCGTGAACCCGCTGCGCGGGCAGAACAACGTGCAGGGGGCCTGCGACATGGGCGCGCTGCCCGGCGATTATCCCGGCTACCAGAAGACCGCCAACCCCGAGGCGCGGGCCAAGTTCAGCCAGGCCTGGGGCGTGGAGATGCCCGAAAGCACCGGCATGATGGTGCCGCAGATGTTCGACGCCATCCTGGCCGGCAAGCTCAAGGCGTTGTGGGTTTTCGGCGAGAACATCGCCAACACCGAGCCGGACATCCGCCACGTGGAGCACTGCCTGGAGTCGGTGGACTTTCTGATCTGCAACGACATCTTCCCCACCGAGACCACCCGGTTCGCCGACGTGGTCTTCCCGGCCGCGGCCTGGAGCGAGGACGACGGCACCTTCACCAACAGCGAGCGCCGGGTGCAGCGGGTGCGCAAGGCGGTGGAAGCGCCGGGGCAGGCCAGGCCCAACTGGTGGGTGTTCCGCGAGGTGGCCAGGCGCTTGGGCCAGGAGTGGCCCAGCGCCAGCGGCCAGGCCATCTGGGACGACGAGGTCAGCGTCCTGGCCCCGGCCCTGGGTGGCATCAAGTTCAGCCGCATCGAGAACGACGGCCTGCAATGGCCCTGCCCGGACATTGACCACCCCGGCACCACCTGCATGCACCGGGAGGGTTCTTTCACCTGCGGCCAGGGCCGCTTCGTGGCCCTGGACTGGACCCCGCCGGCCGAGGTGCCCGACGCCGACTACCCGCTGGTGCTCTCCACCGGCCGGCGGCTCTACCACTACCACACCCGCACCCAGACCGGCCGCAGCGAGGGCCTCAACTACCTGCTGGGCCGGGAGACGGCCGACATCAGCCTGGCCGACGCCTCCGCGTTGGGCGTGGCCGACGGCGATATGGTGCGGGTGAGCAGCCGGCGCGGCCAAGTGGTGGTGCCGGCCAAGGTCACCCGCCAGGTGCCGGCCGGCATGGTCTGGATGGCCTTCCATTTCCGCGAGGGCAACGCCAACTGGCTGACCAACCCGGTCTACGACCCCATCAGCCAGACCGCCGAATACAAGGCCTGCGCCGTGCGCCTGGAACGGGCCTAGAGCCAAACGCGCCCCGACCCGGCCCTCGGGCCGGAGCGCGCATCATCGGCGGAGCTGATTAATAGGCAACCGTTAGCTCGATATTATGTATTTGACTGGCGGGCCGCCATGGGCTTGAATAGCTATATTGTAGCCATAATATGGTGGTCAAAGCATGTCCTTCCGCATCGGCTTCACCTGAGCGCCTATTGGCCTTGCTACCCGGGCGCGGTAGACGGAGAACGCCGAGGCTGTACCCTGTGATCCCGCGGGCCATCGCCCCCAGCCTATCCTCATAACCGCCAGCCGCATCCGGGCGGATTCCCGCCCCCGGGCCATGCCCCGGGGCCGTCCCACACCCCGGAGGCAGCGGTGACCCAATACACCCCCCACGCCGCAGCGGCGCGACCGGTCCTCTCCAGCCTTGGCAACGCCCATCCAGCGGCGCGCCGCGGCGGCGCCGGGGGTCAACCGGAAGAGGAATGCGATGCTTAACGAACAGGTCCAGCGGCTGTGCCGCGAGCTCGGCATCAGCGACTTCGGCGACGTGATGGTGGTGGGCGGAGGCATCAGCGGCATCCAGGCCGCGCTGGACCTGGGCACCGCCGGCTTCAAGGTCTACCTGGTGGACAAGGCCCCCACCATCGGCGGCCACATGGCCCAGCTGGACAAGACCTTCCCCAGCAACGACTGCTCCATGTGCATCGAGTCGCCCAAGTTCGTGGAGTGCAACCGCCACCCCAACATCGAGATCCTCACCTACACCGAGGTGGAGAAGGTGGAGGGCCAGGCCGGCGACTTCACGGTGAGCCTGTTCAGGAAGCCGCGCTACATCAACGAGAACCGCTGCACCGGCTGCACGGTCTGCGTGGAATACTGCCCGGTGGTCTACCCCGACCAGTTCAACCAGCAGATTTCCGACAACAAGGCGATCCACATCTATTTCGCCCAGGCCATCCCGCTCAAGCCCTACATCGACCAGAGCTGCATCTACCTGCAGGACAGCAAGTGCCAGATCTGCAAGTCGGTGTGCAAGACCAACGCCATCGACTTCAGCCAAACCGGCGAGAAGGTGGCGGTCAAGGTGGGGGCCATCATCCTGGCGCCGGGCTTCGAGCCCTTTGACCGCCGCCTGGGCGAGGACTACCACTACGGCCAGTTCGCCAACGTGGTCACCAGCATGGACTACGAGCGCCTCTTGTGCGCCACCGGGCCCTATGAGGGCGAGATCCTGCGCGCCTCGGACGGCAAGCACCCCCACAAGATCGCCTGGCTCCAGTGCGTGGGCTCGCGCCGGGTGACGCCCGGGGACAACAGCTATTGCTCCTCGGTCTGCTGCACCTACACCCAGAAGCAGGTGATCCTGACCAAGGACCACGACGCCGGCGCGCGCTGCACCATCTTCCACAACGACGTGCGCTCCTACGGCAAGGACTTCGAGCGCTTCTTTCAGCGGGCCGCCAACCTGCCCGACGTGCGTTTCATCCGCTCCTATGCCTCGGTGGCCCGCGAGGACCCGGAGACCAAAAACGTCTTCGTGCGCTACGCCACCGCCGACCAGGGCGTGATCGAGGAAGAGTTCGACATGGTGGTGCTCTCGGCGGGCCTGACCCCGCCGGCCGGTCACGCCCGGTTGGCCGCCGTCTTCGGCGTGGAGCTGAACCCCCACGGCTTCTGCCGCAGCGATCCCTTCAACCCCATGCGCACCACCCGGCCCGGCGTCTTCATCAGCGGGGCCTTCCAGGGGCCGGTGGACATCCCGGAGTCGGTGATGAGCGCCAGCGGGGCCGGCAGCCAGTGCGGCGAGCTGCTCTCCTACCGCCGCGGCCGCCTGGCCCGCGAGCGCGTCTATCCGCCCGAGCGCGACGTGTCCCAGGAGAGCCCTCGCATCGGCGTCTACGTCTGCCACTGCGGGGCCAACATCGGCCGCATCGTCAACGTGCCGGACACGGTGGCCTACGCCAAGAGCCTGCCGGGGGTGGTGCACGCCGAGGAGAACCTGTTCATCTGCTCCACCGAGGCCGCGGCCATGCTGGCCAGGGACATCGAGGAGCGCGGTCTGAACCGGGTGATCGTGGCCGCCTGCACCCCGCGCACCCACGAGCCCCTGTTCCGCGACACCCTGCGCGAGGCGGGCATCAATCAGTACTACTACGACATGGCCAACATCCGCGAACACTGCTCCTGGGTGCATTCGAAGGAAAAAGAAGCCGCCACGGCCAAGGCCAAGGACATCATCCGCATGTCCGTGGCCCGCGCCGGCCTGCTGGAGCCCCTGCAGGAGTTCGACCTGCCGGTGGACAAGCGGGCCCTGGTGGTGGGCGGCGGCGTGGCCGGCATGACGGCCGCGCTGTCCATCGCCCAGCAGGGGCACGAGGTGCATTTGGTGGAGAAAGAGGCCGAGCTGGGCGGCATGGCCCGGCGCATCCGCTACACCCTGGAAGGCGACGACGTGCAGGGCTTCTTGCGCGACCTCATCGCCAAGGTCCTGCGCCACCGCCTGGTCCACGTCCACACCCAAGCCACGGTGTCCGAAGCCAAGGGCTACGTGGGCAACTTCACCACCACCGTGCAGGCCCAGGGCCGCACGCATGTCATCTCGCACGGGGCCACGGTCATCGCGGTGGGGGCCGACGCCTATCAGCCCAGCGAGTACCGCTACGGCCAGGACCCGCGGGTGCTGACCAATCTGGATTTCGAGCAGAAGCTGGCCGCCGGCGACGCGGCGGTGACCGCCGCCCAGACCGTGGTGCTGATCCAGTGCGTGGGCTGCCGCAACGAGGAGCGCAACTATTGCAGCCGCATCTGCTGCGGCCATTCGGTGAAAAATGCGCTGAAGCTCAAGGAGATCAATCCCGCGGCCGAGGTCTACGTGCTCTTCCGCGACATGCGCACCTACGGCTTCAGGGAGGACCACTACCGCCAGGCCTCCAGCCTGGACGTGAAGTTTATCCGCTACGAGCCCGAGGCCCCGCCCCAGGTGGAGGCGGCCGAGGCCGAGGACGGCCGCGCGGTGCTGCGGGTGGGCCTGCCGGAATATCTGCTGGATCAGGAGCTGGCCATCGACGCCGACCTGGTGGTGCTGGCCGCGGCGGTGGTGCCGCCGGCCGGGGCCAGGGAAGTTTCGCAGATGTTCAAGGTCTCCTTGGGCGCGGACGGCTTTTTCCAGGAGGCCCACGTCAAGCTGCGGCCGGTGGATTTCGGGGCCGAGGGCGTCTATTTGTGCGGCACGGCGCACTATCCCAAGCATCTGGGCGAGACGGTCAGCCAGGCCTATGGCGCGGCCGGCCGGGTGCTGACGCTCCTGGCCAACGACACGGTGGTGGCCTCGGGATCGGTCTGCGCGGTGGACGAGCACCAATGTATCGGCTGCGGGGCCTGCGCCGACGCCTGCACTTTCGGGGCCATCGAGATGGCCGGCGCCAAACAGGGCCCCAAGGCCCGGGTGATCCCGGTGCTGTGCAAGGGCGACGGCCTGTGCAACGCCAAGTGCCCCACCGGGGCCATCCAGTTGAAGCACTACACCGACGAAGAACTGCTGGGCCAGATCAGGGCCGGCCTCAAAGACTGCGCCTGAGGGCCTGACGCGGAGGTTGAATTATCATGGGTTCCGATGCACGCTTCACGCCCAAGATCGTGGGCATCATCTGCAACTGGTGCTGCTACGGCGGCGCCGACCTCTGCGGGGTTTCGCGCTTCCAATACCCGCCCTACATCCGCCTGAGCCGGGTGATGTGCTCGGCCCGGGTGGACCTGCGCCACGTCTGCGAGGCCTTCATTAACGGCGCCGACGGCATGTTCGTGGGCGGCTGCCATCTGGACGACTGCCACTACATCACCCACGGCAACTACGAGGCCATCAGCATGGTGCGCCTGGCCGGCCGGCTGCTGGAGCACGTGGGCGTCAACCCGCGTCGCCTGCGCCTGGAATGGGTCTCTGCCGGCGAGGGCATCCGCTTTGCCAACATCATGAACGAGTTCAGCGGCGAGGTTGAAAAGCTGGGCCCCCTGGGCCACAGCGAGGGCGTGCCGGCAGAGGAGCTTAAGGCCCGGCTGGCCGAGGTGGCCCGGCTGATCCCCTACATCAAGATCGCCAAGCGCGAAAAGCTGGCCCTGCACCTGCGCGCCAACCCGGCCGAGTACGAAACGCTCTACAGCCTGGACGAGGTGGCCCAGCTCCTGGGCGAAGCCCCCACCTACACCATCGACCCGGCTAAGTGCCAGGCCTGCGGCATCTGCGTGCGGCGCTGCCCGGTGGACGCCATCGCGGGAGCCAAGAAGACGCCGCACGTCATCGACCAGGCCAAGTGCATCAAGTGCGGCACCTGCCTGGCCACGTGCCCGGAGCGCTTTGGCGCGGTGATAAAAAGTTTGGGTTGCCGGAGCTGACTATTTTTCGGCTCATCCGGATTTTGCGTACCAGAGTTGATCAATGCTATTTAAGGAGTTGAAAGGAAAAGTGAAATTGGCTATGTGCCATAAAGGGTCGATTATAGGTTGTCGCCCTGGCGCACCCGGCAAGGCTGCCGGGGGATTTTTGCTTCCAGACCTCTTGTCACATTGTGTTTGCTCGATGGCAGCCGTCAAGGACACTACGCCTTCTGCGTTCTTCCTTGACTGCCGCCCTAATATATAAACTATTGTAATCATGATTTATTACCATGCTTTCGGGTTAGGTACGCAATTTCCTGATGAACCCCAATTCACGATCCCTGCTCAGCCAGCCTTACGGCCTGAAATCGCTGTAACGCTTTATTACTGAAGCCATTTATCAGTTTCCCCCGCCGCCAGGTCCTGATAGAAGGCTTCCACCTTGACCGGATCGCCGATCCAGAGGCCGCCTTCCTGGTGGATGGGCATGGCGGCATAGGCCTTCTTGTGCTTGATCACCGTGGCGGTGCTGAAGCCCACGAACTCGGAAATCTCCTTCATGCCCTTCAGGAAGTTGGCCTTGCTCACCATCTGCTATGCCTCCGGTTGTGGATGTCTTCATCGGGAGCTTGGGTGGTTTCGGGGTCCTCGGCCACCATGTAGCGGATGCCGAGGTAATCGGCGCAGACCAATTGCAAGACCTCGCAGTCCAGGAAGTGGTTGGCGCGGCGGCGAGGGTTCTGCCAAAGCCCGCGCTCGTCCTTGGTCTCCGAGCAGAGCTGGCGGGCGTAGTCGG
>JAZDHW010000179.1:0-14556 GCA_043805555.1 Pseudomonadota bacterium
TCGTACCATGGCCTTGCCCTCTCTTGGTCGCGGTATTGTTGGCTTTTCGCAGAACCACACTACCACGCTGAGATGAGGGCATCTCGCTTAGATCACTTAGCCAGCTCTTGAGAATCTATCTTGGACAACACTGACCTCAAAACGCCTTTCTATGGATCGCGGCGTACGAAGGCCTGGTTGGGTTTGCTATTTTTCTATTTATTCTGTTTAAAAAAGGCCATTTTATATCGGATTATGGCGACCAATTCAAATTGTTTTGACTAATTACTAATTTTTTCGGTGGAGTTGAAAGTGCCATCCTTTCGCCGTCGAATGAGTTTAAATCGCCGCATGGCGCAAGACCGAGTCAAGGGTTCGAAACACGAGCGCAGCGAGCTTGCCCTTGACCGCTTGAGCACCGTGGCAATCCAGTCCGGCGGCGACAGGCACTTCTGTCCAGGATAATCAGACAATAAACGGCAAAAAACGTGAGAAAAAACACTTTGATGTCGAAAGTGTTGCTGGAGTGGAAGTTAATGAGAGTTCAAGACATAGATCTCCTGCGTTGTATTGATTGCAATAACCTTGATAATCTGGAGTTGATGCAGCAACACCAGATTGGAGAGGAAATAATTTCAGGATTGCTGCGATGTAAATCATGTAATGCAATTTACCCTATTCTAAATTCTACTGGTGTATTCTTTCGCAGAAGTGAGTGGCAAGAGTATTTAACTTCATCAGAATTGGCCACATTAATCAGATTGGGATTTTCGAAGTATTTCCAAGAAAATGACTTGCCAGGTAGTGGCAGAAAAAGTCTTCAAGCCCAAGTTGCTGATAATTGGGAATTTCAGTGGCGCGAAGTATATGCGTGGTCAAAAAGCGACTTAGATTCAGGAAGTATATTTAATGAAAAAACATTTTGGGAATTCATTCCATTGGAGCCAGAATCAATTATAGGTAAAGTTGTTTATGTAGCATGCGGTGGCCGGGGACGTGAAGCCTATCACTTAGCCAAACATCGACCAAGTTTGATAATCGTTGCAGAGATAGGAGCTGAAGTATATGATATTTACAATTTGGGTATAGATGAACGAGTCCCACTGATGCTTTTAAGGTGTGATGTTTCTTCTTGTCCTTTACGTGAAGCGGTAGTTGATGTATCTATATGCGATCATGCCCTCCAGCATGTAAAATATTATGCATATGGATATTCAGAATTGGTTAAGGCGACTAAGGTTGGTGGTAAAGTTGGTATTTGCGTGTATAGCCATGAAAATAATTTTTTAATGACGAAGTTGATAGAGCCATTAAAAAAAATAATCCATAAGTTTCCTTTAAAGACAATTCGTATAATCTCATTGGCACCCGCCATTGTAATATATTTTATAATCCATCTAATTTATATTCCATTTAATAAAATATCACCGTTTGCTGACAAGGCACTGCCTCTAAATGCGCACATGTTATTTTGGAGGAATAATTCTTTACAGATTGTTTGGCTTTCTTGTTTCGATCTCATACATGCACCCATTTCATATCATTTTCGAAAATGTGAAGTTAGAAAACTGGCGAAGGAAAACATGTGTGAAATAAATCAAATAATTTTAACTCATGGCACTACATGGTCTCTTATCTGCACTAAATTGCCGAATGTGAGAGGTTAATAGTGAAAATAAATGATTCATATTGTTGCCCTGCCTGTGGAAATACTAATTTAAGTAAAATAAATTATAGGGAAGGAGTAATATTGATATGTAAAGTGTGTCGATTGCAATTCGGGCATGTTCTGGTTGAAGAATATAATAGGGCAGTAACAGTGCGTGATGAAGGAATATTGCTATCAACAGGTAACCATTATATGGATCCAAGCAGTATAGGTGACCCTCAATATTACACACCGTATACTGAGTTCATTAGAACTATTTCAGATAGGTTCCAAATAATAAAGGGTGCTAGAATTCTGGATATTGGATGTGGAAATGGGATATTTATTAAGCATTGCCTAAAATTGGGTTATGACGCTTATGGCGTGGAAATAAACGAAAAGATAAAAGAAAGTATTCCATGTGATATTAGACACAGAATAATTTGGAAGGACGCTTCAAAAATGGATTTAACCGATTTAGGAAAGTTTGACGTTGTCACATTTTGGGATAGTTTTGAGCACATGAAAAATGGATTCGATTTACTCGAGAGCATAAAAGCTAACCTATCTGAAAAATGTATTATTTATTTAAGAGTGAACAACAATAACGATATCTTAAATCTTGTTTCGCTTGCATTATTAAATATATTTCCATCGCTCGGTAAAAAAGTGTTTAAGACTTGCTTCGGATTCCCAACCCACTTATGGAATTATTCAGTTACTGGAATGAAACTTCTAGCGGATAAATATGGTTGGAGAGTCGAGTATGTTTTGATTGGAGAGACACCTGCGTCACGCCTGGCTAGTAGCCGATTAATGCGTATTATATTTGAGTTGGGATATCGAGTAAATCGAGCGATCTCAGGCGGTAAAATAGGCAATTATTATATCAGGTTTAGAGACAAGAGGTAGGCAGCTAAATCTTAAAAGGTTCGTTTTTTTATTATGGTTAGAAGTAATGCCCTTTACACATTTTAAAAATGATATGCTATGGATGGTGGATTGGTGGGCAATACCTATTGGGCATTGCTTGATAATGTCCGCGCTTCCTGTTGGTTTTGGCACCTATCTTATCGCTAGTCGAATATCTGCTTGGTTGGCCAGTGGTTTCCTGAATAAATACCAAGTGTCGGCCATGTTGGCTGTATGCGTTATCTGTATATGGAGGATGATGAAATGCCATTATTGTAAGGGTGGTGCGACAATAAAACCATCTTTACAAATATTATCAGTAAACATTGAATCTAACAAACTAAAATTCATCAGCGAATCATTGCCCTTATTAAGCATAGTACTTTGGATAGTCTGGATTATTTGGGTGGCCTTTTGGTGGAATCGTAGCTTTTATCCATACGACCATGGAAGAGAGGCCACAATTGCTTACATGTGGATACACGGCATACGGCCTTATGTCGATCATTATTTGGCACACCACACCCTAGGTGGTGTTTCATTTTATTATGTAGTCATTAAACTCTTTGGATTCACACCGTTCATTTGGCGGTTGTTATTCATTGCAATATTCGGGTTGATAGCGTGGCTTATATTTTTATTGCTTAGCAAATTAGTAGCCAAAGTTAACGCCTTATGTACAGTTGTTGTATTATGCTTTTTTGTTCATTCGATGTATATCACAGGGTATTTGCAGTATTATTGGTTAGGCATGCTGTTGATGTTATTGTCTACGGTATTTTTTTTAAAGGCTTTCACTGAAACTAATACACAATTAATTTATGCTTTGTTGGGATCTTTAGCTATAGCAATCAATCTATTCACAATACCACAGTTTGCTATGACATCAATAATATCTCTAATTAGTTATGTTATTGTTTGCTGGTTCGCAAAAATCAAACGCGATTTATTGTGGCCAATGTTATGGATAACTTTTACGAGTCTAATACTATTCACAGCCGCAATTTTAACAGCAATGAATTTCGTCGGTATCCTAAATGGATACTTAAGATGGCTTACGACTATTCCTAGTGCGACAACAGATCTCTATAACCTGGGCTCTGTAGGCCAAGCAATTTCAAACTGGACTTTCCCTGTCAGTTTAACAAAAGGGAGTTATTTTTCTGAATATTCGTGGCCTGCGGTATTGTTTTTAAGCAGTTACTTGTTGGGTATCAAATGCCGTTTGTTTCAGGATAAAAAGTTTCGTATGCTGTCGTCTATATCCTACTGGATTATTGCTATTTCTTTATGCGCATGGGTTATAGCTGTCCCAAGGATCGCCCTTGAAAAAATTGATGAATATGTAGATTTAATAAAAATCATTCCGGCCTCTAGCATAATTTTTGCAATTGTTATGGTTGCTTGTATCGTGTGGGAACTAATTTATGCTGGTAAAAAACAAAAAGAAATTGCTTGCACATGGTTATATATTTTGATTGCCGGCCTTGGGGCATACTTTAGCGTCATATGGAATCATCGTAGCGTCACATACGCACTTAGCATGTCGATTATACTAACCCCGGTTACGTGGTCTTGGGTTTTGTTTAAGATGACACAATATTACGGAACCTCCTTGCCAAAAGGGCTGGCGGTATTGTTGTCAGTCTTATTAATTTTAGTTGGTGGTGCCCACAAAATTACACATTTTCCATACGGAACCTCTTTTTGGGATAAATGGGAATATTTTAATTACCCTGCTTTGCGTCATATGCAAGATCCAGGGGCTGCGGAACTTGACACGGTGTTATTTACAGCAAAGAAGGTGGCAGATCAAGGTGGAACAATTATCGTTTATCCTAGAAAAATAACCATCTACCCCTTATTGGGAATATTGCCTCCGCAACCATTCCCGGATCTAGATCCTACGCTGTATTGTTATCCAAAGGAAAAATCAATATGGCTAAAAGCTACGAAAGCAATTGATATGTCAAAGCCTGAAATGATTATTTTTGACATTAATGACATTAACGTAAAAAAATGGGAGAGTATGAATCAAGATAATGTACATATTCCCAAGTCGATAAGAGAAGTGGGCGATTTACATTTTCTTGGCATAAACAGCCCGAACTACCGTACGATATTTAGGGGTAAAACGTATATATTGTTTGAGCGAACTAGCAGTGAATGAATAGCCTAATTATCGACAGGTCAACCGGATTGTGAGTGTATTTTAGTAAATTGATAAAATTTGGATAATCAAATAACGCGCCTATCCGCGGGCGACCTCAGTGTAGGTTACGGCTACCGTACTCACCGCTCTTTTGATTATGTATTGAAAGAGACCGGAGATGATGACTCGGCGGTTGAAGCGTTAATTCCACTCCTGCAAATATGCAGGCAGATGTATGGGGCTGACTCCGTGGAAGGTCCCGTTTAGCCAGGACTTGAGATTGCTCCCGTAGCGACGGAGCAACCGCGCCGAGAACCTCCTGCACGCCACGTTGCAACTTCTTACACCCTCGCCCCCTGGGGGAGCAGGGAGGGGTGAGGGCCGATCAATGCGCCTGGGCCCAGCTTTTCCCCCAGCCCACGTCCACCACCAGCCCCACCCTCAGCTTGACCACGCCCTCCATCACCGCCTTCACCCGCGCGGCGAACTCCTTGATCTTTGCCTCGGGACACTCGAAGACCAGCTCGTCATGCACCTGCAAGATCATCAGGGCCGCGGGGAACTCGGCGGCCAGCATCTGGTCCACCTTGAGCATGGCCAGCTTGATGATGTCGGCCGCCGTGCCCTGGATGGGCGTGTTCAGCGCCATGCGCTCGGCCGCCTCGCGGGGGATGCGTTCGGCCGAGTTGATGGCCGGCAGGAAACGCCGCCGACCCAGCAGGGTGGTCACGTAGCCCCGGTTGCGGGCCGCGGCCAGGTTGGCCTGCTGGAAACGGGCGATGCCCTGGTAGCGGCCCAGGTACCTTTCGATGATGTCCTGGGCCTCGCCCCGGCTGATCTTCTGCTCCCGCGCCAGGCGGAAGGCGCTCATGCCGTAGAGCACGCCGAAGTTCACCGTCTTGGCCCGGCGGCGCATGTCCGGGGTCACCAGGCCCGGCGGCACGTCAAACAGCCGCGCCGCGGTCTGGGTGTGCACGTCCAGGCCGCCCTGCATGTCCTGCACCAACAGCGGGTCCTCGCTCAGGTGGGCCAGGACCCGCAGCTCGACCTGGCTGTAGTCGGCGCTGAGCATGCTGAAGCCCGGCCGGGGCACGAAGCAGGCCCGGATGCGGCTGCCCAGCTCGGTGCGCACGGGGATGTTTTGCAGGTTGGGGTCCGAGGACGACAACCGGCCGGTGGCGGTTACGGCCTGGTTGAAGCTGGTGTGCACCCGGCCGGTGGCCGGGTTGACCAGGGCCGGCAGGGTGTCCACGTAGGTGCCCTTGATCTTGCTGAGCGTGCGGTAGTTCAAGACCTCGGCCGGCAGGGGGTGCACCGCGGCCAGTTGGACCAAGACGCTCATGTCGGTGGAAAAGGCCGTCTTCTTCTTGGTCTTCTTCACCGTGTCCAGGCCCAGCTCCTCGAAAAGCACCTGGCCCAGTTGCGCCGGCGAGTTGAGGTTGAACTCATGGCCGGCGAGCTTATAGCAGAGCGTCTCGCTCTCGATGAGCTTGATCTCCAGCTCCTTGGCCAGGTCGTTCAGGCCGTCCACGTCCAGGCCCACGCCGTTCATCTCCAGCCGGGCCAGCACCGGCACCAGGGGCATCTCCAACTCGCGGAAGAGCCGGGTCAGCTCGGCTTGTTTCAAGAGCGGGGCCAGCTTCTCGGCCGCCATCAGGGCCACGTCGGCGTCCTCGGCCGAGTAGGTGGTGGCCTTGTCCAGGGGCGCGAAGGCGAAGCTCAGGTTCTTGCCGCCCACGGCCTCCTCGTAGGTGATCACGCTGCGGCCCAGGTACTCGGCCGCGATGGCGGCCAGGCCGTGGCTGGTCTTGCCGGGGTTGAGCAGGTAGCTGGCCACCATGGTGTCGAAGTCGAGGTTGGCCACGCTGAGCCCGGCCCGGCTCAGCACGATCAGGTCGTACTTGAGGTTCTGGCCGATCTTGGCGATGGCCGCGTCGGCCAGGGCCGGGGCCAGGCGCGCGAAGACCGCGTCCCGGTCGGCCTGGCGCTGACCTTCGCCCAGTTGGTGGGCCAGGGGGATGTAGCAGGCCCGGCCCGGCTCCACCGCCAGGCTGACGCCCACCAGCTCGGCCCGCATGGGGTCGGTGGAGGTGGTCTCGGTGTCCACCGAGAGCCGGCCGCGCTCCCCGGCCGCCCTGAGCCAGGCCTCCAGGTCGGCCGCGTCCACGATCATGGCATAGTCGGCGGCCGGGGCCGGGCTGGGCGCGGCGAATTCCTTCAGCAGCTTGTTGAACTCCAGCTTGGCCAGCACCGGGGTCAGCACCGCCGGGTCGGGCGGACGCACGCTGAAGGCCTCGGGATCGAAGCTCACGGGCGCGTCGTCGCGGAGCCTGACCAAGTCCCGCGAGAGCCGGGCCAGGTCGGCGTGGGCGATGAGGTTCTCCTTGAGCTTGCCCTTTTTCATCTCCGGCGCGGCGGCCAACACCGCCTCCAGGTCGCCGTGGGCGTTGATGAGGGTGGCGGCGGTCTTGGGCCCCACGCCGGGCACGCCGGGCACGTTGTCGCTGCTGTCTCCCACCAGGGCCTGGAAATCCACCGCCATCTCCGGGCCCACCCCCAGCTTGGCCGCCACCTCATTGGGGCCCAGGTGGGCCTCCTTCATGGTGTCCCAGATGCTCACCCCATCGCCCACGAGCTGCATCAGGTCCTTGTCGCCGGTGACCAGCACCACGGCGAAGCCCTGCTCGCGGCCCTGGCGGGCCAGGGTGGCCATGAGGTCGTCGGCCTCGAAACCCTCCACCTCCACCGCCGGCAGGTCCAGCGCGGTCACGAGCTGGCGCACCAGGGGGAACTGGGTCTTCAAGGCCGGGTCCAGGGGCGGACGGTTGGCCTTGTAGGCCGGGTAGAGGCCGTGGCGGAAGGTGGGGCCCTTGGCGTCGTAGACCACGGCCAGATAGGCCGGCTGGGCGTCCTTGATGACCTTCAGCAGCATCTGCACGAAGCCGAAGACCGCGCCGGTGGGCACCCCCTCGCTGGTGGCGAGGTTCTTGACGGCGTGAAAGGCGCGGTGGATGTAGGAGCTGGCGTCCAGCAGGTAGAGCACCGGGGTCTCCGGCATGGCGGGCCTCCTTGGCCGGGGGTCATGAGGCAGCTTACGTGGCGTGGGCGGTGCGGTCAAGTTGGGGAAAAGGTCTGATCCGCAAATCAGTTTTTGATATATTGGGCTTGAGAGTGGAACTTCGTCCGCCCCTTGCCCCAGGTTTTGAGGCACGCAATGGCAGGTAAAAGCCCGGCAGCGGCCGCCGAGCACGCAGACCAGGCTCACGCGCAATCCCCATCGCACATCCTCCCGGACCGCGAAAAGGATTGCCTATACGCCCTGGGCGAGCTCTTGATCCGCGACGACCTGAGCGCAGCCCAACTGCTGCCGGAGCTGGTGGCGGCCCTGGGCCGCGGCGGCCTGCGGGTGCGGGTGGTGTTGGGCCAGTTGGAAGCGGTCAGCCCCGGCTTCGCGCCCGATCCCGCCACCGTGCCGCTGCCCATCACCATCCACGGCCAGGCGGCAGGGACGGTGGAATCGGACCCGGCCGCCCAGGGACCCTCCCGCCTGCTCCAGGCCGCCCTGAGGGATCTGGAGCGCTGGCTGGAGTCCAGCCACGCCCGCCAGGCCCTGGAGGCGCAACGCCGGCAATGGGAGGCCACCTTCGACGCCATCCCCGACCTCATCGCCATCCTGGACCAGGACTACCGCCTGGTCCGGGTCAACCGCGCCATGGCCGACCACCTGGGCAGTGAGGCCGAAGAGTGCGTCGGCCAGCACTGCTTCAACTTGGTGCACGGCGCCGACGCGCCCTGGCCCAGTTGCCCCCTGACGAGCATGCTCAACGACGGCAAGTCCCACCTGGCCGAGATCACCCTGGGCCAGGGGGAGCGGGAGCGCGCCTTCCTGGTCAGCGCCAGCCCCATCCACGACGAGGCCGGCAACACGGTGGGCTGCGTGCATCTGGCCCGCGACATCACCGGGGTCAAGCTGGCCGAACAGGCCTATCAGGAGCAGGTGGGCTTCCTGGAGCGCCTGCTGGACACCATCCCCAATCCGGTCTATTTCAAGGACACCAACGGCGTTTACACCGGCTGCAACGCCGCCTTCGCCGAGCTGGTGGGCCGGCGGCGCGACGAGATCCTCGGCCGCCAGTTGGAGGACCTGATCGGCCAGGACCTGGCCGAGATCTACCAGCGCCGCGACCGGGAACTCCTGGCCAGCCCCGGCACCCAGATCTACGAAGGCCCCATGCGCCTGCCCGACGGCAGCCTGCACCAGGCCATCTTCAACAAGGCCACCTTCACCGACGGCGAGGGCGAGCTAGCCGGCATCGTGGGGGTGATGGTGGACATCACCACCAACAAGCTGGTGGAGCAGGCCCTGCGCGAGAGCGAGGAGCGCTACCGCACCCTGGTGGAAACCATCACCGAGGGCATGATCCAGGTGGACGAGCAGGCCCGCATCAGGTTCTTCAACGACCGCCTGTCCCAGATGCTGGGCTACGACAGCCGCGAACTCTACGGCCGCCCGGTCACCGACTTCCTGGACGATGAGAACCGCAAGATCCTGACCGAACAGTTCGCGCGCCGTCGCGAAGGCAGCGAGGATTCCTACGAACTGACCTTCACCGCCAAGGACGGCCACCAGGTCCACACCATCGTCTACCCCAAGCCCCATTTCGCCACCGGCCGTTTCCTGGGCTCCTTCGCCCTGATCACCGATATCACCGAGCGCAAGAACCTGGAGCGCCAGTTGATGCAGTCCCAGAAGCTGGAGGCCATCGGCTCCCTGGCCGCCGGCATCGCCCACGAGATCAACACCCCCACCCAGTACGTCTCCGACAACACCCATTTCATGCGCGACGCCTTCCACGACCTGTTCCGGGTGCTGACCGGATACATCCGCCTGGCGGGACTGCTCAGGGCGACCGGCCGTTCGGAGCCGGCCGTGGCCGCGGCCCTGGCCGAGGTGGAGGAGGTGGATCGGGAGGTGGATGGCGACTACCTGATGGAGGAGGTGCCCAAGGCCATCGAGCAGACCCTGGAGGGCCTGGCCCGCATCTCCAAGATCGTGCGCTCCATGAAAGAGTTCGCCCATCCCGGCCCGGAGGAGAAGACCCCCACCGACCTGAACAAGGCCCTGGAGAACACGGTGACGGTGGCCAAGAACGAATGGAAGTACGTGGCCGAGGTGGAGTTGGACCTGGACCGGGGCCTGCCGCCGGTCTCCTGCGTGCCCAGCGAGATCAACCAGGTCTTCCTGAACATCATCGTCAACGCGGCCCAGGCCCTGGCCGAGGTGGTGCGCGAGGGCGAGGGCGCCAAGGGGCGCATCGTCATCGCCACCCGCCGCCACGGCGACCACGCCGAGATCACCATCAGCGACAACGGCCCCGGCATCCCCCTGGCCGTGCAGAGCCGGGTCTTCGATCCCTTTTTCACCACCAAGCCTCCGGGCAGGGGCACCGGCCAGGGCCTGGCCATCGCCCAGCGGGTGGTGAGCGACAAGCACCGGGGCAACCTGCTGTTCTCCAGCCATCCCGGCCAGGGTACCACCTTCGTGGTGAGGTTGCCGCTCGATGGCTGAGACCAACCCCAGCTTGAGCGTGCTTTTTGTGGACGACGAGCCGCTGGTGCTGGACGGGCTGCGCCGCCTGCTGCGCGGCCAGCGCCATGAATGGCGGCTGGCCTTCGCCCTGGGCGGGCCCGAGGCCCTGGAGATGATGGCCCGCGCCACCCCGGACATCGTGGTCAGCGACATGCGCATGCCTGGCATGGACGGGGCCGCGCTGTTGGCCGAGGTGCGCCGCCTCTATCCCCAGGTGGTGCGCATCATCCTCTCCGGCCAGTCGGACCCGGTGATGGTGATGAAGTCGGTGCTGCCTGCCCATCAGTTCCTGGCCAAGCCGGTGGAGGCCGAGCGCCTGTTTTCGGTGCTGCGCCAGACCGGGGCCCTGCGCCAGCTTTTGGGCGACCAGCGCCTGTTGAGCCTGGTCAGCCAGATCGAGACCCTGCCGGTGCTGCCCCAGCTCTTCCAGGACCTGATGGGCCTGTTGGAGCAGCCCGGCGCCGACGAGGAAGAGATCGGCCGGCTCATCGGCCGGGACATGGGCATGGCCTCCACCGTGCTCAAGCTGGTCAACAGCGCCTTTTTCGGCACCAGTTGCCGGGTGATCAAGCCCGCCGAGGCGGTGGGCATGCTGGGCCTGGACGTGGTGCGGGCCCTGGTCCTGAGCCAGAACCTTTTCGACACCTTCGACCAGGAGCACTTTCCCCATTTCTCCTTCGAGGGCCTCTGGCGCCACAGCCTTGCCGTGGGCGGCTACGCCCGGGCCATCTGCCACCAGGAGAACGCCGGCGAGGCCCCGGCCGAGAGCGCCTTCATCGCCGGGCTGCTGCACGACGTGGGCAAGCTGATCCTGTGCACGGTGCTGCCGGCCGAATACGCCGACATCATCGCCGAGGTGCGCCGGGACAACCGCCGGGTGGTCTCGGTGGAGCGCCAACGCCTGGGGGTCAGCCACGCCGAGGTGGGGGCCTACCTCATCGGCCTGTGGGGCCTGGGCCAGGAGATCGTGGCCGCCATCGCCGGCCACCACCAGCCCGCGATCTGGGCCCCGGCCCAGTTCAGTTGCGTCACCGCCGTGCACGCGGCCAACGTGCTGGACAAGGAGCTGTGCATCATCAACAAGGACTACGCCCGCTCGCCCCTGGACGAGGAGCACCTCGCCGGACTGGGCCTGAGCCAGCGCCTGCCGGTTTGGCGGCAGGCCTGCCTGGGCGTCAAGGAATGCGGGGGCTGACATGGACCCACAGGCGCCGGCCGAGAAAATCCTGTTCGTGGACGACGACCCCAACATCCTGGCCAGCTTCCTGCGCCAGTTGCGCAAGCGCTTCAGCGTGGACACCGCCCTGGGCGCGGCCAAGGCCTTCGAACTGATGACGGTGCAGGGGCCCTATGCAGTGGTGGTCAGCGACTTCATGATGCCGGGCATGGACGGGGTGGAGTTCCTGGGCCGGGTGCTGCAGCGCAGCCCGGACACCGTGCGCATCCTGCTCACCGGCTACGCCGACGTGGACACCGCCATCCGGGCGGTGAACGAAGGCAACATCTTCCGCCTCCTGACCAAGCCGGTGGAGCTGGACACCCTGGGCCGGGCCCTGGTGGACGGCATCCGCCAATACCGCCTGCACCTGGCCGAGCGCGACGTGATGGAGCGCACCCTGGCCGGCAGCATCAAGCTCCTGACCGACCTGCTGGCCCTCTTGCACCCCGAGGCCATGGGCCGCACCGACCGCATCCGCCGGCTCACCGACGGCATCGCCGCCAACCTGGGCTTTGACAACGACTGGGTGCTCAACAACGCGGCCATGCTCAGCCAGATAGGCCTGGTCATCATGCCGCCGGAGTCGGTGCACAAGATCTACGCCGGGCTGGAACTGAGCGAGGAGGACCGCCAGCTCTTCGCCATGCACGCCATGGTGGCCGCGGACCTGATCAAGAACGTGCCCCGCCTGGAGGACGTGGCCCGGGTGGTCTCGCTGCAGGAGAAATGTTTCGACGGCACCGGTCAGCCGGCGGAGGACCTGGTCGGCGAGGCAATCCCCATCCAGGCCCGGGTGCTCAAGGCCGCCCTGGATTACGACCTGCTGCTTTCGCGCACCGGCAAGGTGCAGGCCAGCCTGGACCAAATGCGCGACCGCCGGGGCTGTTACGACCCCAGGGTGCTGGACGCCCTGGCCGCCTTCGCCACCCGCGGCCGCCGCCAGGTGGCCGCCGGCGCGGTGGCCATCAACGACCTGACCGAGAACATGATCCTGGCCGAGGACGTCTGCGCCTTGGACGGCCGGGTCATCCTGCCCCGCGGCCATCGGGTGACCCGGCTGATGGTCCGCCACCTGCAAAACTTCCACAAGCACACCGGTGTGCGCCAGCCGATCAAGGTGGTGACCTCGCCGGAGGCCGAGGGGGACTAACCGGGCCAGGGAGGAAGAGCCATGGACCGGGACCGGAAAGCGCCCCGTGTCTTGCTGGTGGACGACGATTCCCACCTGCGGGCGGGCCTGCGCCGCCTGCTGCACCGTCACTACCACCTGGAGGAGGCCACCGACGGCCGCCAGGCCCTGGAGAAGCTGAGCCATGACCGCTTCGCGGTGATGGTCACCGACCTCAACATGCCCCAGATGGACGGGTTCGAGCTGTTGGATCTGGCCAAGGAGCTGTCGCCGGACACGGTGCGGGTGGTGCTCACCGGCCAGGCCGACCTGGAGCGGGTGCTGAGAGCGGTCAACGAGGGCTATGTCTATCGCTTCCTGCTCAAACCCTGCGCGCCCGAGGAGCTGACCCAGTCGGTGGGCAGCGCCCTGGAGCAGTTCCAGCGCCAGCAGGCGGCCCGCGAGCTGGCCGGCCTGCGCAAGCTCAACCAGGCCCTGGAGGGCATCGTGATGGGCTTCTCCCGCTTGGTGGAAGCCCGCGATCCCTACACCGCCGGCCACCAGCAGCGGGTGGCCCAACTGGCCGAGGCCATCGCCCGCCGGCTCGGCCTGGCCCCGGAGATGGTGGAGTCGGTGAGGGTGGCGGCCATGGTCCACGACCTGGGCAAGATCTACGTGCCGGCCGAGTTCCTGAACCGCCCCGGCCGCCTGACCCCGGTGGAGTTCCAGATCATCCGCACCCACCCCGAGGTGGGGGCCGAGGCCCTGAAGCCCCTGGACTTCCACTGGCCCATCAGCGAGATCGTCTTGCAGCACCACGAGCGCCTGGACGGCAGCGGCTATCCCCGCGGGCTGGCCGGCGTGGAGATCCTGGAGCAGGCGCGCATCATCGCCGTGGCCGACGTGACCGAGGCCATGAGCTCCCACCGCCCCTACCGCCCCGGCCTGGGCCTGGATGCCGCCCTGGCCGAGCTGGAATCCGGCTCCGGACGCATCTACGCCCCCGAGGTGGTGGAGGTCTGCCAGGAGCTTTTCCTGCGCCAGGGCTGGAGCTTCGACCTGCCCGACCCGCTGACGAATAACCGTTAGCGGGTCACTGGAACCGCGGCCCGGCTAGCGCACCCGCACTGCGATGGCGTGGCGCTGGGCCGGGGCCAGGCCCTTTTCACGCTCGGTCGGCCGGGCGTATTCCAGCGTCAGGTTGGTGGAGCCCGGCGAGACCCCCCGGAAGCGGAAGACCTCGCGGCCGGGAGCGCCGACGCGGCCGGCGGCGTCGGGGTCGGACTGGTAGAAGTGGGTCTCCAGCACCAGCACCAGGTTGTCCGGCGGCTGGGCCAGGAACCAGCGGAAGCCGGTGCTGGGGTTGGAATCCAGGGTCAGGTCCACGGTCTCGCCCACGCCCACGCTGAGCGTACGCTTGGTGGGCGGCGTCGCCGGCTCGGCCGGGGCCAGGGCCGGCTGGCGCGGCTTGCGCACCGGCGGCGGCAGGTAGGTGGGCGAGCCCAGGTCGGCGCAGGCCGGCAGCAGCAGGCAGGCCAGCAACAGAACGGCGGTGAGGCGGGCTTTCATGGTGGCCCCCTTGGCGTGGATGGCGGCGGCCGCGCCGGACCCCGGCCGGCCTGGAGCTATTCTAGCCCGTCCCGACCGCGGGCGCAAAAAATAGGGTGGCCGCCCAGGGGGCGGGCCGCCCCGGATCGGGTTTAAAAAAATCAGGGCCGTCCCCCGGCGGGGGGTGCGGCCCTGGCGCGTGCGCGCTCCGGTTGGGCTAGAAGTCCTGGAAGTCGTCCTCCAGGGGGATGGCCTGCTTGGGCGAGAGTTTGGCCGTCTTGCGCTGCACCACCGCCGGCAGGGTGGAGTGGGCCCGCCCGGCGGGATCCTCCCGCGGCGGGGGCTGGCGCAGGTGGGGGGCGTCCGCGGCCGCCCGCCGGCGCGGCAACCCGCGGCCGGC
>JAZDHW010000180.1:0-4752 GCA_043805555.1 Pseudomonadota bacterium
CTGAAGGGCGAGCTGGAGCACGCCGGCGCCATCCTGCACCCCAAATTGGGCAAGCCCTTCCGCGACGCCCTGGGCCGCGGCCTGGCGCTGATCCCCTCGGTGAAAAAGCGCGGACCGGCCGGCTCTTGGATCGACGTGCCCCTTAACCACAAGGACGCGGCCTTCATCCGCAGCCACTTCGACGGCATGACCGTGGCCGTGCCCGACGCGCCCATGGACGATGAGATCCTGGTGGCCCTGGTGGTAACCGACAGCGGCCGGCCGCTGCCGCGCATCGGCGGGCTTACCAAGGACCAGGCCGAATACAAGGACGGACTGCGCTAGGCGCACTGGCCTTTGCATATATGAGGGCCGGGACCGGAGCGCCTCCGGCCCCGGCCCAGCCGACTTAACCCCAGGCGGTCAGGCCTGGCAATTGTTCCGGGTAGTGGCCGGAAGCCTGCCCCCGGCCATCACCCAATTCAAGTCTTTCCTGGAGATTGCGATCATGGCCATGCTGCCAGAGGTGAAGAAGCATTACGGCAAGCTGAAGCTGTATATCGACGGCGAGTGGGTGGAGTCCCAGTCCAGCGACGTGCGCCCCACCACCAACCCGGCCACCGGCGAGGAGATCGCCACCTATCCCCAGGCCACCCAGGCCGAGGCCCGGGCCGCGGTGGAGGCCGCCCAGCGCGGGTTCAAGGCCTGGCGCGAGGTGGCCCTGCGCGAGCGCGGCCGGCTGCTGTTTGACATGCGGCAAAAATTCGAAGAGAACTACGACACCCTGTGCCGGGTGCTGACCCAGGACCACGGGCGCACCATCGGCGAGAGCCAGGGCTCGGTGCGCCGGGTGATCGAGAACGTGGAGAGCGCCTGCTCGGCGGTCTACCAGATGCCCAAGCTCAACGAGCACGTGGACTGGCTGGCCCGGGGCATCGACGAATACATGATCTACGAGCCCGAGGGCGTGTTCCTGATCATCACCCCGGGCAACATCCCCATGCACGCCTGGTCGTCGTTTGTGCCCTACGCCCTGGCCGCCGGCTGCTCGGTGGTGGTCAGCCCCAGCCGCCAGGACCCGGTGGCGGCCGATTACATCTGCCGCATGACCGAGGGCCTGGGCCTGCCCAAGGGCGCGGTGAACCTGGTGCACGGCGGGCGGGAGATCAACAAGTTCATCCTGAGCCAGCCCGAGGTGCGCGGCGTGGGCCTGATCGGCTCCTCGGCCGTCTCCCTGGAGCTGTTCCAGACCTGCGCCAAGTACGGCAAGAAGTCCAGCCTCAACGGCAACGGCAAGAACGCCGTGGTGGTCATGCCCGACGCCGACCTGGACCAGACCGTGGACTTTTTGCTGCGCGGCTGCTTCGGCATGGGCGGACAGCGCTGCCTGGGCAGTGACACCGTCATCGTGGTGGGCGACATCTACGCGGAGTTCAAGGCCAAGCTGGTGGCCGCGGCCCAGGCCATGAAGCTGGGCTACGGCCTGGACGAGAGCACCGAGCTGGGCCCGATGTGCGCTCCCTCGGGCAAGGCCAAGGTGGTGGACTGGGTGGACCGCGCGCTCAAGGACGGCGCCAAGATGGTGCTGGACGGCCGCAACGCGCAGGTGGCCGGGTATGAGAAGGGCTACTTCCTGGCTCCCATCATCCTGGAGGGCGTGGACGCCAGCATGCCCACCTGCCACGAGGAGTCCTTCGGCCCGGTGGCGGCGCTCATGCGCCTGGGCAGCCTGGAAGAGGCCATCGCCTACATCAACAACGACACCGAGAACGGCCACTCGGCCTCCATCATGACCGCCAGCGGCAAGGACGCCCGCAAGTTCACCAGGGAGGTGGAGGTGGGTAACGTGGGCGTGAACGTGGCCATCCCGCAGCCCTACGCCTTCTTCCCCCTGGGCTCCAAGAAGATGAGCTTCCTGGGCGCGGCCAAGAGCCGTCTGGCCTCCATGCGGCTGTTCCTGGACGAGAAGACCGTCACTTCCCGTTGGGTCTAGCCCTCGGCTTGGGTTATAAACTGGGGAGCCCCTGGCGCGCCAGCGGGCTCCCCGCTTATGACCCCCACGAGAAGGCCTGTCCATGACCAACACCGCCGCCGCCGCCCCCGCCGCCCCCGCCGACCAACATCCCGGCCGGGCCTACGCCTGGCTGATCTGCCTGGTCATCTTTCTCAGCTACGTCCTGGTCTACTTCCACCGCCTGTGCCCCTCGGTGCTGGCCCTGGAGATGCAGCAGGATTTCGCGGTCAGCGGCACCCTCCTGGGCCTACTAGGCTCGGCCTACTTCTATCCCTACGGCCTGATGCAGCTTCCGGTGGGCATGCTGGCCGATTCCTGGGGGCCGCGCAAGACGGTCAGCGCCTTCCTGCTGCTGGCCACGGCCGGCTCGCTCATGATGGCCTTCACCCCCAGCCTGGGCCTGGCGGTGGTTGGCCGGGTGCTGGTGGGCATCGGGGTCTCCACCCTCTTTGTGTGCAACTTCAAACTGTTGGCCGAGTGGTTCCCGCCCCGGCAGATGGTGCTGGTGGGCGGGCTATTCATGGCCATGGGAGGGGTGGGCGCCCTGGTCGCGGCCACGCCCCTGGCGCTTTTGAGCAACTGGCTGGGCTGGCGGCTCACCCTGGGAGTCATCGGCGGCTTGAGCCTGGTCATGGCCGCGGCGGTCTACCTGGTGGTGCGCGACCGGCCGCCCTGGTTTGCCGAGGACCCCGAGCTGGCCGGCCACTACCTGGAAGAGCCCCGCCTGGCCGGGGTGTGGCAGGGCGTGGTGGAGGTCGTCTCGGCCGGGCGCTTCTGGCCGGTGTCCATCTACTCTTTTTGCTGCACCGGGCTCTCGTTCGCCATCGGCGGCATGTGGTCGGTGCCGTATTTGCAGCACGTCTACGGCCTGACCAAGGCCGAGGCCAGCATGTATCAGAACACCTTCGGCCTGTCGCTGATCGTGGGCGCGCCGCTCCTTGGCTGGTGGGCCAACCGCTTCGGACGCAAGGCGGTGCTGGTCGGCTGCGCGGTGGCGGTGATCCTGGTCTGCGCCGGGTTCTATTTTTTCACCGACAGCCTGCCGCCCTGGGCGCTCTACGCGCTCTTCTTCGGCCTGTTCTGGTTCTCGGCCGCGCCGGGGCCGGTGGTGGCCACCTACTCCAAGGAGCTGTTTCGCCGCTCCATCGCCGGCACCTCGGTGGGCATGGTCAACCTGTTCCCCTTCGTGGGGGCCGGGGTGATGCAGGTGGTCTTCGGCTGGGTGCTCTCCAGCACTGCGTTGACGCCGGGCCAGTACACCACGGCCGGCTATCACGCCATGTTCGGCCTGAGCCTCATCAGCGCGCTCATCGCCCTGGCCGCCGCCTGGTTCATGCCCGAGACCCTGCCCGCATCGGAGCGCGCCAAAAAGGCCTGAGCCGAGCCGGCGGCTCAGCCGTACCAGGGCTCCAGGCGGCCGTTCAAGAGCGATCCCCACAGGATTTTAACGAACGCCCCGGAATCCGCGGACGCGGCCAGGAAGCGCCGGCGCAGGGTCGGTGCGGCCTGGTCGGCCTGGTTCAGCACCAGCACCCGCCGGGCCGTGGCCGGCGCGGCGGTCAGGGGGCCGCTGGGCCCGGCCAGGTAGGTGGCCAGGGCCTCGGGCGGCGGGGTCTGGCCCGGCGCCACGCCCAGGGCCGCGGCCAGCAGGGTCGGGCGATGGGCCCAGGTCTCGTCCAGCGGCCGGCCCAGGCCGGAGGCCCCCGCCACCAGCACCACCAGGTCCTCGCGGCCGGTCAGGGCCGGCTCGTGGGCCGCCCAGGCCTTGAGCGGCCGGCCGGCCGCGCCGTCAGCCTCGCAGATCACGTACAAGTCCGGCTGGTCCAGCAGGCCCGCCACCTGGGCGGCGCTGATGCCGCGCAGCTTGCCGGCGCTGGTGCGCCCGCTGGCCAGGCAGAGCGGACCGCCCCCGGCCAGGCGGCGGGAAACCGCGGCCGCATCAGGTATCGCGTCGCCGCAGAGCCAGAGCCCGGCGGCCTGGCGGCCCAGGGGCGGGTAGATGTGGGTGGTGGTGGTGGCCACCACCGGCGCACCGGCCGCGGCCAACTCGCCGGCCAGGCTCCAGAGCAGGGTGGTCTTGCCCCCGCCGCCGATGATGGCAGTGAGGCCGGGGCGCACCAGGCCCAGGCTGGCGGCCAGGCGGCTCATGCGGGCCTACCCCTGCTCATCAGCAGCGCCGCCGCCCGGTCCAGGTCGGCCGGGGTGTCCACGTCCAGGCCGCTGTGGTCCGGGGCCGGCGTCAGGGCCAGGCCGTCACCCAGCTCGGCCAATAGCTCCCGGCCGCCGCTGTCGCCGCCGAGCCCGGCCAGCCGGGGGAGGTGGCGGGCCATGAAGGCCACCGGATGGCAGCGCCGGCCGCCCACCGCGGCCGCGGCCGCGCCGGCCGGGGCCTGGGCCGCGGCCAGGCTCACGGCCGCGATGGTCTCCGGCGCGATCAGGGGCGTGTCGCCCAAAATCACCACCAGGCCGGCGGCGCGGCCGGCCATGGCCCGCCCGGCGGCCAGGGCCAAGGTGGCGCCCATGCCCCGGGCGTGGTCCGGGTTGGCGATGCAGGACAGGCGGGGGTCGGCCGGCAGGGCGGAGCGGATGGCGGCCAGGTCCGCGCCGGCCACGACCAGGATGCGCTCCAAACCAGAGGCCAGGGCCGCGTCCACCGGCCAGGCGATGAGCGGCCGGCCGGCCAGAGGGGCCAGCAGCTTGCCGCCGCCAAAGCGCACCCCGGACCCGGCGGCCAGGATCGCGCCCCAAAAGCCGGGAGC
>JAZDHW010000181.1:0-3781 GCA_043805555.1 Pseudomonadota bacterium
CATGAGGACAACCGCGGCCAGCGTTTCGTGATCCGCGAGGTGGCCCAGGCCCCGGAGCCAACCCCGGCGCCGGCCGAGCCGCCGGCCGTGGCCGCGGCCAAGCCCCGGCCCCGCCTGGTCCTGCTGGGTCTCAACTAACGCCTGACCGCATGCCGCCTGGCCTCCCGCGCGGGGGCCGGGCTGGAAAGGACAAAGATCATGCCCCTGGATCGCCTGCCGCTCGCGGACATCGCCCCCAATCCCAACCAACCGCGAAAGCTCTTTCGCAAGGACAAGCTGGAGGAGCTGGCCGCCAGCATCGAGGAACACGGGCTCCTGGAGCCCATCGTGGTGGCGCGCCGCGGCCGCAAGTGGCAGATCATCATGGGCGAGCGGCGTTGGCGCGCCTGCCGCATGACCCGGCGCTACCAGAGCCAGCCGGTGCCGGTGCGGGTCATGGTGACCAGTGATGCCAAAATCGCCGAGATGGCCTTGATCGAGAACATCCAGCGCGAGGACCTGACGCCGCTGGAAGAGGCCCGCCACATGCAGGCCCTGCTTGATCGCGGCCTCAGCATGGCGGAGCTGGCCAAGAAGCTCGGCTTCAAGAGTCACGCCCGGGTCTACTTCCGCACCATCCTGTTGAACCTCCTGCCCGAGTATCAGGAGGCCCTGCGCTGCGGCATCATCAGCCATGCCCAGGCCATCGAGATGAGCCGCTTGAACCCCGAAAACCAGCAGCGCCTGTTTGACCTGATCAAGGCCGGCAAGGCCCAGGACCCGGGCAAGCTGCGCTCCCTGGCCGGCTCGCTCCTGAACCGGGAGCAGCAGGGCGTGATGTTCGTGGCCGAGCCCACCGAGCATGAGCGCAAGGTTTTGGGCAAGTATGATCGCCTGGTGGGCGCGATCCTGAAGCTGGTGGAGAACTCCCTCAACGGCGAGGACTTGTCCTTGCTGAAGACGGTTTTGGCCTCCAACCTCTCGCTGAACATCGACCGCCTGGATCTGATCATCAAGCACCTGCACAAGATCAAGTCCGCCATGGTCGAGGCCCAGGGCGCGCAAGAGGTGCTGCGGGCGGTTTCCTGAATGGCCTCTCCAATCCAAGGCCCCGGACGGGCGAACCTCAATCGGCGGCACGGGCGCAAGCCCTACCGCCAAGGGAGTTAGGGCATGTTCCTGGTCAGCAAGTGTTGCGCCGGCATCCCCTGCCGATACAAGGCCAACGGCTATTTGCGGGGTTTCCTGCAGAAGGTCGGCCTGGAGCATGACTTCATCGCGGTGTGTCCGGAGCAGCTGGGCGGGCTGCCCACCCCGCGCGAGGGCTGTTCCGTGCGTGGCGGCCGGGTCCTGGGCCGCCAGACCGGCTTTGACTTCACGCCCCAGTATGAGGACGGCGCGGAAAAGGCCCTGGAAATATGCCGGCGCAACGGCATCACGATGGCCTATCTGCTGAAAAGCAGCCCCAGCTGCGGCAAGGCCTACGGCGTCACGGCCAAGCTCCTGGAAGCCAACGGCATCCAAGTGATTCCGGTTTAGCCGCATAAAACCTGGCTTCGCCTGGTATGTGCCCCGACAGCCCGGCATCAGGCGGCAACGCTCTCGGCCTGGCCTTCCTCGAAGGCCTTCTGGCCGCGGTCGGCCATGTGCTCCACCGAGGCCGACTTGTCCGGGGTCTTGTCCTGCCAATAGCCGGTCCCCAGCTTGCCTTCCAACCAGCGCAGTTCGCTGAACACCTCGGGGAAATTCTCACGCATGGCCGCATAGGCTCTGGGCTTCTGGCCGGGGCAGATGCGGCAGGCGGTGCGCTGCAGGCCCCGCGCGTAGCCGTCCCAAATGGGCACCTGGTTGGCGGCCAGGATTTTATCCGCCGCGTCCTTCAGGGCGAAGTAGAGGGGCTGGAAGAAGGCATAGCCCTTGAGCCGGTCCACGGTCATGAAGCGCGAAGGCCGCGTCTTGCCCTTCTTGCCCCGCTCCTGCAGGCGGCCGCCGCGCACGATGACCACCTCCTCGGGCGCGTGCTCTTTCATGTAGGCGTCCAAGGTCTTGTGCAGGACCTCGTGGCAGTAGGGATGGCCGAAGTGGGGCAGCTTGCCCTTCTGCAAAAAGACCTCGATCATGTGCTCCCGCGAGCGCAGGGTCTTGAGCCGGGCCCCCAGGTCGGTTGCCACCGCGGTGAGGTGGCCGTGGAAGCCGATGAAGTCGGCGCCCATGTCCACGAAGCACAGCTCCACGTCATTCTCCGGCAGGAAGCGCCGCACCCAGAGGGCGGCCGCGGTGGAGTCCTTGCCGCCGGAGAACTCCACCAGGAAGCGCCGGCCGGAAAGAATCGCCAGCTCTTCATCACTGGGCGCCAGATCGTCCATGCCGGCGATGGCCTTGTTCACCTTGGGAGCATCGCCGCTAGAATCGCCATCACCCGCGCTGCCGGCGCCCTCCGCCAGGAGCCGCTCCAGCTCTTCGCCATCGAAGCCCAGCAGGGAAAGATCAAAGCTCTGCTCGCTAAGAGCCTTCAACTCGGCCGCCAGCTTGTCCTCGTCCCAGGTGGCCAAATCAGCCATGCGGTTGATGGCCAGGCGGAAGGCCCGGATTTTTTCCTCCGGCCAGCCGTCCACGTAGACCGCTGGCACGCTGGTGAAGCCGGCGGCCGTGGCCGCGGCCAGGCGGAAATGCCCGTCAATCAGGCGGCCGTCGCGCAGGGCCAGCACCGGCACCCGGAAGCCGAACTCCCGGATGGCCGCGGCGAACTGCTCGATCTCGCGCGGCCCGTATTTGCGCGGGTTGTCGCCATAGGGAATCAGGGCCTTGATGCTCACTTCCTCGACGATCATGCCTCTTGCGCCCTTTCACGGGTTGCGGTTGCCTGGGCCTTCTCAATTGCCGCGAAGCGCAGGCGCCAGCGCCGCACGGTTTCGCGGTTGATGCCGAGCTTGCCGGCTATGGCCTGGTCCCCGGCGCCCAGGGCCAGGAGCAGGCAGAGCAGCACATACCCCCGGCAGCCCAGGCCGGTCTTGTTCAACGGCGTGCCCGTTAGGCCTGTAAAGAAGCGGCCGCAAGCGGTGCACTGCACCCGGCCCAGGTTCTGCCAGGTGGCCTGCAACCGCGGCGAGCTGACCGCCTTGCCGCACCACGGGCAGGCCGGCCCGGCCGGGTGCGCCTGGGCCAAAATCCACTCCCGGCAGGCGGCCGCGTCCAGGAACTCCGGCCCGAAGGCCTCCAAGACGCGGGCCGGCAACACGGGCCGGAACCTGCCCTTGGCGTGGCCGCCCTGCCTATCTGCCTGTATTGCCAGCATTTCCATTTTCCCAACCCAGTTTTTGCCCCAACCCTGGCCGCGCCCCGGGCGTTCTTCGACCCGCTGGGGGCACCCCCTCCGGGAGGACCCGCCGCCTGCCTCCCCGACCCCCGGACTGGGGGAGGGACCGGCCTCGGCCGGGCTCAGCGGCCCGCCAGGCGTGGCAGCAAGTGCTTGCGCACGGCTTCGGCGCCGTATTGCCACAGCCGGAGACAGGCACCGGCATAGACCTCGGCATGACCCACCCTCCAGGCCAGGGGAGCCTCCAGCTCCACCAGCCCATTGACCAGCCGCAGCCTGACCGGGTGCTCCCGCGTCAGCTCGGCCAGTGCCTCCAGGTGATCACGCTCGGCCGGATCGCTCACCCCGGCCAGAATCGCCGGCCAGTCCAGGCCGACCGGGCTGGTCGCCTTGGCTGCCAGGCCGTCATGCATGGCTATCAAGGCCGGGAACATCGCCCCCCAATCCGCCAGGTCCGAACGTCCAGGTTGTTCTTCATCAATGTTA
>JAZDHW010000182.1:0-20807 GCA_043805555.1 Pseudomonadota bacterium
CGGCGCACCTGGTCCACCTCGGCCGGAGCCAGCCGCCCGGCCAGCCAGACCGCCAACTTGGTGAAGCGCTCCACCTTGTCGAAGCTGGTGCCCAGCTTGGCATGGTAGGTGACCTGCTTGAGGTCCTCCAGCCGGCTGATGAGCGGACGCTTGGTGTCCTCGCGCACGAAAAAGCTGGCGTCGGCCAGGCGGGCGCGCAGCACCCGCTCGTGGCCCTGGCTCACCACGGCCAGGTCTTTCGGGCGGGTGTTGTTCACCGCCACGAAGGCCGGCAGCAGGTTGCCGGCCGCGTCCTCCAGGGCGAAGTAGCGTTGATGGCCGCGCATGGCGCTGATGATCACCGGCCGGGGCACGGCCAGGAACTCGCGGTCAAAGGCCCCGGCGCAGGCCACCGGCTGCTCCACCAGGTCGGTGACCTCCTCTAAAAGGGCCTCGTCCGGCACCAGCGCCCCGCCAGCCGCGGCCGCTGCGGCGGCCACCTCGGCCTGGGTGGCCTGATGGCGCTCGGCCCGCACCACCAGGACGCAGGCCTCACGCAGCTTGGCCACGTAGTCGGCCGCATCCGTCACCGCCACGGGACCGGGCGCGTGGAAACGGTGGCCATAACTGACGTCGCCACTATAGATCCCGGCCAGTTCGAAGGGCACCACCGCGCCATCCAGGAGCGCCAGGAACCAGTGGATGGGCCGGGCGTAGCGGATCTTCTCCGCGCCCCAGCGCATGGTCTTGGGGAACGGAATCGCGGTGACCAGGCGCGGCAGCAGTTCGCCGAGCACCACGCCGGCAGGCAGGCCGGGGATGTGGCGGGTGAAGCCCAGGCGGGGGCCCTTGTCGGTGTCGATGGTCTCCAGCTGGCCCACCTCTATGCCCTGGCTCTTGGCAAAGCCCAGGGCCGCCTTGCTGGGCTCACCCGAGGCGTCATAGGCCGCCTTGACCGGCGGGCCCAGGGCCACTTCCTGGCGGTCGGCCTGGCGCGGGGCCAGGCCAGTGATGACCAGGCAGAGCCGGCGCGGGGTGCCGTGGCTATCGATCTCGCCGAAACCCAGGCCCAGCCGGGTCAGCTCCTGGCTGGCCAGGTCCCGGATGGCCGCCATGGCCGGGCGCACGAAGCGGGCCGGCATCTCCTCGCTGCCGATCTCGAAAAGCAGCTCAGACACTATGCCACCGCCTTTCCGAGCAACGGGTGCCCCATCTCCTCGCGCTGCCGCACATAGGCTTCGGCCGCGGACCGGGCCAGCTCGCGGATGCGCGCGATGTAGGCGGTGCGCTGGGTGACGCTGATGGCCCCGCGCGCCTCCAGCAGGTTGAAGGTGTGGGAGCATTTCAGGCAGAAGTCATAGCCCGGCAGCACCAGGCCCTGCTTCAGCAGGCGGCCGGCCTCGGCCTCGTAAAGCTCGAAGAGCTTCCACAGCATGGCCACGTCGGCCTGCTCGAAGTTGTAAGTGGAGTGCTCCCACTCGCCCTTCTTGTGCACGTCGCCATAGCGCACGTTGTCGGTCCAGGCCAGGTCGTAGACGTTGTTGACCTGCTGGAGGTACATGCTGATGCGCTCCAGGCCGTAGGTCAGTTCCACGCTGATGGGCGCGAGATCCACCGAGCCCACCTGCTGGAAGTAGGTGAACTGGGTGATCTCCATGCCGTCCAGCCAGACCTCCCAGCCCAGCCCCCAGGCCCCCACCGTGGGCGACTCCCAGTCGTCCTCCACAAAGCGGATGTCGTGCTCCAGGGGGTCGATACCCAGGGCCTTCAGGGAATCCAGGTAGAGCTCCTGCACGTTCAGCGGCGAGGGCTTCATTATCACCTGGTACTGGTAGTAGTGCTGGAGGCGGTTGGGGTTCTCGCCATAGCGGCCGTCGGTGGGCCGGCGGCTGGGCTCCACATAGGCCACCCGCCAGGGCTCCGGCCCCAGCACCCTGAGCGTGGTGTGGGGGTTGAAGGTGCCAGCACCCACCTCGATGTCATAGGGCTGCCCGATCAGGCAGCCTTGGTCGGCCCAATAGCGCTCCAGGGTCATGATGACTTCCTGGAAGGTCTTGCCTTGCACGGCCATGGGGAGTCCTCGCGAAAAGTCAATTAACTATGCCGGTTGGCCAGGTTATTCCAAAGCCTGCATGCTAACACCGGAACCGGCGGCTTGCAAGCGCGGGCGCGGGTTATTGCGCGGGCGCGAGGGCGACGACGGGATCTACTGGGGTTAATCAGGCTAGCAGCAGAGATATTGAACCAATCGGGAGTGCTGCCCCGGACCTTCGCGAGCGCTTCAACGATTTGCAGAAGTGGGCCGGGCTCCTAGGTGCGTGTCGGAGAAAGCCATCCATGGCTTTCTCCTCTTGGAACTTGCCAAAAGTGCATTTTGGCAAGTTATCGGAATGGCGCCAAAAAAATTAATTTGGCGCCATTCCGGGCGGGCCGTCCATGGCCCGCTCGGAAGCCTGTCGGAGAATTACTCCGACAGGCTCCTAGGCCCGGCCCACCAGCACGATGCCCAGCACGATGGAGGCCAGGCCCAGGTATTGGACGGGGCTCAGGCTTTCGCCGAAGATCAGGGCCGCGCCCAGGACCACCACCACGAAATTGGTGCCCGAGACCGCCGGGGCGGCCATGGAGACCGGCAGGGATTCCAAGGCTTTGCCCAAGGTCAGCACGTTGGCCAGGAACGCCGCCAGGGCCAGCAGGAACCAGGGCGAGGAAAGCAGGCTGAAGAACCCGGCGCAGTCCGGGGCCAGCTTGGCCCGCTTGACCAGCAGATTGCCGATGCCGGCGCTGACGCCCGAGGCCAGCATCAACAGCCAGCCCGCCAGGTTGGGCTGCATGGCCCCCTCCCCTGCCGGCCGCACGTGCCCAGCGGCGGCGCCTAAGCCGGCGGAAAAAGCCGGCCCATCAGCGCCCGGGCCTGATCCAGCCAGGCCGCGCGCTCGCCGGGGGTGCTGGTCACCACCACCCCGAAGGTCTGGCGGTGGAAGGCGCTGATGCCGCACAGGCCGGCGATGCACTTGCGCCAGATCAAATCCAGCGGGTCGCCGAAGGCGCTCTGCTCGCGCATCCGCGGAGTGTCGGAGGTGTTGAGCACCACCAGGGTCTTGCCCGCCAAAAGCCCGCGCGGCACGCCTTCGCCCGTGTCGCCGGCCAGGAACTCATAGGCCACCCCCGGCCGCAGCACCCGGTCCACCCAGCCCACCAGGGCCGCGGGCGGCATGCCCCACCAGTTGGGGTGCACGCAGACCAGGGCGTCGGAGGCGGCCAGCTCCAGACAGTAGGAGGCCACGGCCGGCTCCAGCCCGGCGTCGCGCGCCAACTCGGCCGCCGGCAGCAGGGGGTCGAAGCCCTCGGCGTAGAGATCGTGGAAGCTCACCGCGTGGCCCAGTCCGGTCAGGGCCTCTTGGCAGATCCGGGCGATGGCCGCGTTGAGGCTGCCGGGGCGGGGATGGGCCAGGATGAGCAGGACGCGCACGGCTAGCGAGCCGCCGGGGCCGGGGCGGTTGGCTTGGCGGCCGGCTGGCCGTTGGCCGGCGGAATGATGCCGCCCAGGGCGCGGTCGCGCAGGATATAGCGCTCGATCAAAGGCTTGAGATCCTGGGCGTTGATCTCCACCACCCGCCAGAAGCCGTCGGCGTCGCGCTTCATGCCCAGGCGCAGCTTGCGGTCCTGGGTGGGATCCTGGATGAGCACCTGGGCGCTGTCGCCGCTGGCGGTCACCGAGGCCAGCGCCACCAGGGTCCAGGAGCTGGGCAGGTTGTCGCGGTCCTTGTCCTCGATCACCCGCACCACCCGGTCGCGCACCTGGTCGGTGATGGGAGCCATGAAGGCGGTGAGGATCTGGCGCACCACGTCGCGCTGCTCGCGCTTTTCCTGGGCCGGGAAGATCATCTCCACGATGGCGTCCTTCTGGCTGCTGATGATGCGGCTCAGGTCCACGTAGGCCAGGAACAGGCGCGAATCGCGCTGGTGGAGGGATTTGCCGATCTGGTAGAGCGACCAATAGGGGCTTTTGAGGAAGTATTGGGTGGCCAGGAAACCGCCCACGGCCAGGCAGGCCAACAGCAGCCAGGGCAACAGACGCCGCACGCCTAGTCCTCCCCGTCCGGCCGGCCCAGGCCCACCGCCCCGGCCCCCGCCGGGGCCATGCCGTCCTTGCTGAACAGGACCTCGCCCACCACCTTGTCCGCCACGTCCGCCGTCTCCAGCAATTCCTCGATCTTCTCGATCATCTCCAGGCGCAGGTCCTCCTCGGCGTGGGCGAACGCGTCGGCCCAGCCGCCGCTGGCGAGGAACTGCTTGAAATCCTGTAAGTCCTTGAGCTTGAGCATGGCGGCAGTATAGGCCCGCCCCGGCCGGCTGTCAACGGAGGCGCGCCACAAAGGCCATAGATCCCGCCCCGCCGGCCACAACATATTACGTTTTTATTAACGAGGTGTTACAGGTTTTATTAAGGCGATCTGCTAGACCGCCCGCAGGCGCACCGCCAAGCCCCGGACAGCGGCCGGCGTCAGACCCAACCAGGCGCAGAGGTCGCCCTGGTTCAGGGCCAGCTCCAGGCGGTCCAGGGAGTTAAATATGGCCGCAACCGCGCCGGGCCGGACCGAGCCATAGGCCGGCGCCAGGCCCTCCACTTTCAGCCCGGCCGCCTCCACCACGGCCGGCCGGCCGGCCAGGAAAGCCAGCACCGCCGCCCGGTCCAGGTTGGTGAGCAGGTTGCCGAAGCGGTCCGCGGCCAGCACCTGGCCCACCAGGGCCCCGCCATCCAGCCGAGGCAGGGTCCACTCCAGGCGCACCGGGTCGCCGACCAGCGGGCCCAGGCGGGCCGGGTCCAGGCCGCGGGCCAGGTGGGCGGCCACCGGCGCGAACACGTCGCGGCCGTGGAAGGTGGCCGAGATTTTCATCAGGAAAGAGCGCGGCTCGGCCAGGGCATAAGCCCGCGCGGCCGGGTCGGCCCGCAGCACGGGCGTGAACAGGCCGTTGTCCGGCCCCACCCAGAACTGGCCCAGAGCGGCCACGGCCAGGGCGCGGCGGCCGGCGCCCACGCCGGGGTCCACCACGGCCAGGTGCACGGATTTCGCGGGGAAGTAGCCGATGGCCTGCTCCAGCACCAGGGCCCCGGCCAGCACGTCCTGGGCCGGCACCGCGTGGGACAAATCCACCAGCCGCGCCTCCGGGCAGATGCCCAGGATCACGGCCTTCATCAGCCCCACGAAGGGGCCCTCGCCAAAGTCGGTGGTCAGGCTGACAACCGGCGGGCTCATGGCGCCAAGAGCGCGGGCAGCACCTCGCCGGCCGGGGCGTGCAGGGACACGTCCACCCGGCCGGTGTTGGGCGTGGGGTCGGGGTTGACCTCGATCACGTAAGCCCCCGCGGACTTGGCCACCAGGGCCAGGCTGGCCGCCGGCTGCACCACGGCCGAGGTGCCCACCACCAGCATGGCCTGGCAGTTGCCGGCCGCGCGCCAGGCCCGGTCCAGCAGGTCCTGGTCCAGGGACTCGCCGAACCAGACCACGTCGGGCCTGAGCAGCCCCCCGCAGGCCGGGCAGAGCGGCGGGGCCGGCAGGTCCAGGCGGCGCTCCTCACGGTCCACGCCGCAGTCCAGGCAGCGCACCCGCCACAGCGAACCGTGGATTTCCAGCAGGTTGCGGCTGCCGGCCAGGCGGTGGAGGCCGTCCACGTTCTGGGTGATGAGGGTGAAACCGGGCCGGCGGGCCTCATAGGCGGCCAGGGCCTGGTGGGCCGGGTTGGGCGCGCAGGCCGCGATAAGCTCCCGCCGCCAGTGGTACCAGCGCCAGACCAGGGCCGGGTCGCGCCGGAAAGCCTGGGGCGTGGCCAGGTCCTCGGGCCGGTGCTTTTCCCACAACCCGCCCGGCCCCCGGAAGGTGGGCACCCCGGACTCTGCTGAAACCCCGGCCCCGCTCAACACCGCCACCCGGGCCGCGGCGGCCAGGGCCTGCCGGGCCGGCGGGAGATTCGCTTGCCAGTCGCCCAAAATCCTCCCTTAGAACTCCACCATCAAGGGCTGTCCCATCTCGGCGAAGGAGAACTTGCGGAAGACCGAGCCGCCGTTGAAATCCAGCACCTTGAACTCCTCCGGCCCCAGCAGGGTGCGCACCCGCTCGAAATTCTCGCCATAACGCTCGCGGGCCAATTCCACCGGCACCTCCAGCAGGATGATGCGGTGAATGTCGCTGCCCTTGAGCCGCTGCACCAGGATGGGGTGAGTGGAGGACTTGAAGGTGGAAAGGACCAACATGGCCCCGGCGCCGTAGATGACCGCAAAGCAACGCATAGCTACCCCCTGGGCTGAGGGGCGGCCGGGCAAGCGGCCGCCTCGGACGGTAGCCTCACGATAGAAAAAGCAGCGCCCCGCTGTCAAGGCGGCCAATGCCAACGGGCGTCCCGATGGACGCCCGCGCGGCGATCCCAAAGCGGTCGCTGGCTAGTCGGCGGCCTTGGCCTCGGCCTTCTTCTCCACCTTGGGCTTGGCCTCGGTCTTGGCCTCGCCGCCGGCTTCGCAAGAGTCGGTCTTGAGGGTCGAGGAGTTTTTGCCGGAATAGTCGGTTACATACCAGCCTTGGCCCTTCAGATGGAAAGCGTTCAGGCTCATCATCTTCTGCAGCTTGCCGCCGCAGTGGGGGCATTTCTTCAGCGGCGCGTCCGAGAACTTCTGGATGGCCTCGGTGATCTCGCTGCACTTGCAGCATTCGTACTCGTAGATCGGCATGGCTGACTCTCCTCCGGACTTCAGCACCAACTTGCGCCGGCAACGCTGTCGGCGTGAACTGCATATAGATTAAGCACCCGGTCCATTTCTGGCAAGCGCACCGGGCGTAAAATTTCGCCGGCAATGGCGTGCACCCGAGCCTCCTCGGCCCGGCGCTCGTCCGCCGAGGCCTCAAAAAGGTGCTCGTAGCGGTAGAAGCGCATCACGTGCACCAGCTCGTGCACCAGCACGTAGGTCAACAGCGGCAGGAGCAGGCCGTCCTCGCCCTCGCGCCGCACCAGGCCCAGCAGGTTGTGGTCCTGCAGGCAGATGCGGTAAAAGTCCTTGCCCCTGATCTGTTTGGCCCCGGCGGGCCGGCGCAGGCGCAACACCTGGGCCAGGGCCTCGCGGCTGACCTCCTGGGGCAGCAGCTCAGCCAGGGTGCGCACCTCGTAGGGGTAGCGCCGCCAGGACTCGTCGGAAAGGCGGAAATGTTCGCTCACCCGCTCCTCGGCCACTTCCATGGAGCGGGCCAGCAAATTAATTTCCTCGGCCTGGAAGCGCCGATTCCTTCCCATTCCTGACATCTCCCCCTTTTTATGGGAAATATAAGAGTGATTGGGGCCTTTGGCAAGCTTTTCCGCCGCCGGCCTTGACGCCCCCGCCCCCTGGCCGCCACAATGCCGGGCATGGACCCCAAAAACAAAATCCGTGAGCAGTGCTGGCAGCACTGGGCCGCGCTCTGGCCCGAGGGCGAAGCCCCGGACCGGCCGCCGATCTTCGCCGGGGTGGGCCGCGCGGCCGAGCGCCTGCGCCGCGCGCCGGCCTACCGCCGCGCCCGCAGCGTGGCCGTCATGGCCGACCCGGTGCTGTTGCAGGCGCGCATCAACGTGCTGGGCGACAACAAGACCCTCTTGGCCGCCACGCCGGGGCTGAAGCAGGGCCTGGTGCGCATCACCCCCCAGATGGTGCCGGTGCAGATGCGCAGCCGGCTCTTGCGGGGCGGCTCCCTGGCCGCGGCCGGCAAGCCCCTGCGCCCGCCGGCCGACAGCCTGGGCAAGGTGGAGATGCTCATCGTGCCGGCCCTGGCCGTGGACCGCCGCGGCCTGGTGCTGGGCGACGGCCGCGGCCTGACCGACCTGCTCTACGCCGTGCTGCTCGAATTGGAAGTGCTCACCGCCGCCACGCCGGTGGCGGTGCTGGCGGCCGACGAGATGATCTGGGAAACCGACCTGCCCCAGACGGCCTGGGACCTGGGCGCGGACCTGGTGGTCACCCCGACCCAGACCCTGCGCTGCGCGCCGGCCCTGCGCCCCCTGGCCGGGCTGGATGGCCTGCCGCCGGCCCTGGCCGGCCTGCCGCTGGTGAAGGCGGCTACTTCTTCTTGAGCAGGTTGTCCGAGCCCCGCGAGGTCATCTCCCACCAGGGCGAATCCTTCTGCTGGGCCGGCGGCTGGGCCGGGGGGCGGGTCTGGGGAGGCTTGGCCTCGGGACGCACCTGCGGCGGCTTGGCCTCGGGCCTGATCTGCGGCGGGGCGGCCTGGGGCCGCACGGCCGGGGCCGCGGCCTCGGGCCGGGCCTGGGGCGGAGGCGGGGGCGCCAGGCTGGGCTTGAGCCTGTCGTAATAGGGATCCAGCTTGGGCTGGTAGGTCAACTGGTTGGGGAACCCGGCCAAGGTCACGGTCTCCTTGAGGCCGGTCAGGCCCAGGCGGTCGTCCAACAGGTGCATGACCACCGATTCGCCCAGCAGACACACCGCATAAAAGTTGCGGAAAGTCGTGCGCGAGGCGGTGTCGCCGGTGCCCACGGTGCTCTGTTTGACCTCCAGGTAGATTCCTTCCCGCACCTCTGCCATCTTGGCCACTCCCTCAATCACCTGTTGTAAGCGCCAGTTGCCTGCGCCAATCCGCGGGCGGCCCGGCGCCGGACTCCCATTGCAGGCCCACCCGGAAGGGCAGCGTCCCGTCCTCGGGCTGCATCTCGCGGTTGGTCCAGCGTATCTGACCCCGCAGCCGCCAGGCGAGTCCGCCGCGGGTCGGCACCGTCACCACCAGGGGGTGCTCTTCCGGGGTCTCCAGGCAGCGGAAGAGGTGGAACGCGCCCAGGGCCAGCCCGGCCACCGCCAGGCAGCCGCCGCCCGCCGAGAGGTTCACCATCCGCGCGGCCTGGGCCGGGCCCACCGGTTCACCGGTGCTGCCGGCCAGCACCACGAAGCTCACCGCCAGGTTCTGCTCCACACGGCCCAGTCCCCGGCGCTCGCCAAAAAGGCCCCATATACGGCGTACGGACACCGGCATGCCCAACCCCCCGTAGCCGCCTTGTTAACCAACACTGATCACTTTATACTTTTAGTGTTATTTTCTCAATACATTGGCGTGTTGGTCGCCAATCGGCCCCAACCGGACTATCTGAACCCCATTCCACCGATCATCCGGGAGCGTTTCATGACCCTATTTTCCGGCCGCCAGCTCAAAGTCCTTTTCGTGGCCAGCGAAATCGCGCCCCTGGTCAAGACCGGCGGCTTGGGCGACGTGGCCGGCAGCCTGCCCCCGGCGCTCAAGCGCCTGGGCCTGGAAGTGCGCCTGGTGATGCCCCTTTACCGCCAGGTGGACCGGGCCAAGCACGGGCTCAGGCCCACCGGCCTGACCATCCGGGCCGCGGCCGGCTGGCGCGAGTACGCGGCCGCGATCTGGGAGACCAGGCTGGACGGCTGCCCGGTCTATCTGCTGGACTGCCCGGAGCTGTTTGACCGCGACGGGCTATATGGCCCGGCCGGGGGCGACTACCCTGACAACCCCCTGCGCTTCACCTGGTTCTGCCGGGCGGCCATCGATCTGGCCAAGGCCCTGGATTTCGCCGCCGACGTGGTGCACGCCCACGACTGGCAGACCGCGCTCGTCATGGCCTACCTGGAGGCCGGCGGCTGGGACCCCGGCCCCCTGGCCGGCGCGGCCACGGTCTTCACCATCCACAACCTGGCCTACCAGGGCATCTACGAGCGCAGCGTGTTCGGGCTCACCGGCCTGCCGGCCTGGCTGGACGCGCCGGCCGGCCTGGAGTTCTGGGGCAACTGCTCGCTCTTGAAAGCCGGGCTGGTCTGCGCCCGTGCGCTGACCACGGTCAGCCCCAGCTACGCCCAGGAGATCACCACCCCCGCGGGCGGCCACGGCCTGGAAGGCGTGCTGGCCAGCCGGCGCGCGGTTTTGAGCGGCATCCTGAACGGGGTGGATTATGCGGTGTGGTCGCCGGAGAACGACCCCTTCCTGCCGGCGACCTACTCGGCCCATCAACCGGCCGGTAAGCTGGTCTGCCGGGACGTGCTGCTCAGGAACTTCGGCCTGGAGCCGGCCGGCCCCAACACGGCCGTCATCGGCTACGTGGGCCGCCTGGCCCACCAGAAGGGCGTGGACCTGTTCCCGCCCACCCTGCCCTACCTGCTCCTGGATGACGTGCGGGTCTGCATCCTGGGTTCGGGAGACCACCGCTATGAACAGGAGCTCAAGGCGCTGGCCGGCCGCCATCCCGGCCGCCTGGGGGTGCGCATCGCCTTCAGCGAGGAGTTGGCCCATTTGATCACCGCCGGCTGCGACCTGTTCCTGATGCCCAGCCGCTATGAGCCCTGCGGCCTGAACCAGATATATTCGCTGCGCTACGGCAGCGCGCCGGTGGTGCGCGCCACCGGCGGGCTCAAGGACACGGTGGAGCCCCTGGACCCCCTGGCCGACACGGGCACCGGGTTTTTGTTCGAGGGTTTCGGGGTGCGCGAGCTTTTGTGCGCAGCGCGCGAGGGCCTGTGGGCCCAGGCCCGGCCAAAAGTCTGGCAGAACCTCCAGGCCCGGGCCATGGCCAAGGACTTTTCCTGGGAGCAGAGCGCGGCCCGCTACGCCGAGCTTTACGCCCGGCTGCGGGGGTTTTAGGCCGGCTCCCCCTGTTCGTCGGTTGGGCAAAGACCCGCTTGGCCTACAAATTTCCGAGGCCACCTCTGTCAAGCAATTCCGGCGGGATGACATTTCCGTTGACATTGTTTGTTATTTTGCATATTAATTGCAAATTAACAAGACGAGGTCGGCTATGTCGCCATATATCACGAGAACACTGGAACCGGTCCTTCTGGGGGCTGCCCAACAGTTCCCAGCCCTGGTGCTCACCGGCCCCCGCCAAGCGGGCAAGACCACCCTATTGCGGCATCTCTTTGGCAAACGCTATCAATATGTATCCCTGGAGCTGCCGGATGTGCAGGCGGCGGCCCGATCCGACCCCCGCGGATTCCTGGAGATGTACTCTGCTCCCGCCATCTTTGACGAGATTCAGTTCGTCCCCGAGTTGCTGCCCTACATAAAAGAGCGTGTGGATGCAGACCGCAACCGACCTGGGCAGTACATCCTGACCGGCTCCCAAAATATCCTTCTCAGCGAAAAAGCAGGAGAGACCTTGGCGGGCCGGGCGGCTATCCTGCGGCTTTTGCCCCTCAGCTGTCGGGAGATAGCGCGTGTGCCCTTTGCACCTCTCCCCTGGCAGGCCGGAGAGCGCCTGAGCATGGAGAATGTCGCTTTCAAGGACAGGTGGGAGCGTTTTTTACGTGGGGGTTATCCAGAGCTAAACGCTCATCCGGAAATAGACATCGCCCTCTGGCACGCCAGCTATATCCAGACCTACCTGGAACGGGATGTGCGCACGCTGCGCCAAGTGGGGGATTTGAGTCAATTCCAGGTATTCCTGCGCGCCCTGGCCGCCCGCAATGGGCAGTTACTGAATCTGTCCGACGTTGCCCGAGACTTGGGTCTGTCCGTGAACACCATCAAGGCCTGGCTTTCGATATTGGAAGCCACCTACCAGGTTATCGTGTTAAGGCCGTACTTCACCAACCGGGGTAAGCGCCTGGTCAAGACCCCCAAGGTCTATTTCGCGGACGTGGGCATTCTTTGCCACCTGACCGGCCTTAAAGACGCCGAACATGCCCAGGCCGGCCCCATGGGTGGCCCCATAATGGAGGCCGCTGTGGTGAACGAGGTCGTCCGCACCATCACCCATCAGGGCCATCAGCCCCAGGTTTACTTCTGGCGAACAACGGATGGGTATGAGGTGGACCTGCTGGTTGACACCGGCGCCAAGCTGATACCCATCGAAGTCAAGCTCTCCGCCACCCCCACCAAGGCCATGGCCAAGGGCGTATGTTTGTTCCGCGAGCTATTTGGGGACAAAGCTGGGCAAGGGTATGTGATCCATCCGGGGGATGTGAGACTTCCGCTGTTGCCAGGGGTGCGGGCGCTTCCCTTTTCCGAATTGTGACTTGAGCAATGATCATTCTGCACGCGGCGCTGGCGGCTGAAGAATTTTTGCTTTGGGGAGAGACAGCGCCCCAAAAGAATGCCCCCGCGCCCAAGGGGAAGGGGAAGTCATCCAAGATTCCAGCAACGCCAAGCTCTCCTTTTGATGCTGGGGCCAAGAGCCTTAAGGCGGCCTTGAGCCTGATGGGCCTGGGCTTTAAGTTGCCGGCCAAGCGCTGGGGGGAGGCCATCGCTTGGCTGCCCAGCAAGGGGCGCGCTCCCCTGCCTTCCAGTCCGCTCATCGCCGAATCTCCCCCCTCCAGGACGAAGGAAGTCCTTGCGCCCTGGCGGGTCACCTGCTGCCACCTTACCTGCCAGGAAGCGCTGGAACTCTTGTGCCTCTGCGGGGGCCGGCGCACGTGCGCGCCGGGAGTCCTGGCGGGTCCGGACCTGGCCTACTGGTCCCAGGCCATGCGCTTGGCCGGGGCTTTGGTGGCCCGGCAGCGGTTCCTGCCCGCGCTGGAGAAAAAAGGCGAAGCCTTTCTCGCCTGCTGGCGGCCCGCCGTCTCACATGAGGACCACCCCCGCCTGCGCAGCCTGGCCCAGGCCATGCCCCCGGCGGCCAGGGCCCTGAGCCTGGACCAGGCAGGCCCCCCGACCCAGCCGCCTGGCGCCTTGCTGACCCAGTTCCTGGCCCAGATAGTCGACGAGCTGGTGCGCGGTTCGTCGCCGGCGCAGGCACGGGGCCGCGGGCGCAAAAACCCCGCAGGGTCTTTTGACAGCCTGCATGACGCCTGGCTCCACGCCCTGCACTCATCCGATGGGGTGGTGGACGGCCCGAAGGTTGAGCTAGCGGAGCTTGCCCAACAGATTGAGCAATGGCAACGCCCCCTGGCCGTGGCCGAGAGCGCGCCGTTCAGGCTGTGCTTCCGCCTGGAGGAGCCCGCGCCAGAGTCCCCGGAAGGCGACGGTGGCTGGGCGGTGCGTTACCTGTTGCAGTCGGCCAGCGATCCCAGCCTGCTCATCCCGGCCGAGACCGCCTGGACGGCCCGCGAGCGCACCCTTGATTTGCTGGCCAGGGAGGGTTTCCAGGCCCGGGAGTACCTGCTCCATGGCCTGGGCCAGGCGGCGGGTCTGTGCCCGCGTATCGAGGCCAGCCTGCGCTCCGCCAGGCCCGGAGGCTACACCCTGGACGCGGCCGGGGCCCATGAGTTCCTGACCCAGCGGGCGACGGCCCTGGAGCAGGCCGGCTTCGGCGTGATGCTGCCGGCCTGGTGGAGCAGGAAGGGCTCCAAACTCAAACTCAGCGCCCGAGCCAAGATCAAGAGCCCCAAGCTGGTGGCCAGCTCTGGGTTGTCCTTGGATCGCATAGTGGAGGTGGACTGGGAGCTGGCCCTGGGCGGGGAGAAAATCACCCGCGCCGAACTGGAGGCCCTGGCCAGGCTCAAGACGCCCCTGGTGAGGCTGCGCGGCCAGTGGGTGGAGATGCGGGCCGAGGAGATCAAGACCGCCCTGGATTTCTGGCGCAAGCGCGAAACGGGCCAGGCCACCCTGCGCCAGGTGGTCAGGCTGGCCCTGGGCGCGGACCGCCCGGCCCCAGGGTTGGATTTTGATGGTGTGGAGGCCTCCGGCTGGGCCCAAGACTTCCTAGATAGCCTTCAGGGCCGTAGCGGTTTCGCGCAGATGGAGCCCCCGGCTGGATTCCAGGGAGCCTTGCGCCCCTATCAAACCCGGGGCTACTCCTGGTTGGGATTCTTACGGGACTGGGGCCTGGGGGCCTGCCTGGCCGACGACATGGGCCTGGGCAAGACCGTGCAGACCCTGGCCCTGATCCTACGGGACTGGCGAGACGCCGGCCGCCAGCGGCGGCCCGTGCTTTTGGTCTGCCCCACCTCGGTGCTGAGCAACTGGCGCAAGGAAGCCCAGCGCTTCACGCCCGAGCTTCCGGTGATGGTGCACCACGGCCTACAAAGGCTGAAGGAGCGGGCCTTCGCCAAGGCCGCGGCGGAGCAGGCCCTGGTGGTCACCAGCTATGCCCTCCTTCCCCGCGACTTCAAGGCCCTGAGCGCGCTGGATTGGGCTGGGGTGGTCTTGGACGAGGCCCAGAACATCAAGAACTCGGAGACCAAGCAGGCGCGAGCCGCTGGCGCGCTCAGGGCTGACTATCGCCTGGCGCTGACCGGCACCCCGGTGGAAAACCACGTGGGCGACCTGTGGTCGCTCATGGAGTTCCTGAATCCCGGCTTCCTGGGCAGCCAGGCCCAGTTCAAGCGGAGCTTCTTCATCCCCATCCAGGCCCGGCGCGACCCCGAGGCCGCGCTGTCCCTGAAGCGCCTGACCGGCCCCTTCATTCTGCGCCGGCTCAAGAGCGACAAAAGCGTCATCGCCGATTTGCCCGAGAAAGTGGAGAGCAAGGTTTTCTGCCCGCTCAGCAAGGAACAGGCCTCGCTCTATGGCGCGGTGGTCGGGCAGGCCATGCGGGACCTGGAGTCGTCGGAGGGCATCGGGCGCAAGGGAGTGATCCTGGCCACCCTGGCCAAGCTCAAGCAGGTGTGCAACCACCCCGCCCACTTTTTGGGAGACAACTCGGCCATTGCCGGGCGTTCGGGCAAGCTCACCCGCCTGATGGAGCTGTGCGAGGAGCTTCTGGAGGTGGGGGACCGGGCCCTGATCTTCACCCAGTTTGCCGAGATGGGGCATATCCTCAAACGGCACCTGGAGGAGGTATTCGGCCGGGAGACGCTCTTTCTGCACGGAGCGGTGCCCAAGAAGCGGCGGGACGAGATGGTGGAGCGCTTCCAGGGCGACGGCCAGGGGCCGCCCCTGTTCATCCTTTCTCTCAAGGCCGGCGGCGCCGGGCTCAACCTCACCCAGGCCAACCATGTGTTCCACTTTGACCGCTGGTGGAACCCGGCGGTGGAGGACCAGGCCACGGACCGGGCCTATCGCATCGGCCAGCGGCGGAACGTACAGGTGCACAAGTTTGTCTGCGCCGGCACCCTGGAAGAGAAGATCGACGAGATGATAGAGGCCAAAAAAACCGTGGCGAGCACGGTGGTGGGAACCGGCGAGGGTTGGCTCACCGAACTCGGCACGGACCAGCTCAGGGAGCTGTTCGCCCTGCGGGCGGAGGCGGTGGATGATTAGCGCTGACGCCATCGCCAAGCAGAATCAATACCTGCTAAAGCGCCAAGCGGACTTTCGCCGCGCCGCCGACTACGTGGCCGCCGGCCTGGCCCGGCATCCGGCCGTGGCCAAGGTGGCGCTGTTCGGCTCGGTGGCTGTGCCGCTGGTGAAGGAGATACCTCGTTTCCACGAGTACCGGCGGGCCGGGATCGCCGTCTGCCACGAGTGCAAGGACCTGGGCCTGGCGGTGTGGCTGGAAGACCTGGCCGGCCTGCGCGAGATGCAAATGATCGTGAGCGACGCCTTGAAAACGCTTCTTGGGGAGACCGGCGTGGGCGTGGCCCATCACCAGGTGGATGCTTTTCTTTTGCGGCAACCAAACGGCAGCTACCTGGGCCGGCTGTGCAAATTCACCCAGTGCCCCAAGGGCAAGCCCGAGTGCCTGGTCCCAGGCTGCGGCCAGCCTCCTCTGCTCCAGCAGCACGAGGACTTTGCCCTCGACCCCGAGGCCCTGCGGCCCGAGAGGGTGGTGGTGCTTTATGACCGGGGCTCGCAAGAGGGAATATTCTGATGTCCGCCGCGCGCTACAGTGACGACTTTTTCTATTACCCCCCGGCCCAGCCCCGCAAGGCCAAAGGCGGGATCAAGGCCCAGAGCAAACGCGGCGCCTTTGGCCAAAGCTGGTGGGCCAGGCGCTGGATCCAGGTCTTGGAGGGCTTCGACATCGGAGCCAGGCTGGGCCGCGGCCGCAACTACGCCCGCCAGGGCCAGGTGGTGTCCATCTCCATCGCCGAAGGCGAGGTCACGGCCAGGGTGCAGGGCACCCGGCCCTCGCCGTACAACGTCACCATCCAGATGAAGACTCTTTCCCCGACCGCCTGGAAGCGGGTGATCGCGCAACTCTCCGGCCAAGCCATCCGCGCCGCCAACCTGCTGTCGGGCCGGATGCCCGATGACATCGAAGGCGTGTTCAAGGCAGCCGGGCAATCGCTTTTCCCCACCGCCTACCGCGACCTGGTCACCGACTGTTCCTGCCCGGACTGGTCCAACCCCTGCAAGCACATCGCGGCGGCTTACTATCTGCTGGGCGAGGAGTTCGACCGCGATCCTTTCCTGATCTTCAAGTTGCGGGGCATGCCTCGGGAGAAGCTGCTTGAACTCTTGGGTGCGGAAACCGACGTCAAACAGGCCGCCAAAGTTCCGGAGGGATCGGAGGCGTCCACAGCGACAGAGGAGCCGCCCCCGCCGGCAGAGCCCCTGCCCACCAGCGCCGCTGCCTTTTGGGCTACGGTCGATCTGCCCGACGATTTCGCGGGCGAGGCGGCCGCACCAGTCAGCGCCGCGGCTCTTCCGCGCCGGCTGGGCGCCTTGCCCTTCTGGCGCGGCGCACAGCCCTTTCTGGAAGAGATGGCGCGGACCTATGCCCTGGCCTCAGTCAAAGGCGTGCATGCATTTTTAGGCGAACCAGCATTGGCGCAGGCCGGAAACGGCGAGGAAGACGGTTTATCCGGGAAGACTCGGGGCAAGGCGGCGTGACTAGGAGCCTGTCGGAGTAATCCTCCGACAGGCTCCTAGCTAGACCCTCCACGCACCATGGCCTGGGGTTTGTTTCATGGGGGGACCGTCGGTAGAGCAATTCATTACTTTTTATTATGATTTGCTATCTAAAAATATCCTATTCTTAATATTTTATTCTACCTTCCTTATAGCATCAGCCATACCTAAACATGTGAACAAAAAACCGCATGACCATCCTTTTGCGTACGCTGATCGCTCAATATTTTCAGTAAGAATACCGATTTTTATTAAATATCTTATAGCATATATTACATCCTTTTTTAACGGTCCTCTCAATATAAATGACTGGCGTTCAGTTTGAAATTTATTAAATGGCATAACCTTGCCATTTGAAATACGCCCCATACCAGACTCAAGTAAATTGAATATCTTAAACTTTGTTAATGCTATTCTGCCTTTCATATCGGGAGTAAACGCATGCGGAAAAGACGAAACATCCTTAATTTTAGATAGCTTTGGGTTAAGAATTCTAATAATTTCTCGTACTCCACGCTTTGCCAATCTAAGTGACGGTGGCAACTCAAAAAATAAATCAGCTATTCTAGGCTGACAATGCGGTAAATATAATTTATTAACAAACCTACCATATAGATCAGCGAGTGCAAGATGAAATGCAGGATGTTTTACAGCAACGTATAGGTATTCTTTCAGCGAAGTAATTGATGAGCCATTTTCCCACCATTTTTTAACAGAACATATATCTTCCCTAATCTCATCTGTAATAATGTTAGGCATTAAATATTGTTTTTCAGCAAAAGTTAATAATTTCCACTGTTCCAAACTTGATACCGAAGAATCAGATGACAACGTGCTTGCAAATCCACCACTCGCATCGGCGAAAAAGCCATGAATCATTGTATAGTTATTAGAAGCATCATTTAATGTTGTCAACCAGGATAATAAATGAGCGTGTGCTGGCGAAATAATGCCGGCTGTCATATTTGTTAGAAAAGGTATTGCTTTTTTATAGCTCTGCTCATCGATAATGTGGAAAATTGGCTTCCTTATCCCAAGGCTTGAGCAAATTTCCCCTGCATAAATATGATCCAATGATCTTTTACTTGACGCAAAGTTGACTGTAATTATTTTTTCCGGATCAACTGCTTCAGAAACTAAATAAGCAAGTAGGCGTGAATCTAAACCACCTGAGATAGGTAATATTATTTTGTCTACCCCAGCAATGCTTATAATTTGTTTAATTAGCCGTTGTTTAATTTCAAATGCTACTTCATCAATTTTAGTTTTGTCCCCAGTCTCAAACTTAAAATTCCAATATTTAGAATTTATTAGCTCATCACATCCCCCGCCTAAGCATACTTTAGAAGCAAACGGTAGTTGTTTTATATCTTTGTATGGAGTTCTGTTTGCCATACAAAAATCAAACAATAGCTTTTCCCATAAACCAACGAGATCAAGCTCTTTATTATTCACTATGGACAATAATACCCCAATATCATTTGACAAATATGACTTTCCATTAATTTTTGCGAAATAGCAAGGAATGCTTGAAAATCTGTCTGTCCATGCACAGATATGGCCATCGCTATCTATTCCGATTAAAATACCAACTTTGTCATGAAAGTAATCTGCCTCATTGGCCGCTATCGATTCTTCCTGCCTCATTCTTGATAATAAAAAACCCTCCTTTGCCCAGGTATTGTTGACGATTAAGACATGCAATCCATTCGAATAAATTACAAATTTATCGTCTTGTTGCCCCAAATGGTCTACTACTACAAGAAATGTAGAGTGTTTCAATTCCTTCTGCCCATAATTCTCCCCGAAATTGAGTGTACGAATATCTATGCTTTCGGTGTAGTTGGTAAATATATTTACTTTTTCTCTCTGTTCCAATTTTTATCCCTCCAACTTCAAAGCGATTATAAGCTGTTTATAATCCATATACCTAATATTTGGCCATTATACGTTTTCAGAGCCTTTTTGACAAGCTAGGAGCCTGTCGGAGTAATCCCCTTGGCCAGTGTTTGCCGGGATGGTAACTTGCGTTCACGAGCAAGACATTCAAGCCATACAGCCGCGAGCAGCAGTACTTGCTGCCTCCGTCGCTGCAAGAGTGGTTGCCGGAAGGCCACCTGGCCTAATTCATCATCGAGGTGGTGGAGGGGCTCTGGACCTTTCGGTGGTTTCCAAGGCTTACGGTGGCAAGGACGGTCGAGGCCATCGGGCTGGTGGAGGGCGTGCGGGACCGGCGGATTTTTCAGCGCGCAGGGCGCGGCCCTGGTGCAGTCCCGGCTGGGCCTGCTTGGCCCCCTGGCCCAGTGCGGCCAGGCGGCGGCGCTCATGGGCACCGGCGTGGGCGGCGCGGCCGGGGCCTTGGTCCGGGCCGGGGGCGCGGCGGGCGATCTGATCGGCCACGCGGCGGTGATGCCCGGAACCTTCGACGCGGGCGGCTGAAGGGGGCTGCGGTCATGCCTGGAGAGCGGCATTGCCTGAACCCGGCACCGAGCCGCGTGCTACACTTCGCTACCGGTATTGGACGGCTTCACCCCTGACCTTCGGCCAGGCCATCGAGCCACCAACCGCCAACCATCACCAAGGCGAGGGACATGTGAAACGGGACGCCATAGCCATCAAACCCCAGGACAACGTGGCCACGGCCATCCGCGATATCAGCGCGGGCGAGAACATCACCGTGGGCCGGGGGGAGGAGCTCCTTCCCCTAGCGGTGGTCCAGGATATACCCTACGGACACAAGCTGGCCGTAGCGGCCATTGCCGCCGGGGACGACATCCTTAAATACGCCGCCGTAATCGGCCGGGCCACCCAGGCCATCGCGGCCGGGGCCCATGTGCACGTGCACAACGTTGAGAGCCTGCGGGGCCGCGGCGACCTGCCCCAGCCCCCCTGCGGGAGGTGCCAGCAATGAAGTTCATGGGATATCGCCGCGCCATCGGAAAAGTGGGCACCCGCAACTACGTGGGCGTCCTGTCCATGGTGGTCTGCGCCAACGAGGTGGCCAGGGCCGTGGCCAGTCAGGTCAACGGCGCGGTCTCCTTCACCCACCAGCACGGCTGCTGCCAGACCCCGCCCGACCTGGAGCGGGTGACCCGGACCCTGTGCGGCCTGGCCGCCAACCCCAACCTGGCCTCGGTGCTGCTGATCAGCCTGGGCTGCGAGGGCAGCGACCTCCAGCAGGTGGTCCAGGCCGCTCAAGCCGCCGGCAAGCGGGTGGAAACCGTGGTCATCCAGGAAGTGGGCGGCGCGGCCAAGTCCACCGCCCAGGGTGTGCTCCTGGCCCAGCAGTTGGCCATGGAGGCCTCCCGGCAGGTGCGCGAGGAATGCGACCTGAACGAGCTGGTCCTGGGCCTGAAATGCGGCAGCTCCGACACCACCAGCGGCCTGGCCGCCAACCCGGCCCTGGGGGTGGCGGTGGAGCGCCTGGTGGCGGCCGGCGGCACGGCCATACTTGGCGAGGTCACCGAGTTCATCGGGGCCGAACACATCCTGGCCGCCCAGGCCAAGGACCAGGCCACCGGCCAGCGCATCCTGGACCTGGTGGAGCGCATGGAAATGAGGGCCAAGGCCGTGGGCGCGGACATGCGCGGCGGCCAGCCCACCCCGGGCAACATCAAGGGCGGCCTCACCACCATCGAGGAAAAGTCCCTGGGAGCCATCGCCAAGGTGGGCCACGCGGTGGTGCAGGCGGTCTATGAATACGGCGAGCCGCCCCTGGTCAAGGGCCTGGTGGTGATGGACTCGCCCGGTCGGGAGCCGGAGTTGCTCACCGGCCTGGCCGCGGCCGGGGCCAGCCTGATCGTCTTCACCACCGGCCGGGGCGCGCCCCAGGGCTTCCCCTTCGTGCCGGTGATCAAGGTGACCGGCAACCAGCACACCTGGGAGCACCTGAACGACCACATGGACCTTTCCGTGCACCAGGTCATGGACGGGGATCAGTCCCTGGACCAGGCCGGGACTCGCATCCTGGCCTGTATACGAGAAACCGCCGGCGGGGCCGCCACCAAGGCCGAGCTTTCCGGCTATGCCCAGGCCATGGGCATCTACTGCACAGGCCCGGTGATCTGAACCAGCCCGCGCCCCTCGCCCCGCCGCATAGCCGGCCGGGCGGGGGGCTTTCCTGGCGGCGCATCCCCCGCTTCCATCATCCAGGCGGATGCTCCTCCAGGGTCAGGT
>JAZDHW010000183.1:0-2052 GCA_043805555.1 Pseudomonadota bacterium
TGCGTGATTGCAGCGGCGGCCGGCGGGCGGCGGGTTACCAGCCCGCGCCGTAGCGGCGTTCGGCCAGGTCGATCAGACGATCCTGGATCAGCCGGGCCAGGTCCTCCAGGGCGTCGGGGTTTTGGGGCAGGCCGCCCTGCACCTGCACCAGCGGGGCCTGCACGTTTATGGTCACCCCGCCGGAATCGGGCAGGGACCCGCCCCGGTTCACCGCCTGCAGCCAGGGCAGGGTGTCGGCGGTGACGCTCTCGGAGCGCACCACGAACTCGCCCTGCTTGAGCACCGCCGGCACCTCGTAGGGCTTGAGCAGCTCGTCCAGCCAGCCGCCGTCGTGATAGCGCGCCGCGCCGGCCAGGCCGCCGTCGTGCAGCACCTGGCCGCCGGCGTGAAAGGGGTTGCCCACCGTGGTGTAGTAGCGGGTGAAGTAGAGGTTGCTGTTCCACTCGGTGGGGATGCCCTGGATGGCCCCGGCCATGGCCGCGGCCTCATCGGCGGCCAATTGCGCCTGGGCGGCGGCATCGGCCAGCGCCGGGTTGAGCCCGGCCGCGATGACCCCGCCCGCTGCCGCGGCCGCCGCGCCGCCGGCGCCGAAGGCGTTGGGCATCACCGCGGCGTGGCCGATCAAATCGCCCGCCGCGCCACCGGCCCGGGCCAGGGCGTCAGCCGCGCCGCCCACGCCGCCGCCCATGAGCGCCGCGGCCTGGCCGCCCTGGGCCAGGGGACCCAGCAGGCCCAGCAGCGCCTGCACCAGGGCCGCGCCCTGTTCGCTGGAAAGGCCCAGGCCGCCGGCGATGGCCTGCACCCCGGCCGCGAAGCCGTCCACCCCGATCTGCCCAGCGCTCAACTGGTTGGCGAGGACCATCACCTGCTCGCTGAAGGGCTGAACCTGTTCGGCGCTGAGCCCCATCTGTGCGCCGATCTCGGTGAACGAGCCGAGCAGGTCGCCCATGCCGGTGCTGGCCGTGGTCACCGTGGCGGCCAGGTCCTTGAGCACCGCCACCATGGCCTCCAACTGGTCCATGTCGCCCAGGGGGTTGAGCTGCGCGGTCATCTCGTCCATGCCCTGGCGATCCATCCCGTACTGGGCGGCGATGGTGTAGGCCCCCTCGATGCCCTGCTGCCGCTCCCAGAAATTGTCCGGGTCGGACATGCGCGCCAGGGTGTCCGGCGCGTAGATGGCATCCATGGCCTCCATGCGATTGGCGGCGTTGACGGCCGCCGGACCCATCCACCCCATGGCGTCAACACTCATGCCGTGCACGTAGTCCAGGGAATAGCCGGCCCGGTCGGAGAGCTTCTCCATGGTGTTGATGCTCTCGGCCACGTCCGGGCGCAGCCGCAGACGTTCCGCCTCGCTTAAGCCGGCGTCCATGAGGCCCATGGGGCTGTCCCCGGCCCGGCCCAAGAAATCCTGGTTGGAGGCGATGAGGTCGCGGGCGTCCTGGGGGGTCATGTAGTCCTTGGTCAGCGCGCCCAGCATCTGCCCGGCGGCGATCACCGCCAGGGGGGCCATGGCCACCCCGGCAAAGGCCGAGGCCCCGACCGTGGACATGCCCGCCTCGCCAAAGAGCGCGCTGGAAAACCCGCCAGCCCCGGCCGCCTCGCCGCCGCCTAGCAGGTTGCCGCCCAGGGCGTAGACGTCGTAGGCGTTCTTGGCCATGCCGATGACGCTCAGGGGGTTCTGCGGCTCGCCCTCGATCAGGCCCCGCACGCCCTCCACCAGGCCGATGGCCGAGAGCGCCCCGCCGGCGAGTTTGCCGGTAAGACCCAATGATCCGTTAACTCCGGACAAGGCATTGCCGAGCTCGGTTCCTTTCAACAGTTCTGCTGCGTTGCCGGTCAGGCCGTAGGTGTTAGCGGCGACGCCCAGGACGTCCTTTACGTTGAACTCGCCGGAGGCGAGCCCTTCTATATTCTTGTAGAGCCCCCAGGCCGAGCTGGCCGCGCCGGTGACCTGGCCAATGTCTTTCAGGGGGTCCTTGAGGTCGCCGATGGCATCGACAATTTCCTTGCCAGCGTCTGTGCCGGCCGCCCAATTGAGGCCCTGGGCGG
>JAZDHW010000184.1:0-29256 GCA_043805555.1 Pseudomonadota bacterium
CCGAGCGTAGCGAGCCCTTTGGGCTTGGCCTTGACTGGCTCTGGCGGCCTTGCTACTTCCAGATGCCTTCCAAAACCGCAGATCGTAGGAGTCTTTAGTGTTAACAGACCCTAGGCCGGGCCCCGGCTAAACCTGCAGGGCCTCGGCGCCGTGGGCCAGGAAGCGCCGGCCGTCGGCGCGGCCCAGGTCATAGGTGGCGCGCATCGCATCCGGGTGGGTGTAGTCCCATTTGCCGGCCGGCGAGGGCTGGGTGGGCTGGATGTAGGTCAGGCCCGGATGGCCGCGCAGGCGCTCGGCCGGGTAGCGGCGGGTGAGCAGCACCAGGGCCGGCCGTTCCTCGGGCTTCAGCGCCACAAGCGGCACGTTGTCCACCAGGCCGCCGTCCAGCACCGGCCGGCCGGCCCGGTGCATCACCGGCAGGATGGGCGGGGTGCAGGAGGTGGCCAGGATCAACTCCTTCAGCTCGCCAGCGTCGCGGCAGGCCTGGGCGGTGACCACCTCCGGGCGAAAGCCCACCCGCATGGCCCAGGTGGGGTGCAGGGGGGCCTTGGTGTGCTTCTCCAGCACATAGGCCGCGAAACCCACCCAGACCGCCAGGCGCGGCCCGCACCAGCGCGGCGGCCGGGCCAGCAGCACCCGCAGCTCCGGCCCCTGGCGCATGGCGGCCAGGGCGTCCTCGTCCAGGTTCTCGCTGATGTTGCGGCCGAAGATCTCCGGGTGGGGGAAGGGGCGCTGGCCCTTGAGCAGGCGCTCGGGGTAGAAGTTGCGGTGGTTGGTTTGCAGCTCGCGCCAGACCCAGTTCATGGCCCGCTCCGTACGCCCGGCCAGGAGCATGGCCGCCATGAAGGCCCCGGCGCTGACCGCGGCCAGCACCGCGGGCCGCAGGGGCAGGACCGGGGCTACCTCTTCCCAGAATCCGGCCTGCCACACGCAGCGGTTGCCGCCGCCCGCAAATACCACCGCCCGATACTCGCCCTGGTTCATTGCACCCCCTGCCGGGCCCGGCCTGGGCGGCGGGGCCTTGATTGGATCGTCACCTATCAGTTTAGGCTGAATCGGCCTCAAGGCAAGCCGGGGCGGCCGGGGCCGCTCCGGGCGCTGGTTTCGGCGCTGGCGGCCCCGGATTATTCACAAAATTGTTGCATCCAAACGGCGGGTTATTTATGCTGAGCGCGATCCAGGTCGGAAAAGGACTCGGCTGCATGAATATCTACGTTGGCAATCTACCCTTCAGCACCGCTGACAACGATCTGCACGATCTCTTCAGTCAAGTGGGCAGCGTCGTCTCGGCGCGGGTCATCACCGACCGCGACACCGGCCGCTCCCGCGGCTTCGGCTTCGTGGAGATGACCTCTTCCGCCGAGGCTCAGGATGCCATCCAGCGTTTCCACGGTTACTCGCTGGGCGGCCGCAACCTCACCGTCAACGAGGCCAAGCCCCGTCGCTAGGCCATGGCCCCCGGCCACCGAGGTAGGGTTTTCGTTTTCAGGTCAACTTGCTAGGTTTCCCGTCATAGCGCACCTGGGTCACGGAGGGCCGGAAAGATTCCGGCCCTCTCGCTTTGGCGCCGCCGCCGGACCGGCCCGGACTAGGGCCTGTTAACACTATCCGTTTACTAGTCAAATAAGAATGGGGGCCGGTAGCAGGCTTGGCCCCCGGCGGTCAAGGGTTTCACGAGCTGGCCAGGCCAGCCCTTGACCGCCGGGGGCTCAAACCTGCTCTCATTGTGTCAGCACGCCCCTGACGGCAAGAAAAATGTCTGGGCCGGCTGGCTGCGTGGCCCCGGTGCGGCCTGGCGGCTGGCATGCTCAACCAGCGTTACCCTGCCAGACATTTTTCTTGCTAGCCAGGGGGCGTGTTTTTTGCAGCAAGGCCAGCCAGAGCCTGTCAAGGCCGAGCGTAGCGAACCCTTTGGGCTTGGCCTTGACTGGCTCCGGCGGCCTTGCTACTTCCAGATGCCTTCCAAAACCGCAGATCGTAGGAGCATTTAGTGTTAACAGGCCCTAGTAGCTGTAGAGGTTGCCGTAGGGCCGGCGGCTCTTGGGATAGAGCTTCTGGAACTCCTCGCGGCTGAACTCGCGGGGGGCCAGGCCCAGGTCGGCGAAGAACTCGGCCAGCAGGGCCTGCAGGGTCTCCCACTCCTGGTCGCTCAGGGCCTCGAAGCCCACCTCGGCCCCCACCTGGCTTTGGTCGATCTGGCCGCGCACGAAGATGGCCCCGCCGTGCATGCCGGTGCCCACCAGGTAGCCGGCGGGCTGGGGGTTGTCGGCCAGGTTCAGCAGCACGATCACGCCGCCGGCCATGTATTCGCCCAGGTAGTCGCCGGCCACGCCGCCGATGACCAGCACCGGGAAGTTCTCCTGGTAGGCCTTCATGTGGATGCCGGAGCGGTAGCCCACGTCGCCCTGGATGAAGACCTTGCCGCCGCGCATGGCGTAGCAGAGGATGTCGCCGGCGTCGCCGTGCACCACCACCTTGCCGGCGTTCATGGTGTTGCCCACGCCGTCCTGCACGTTGCCGTTGACCTTGATCACCGCCCCGTTCATGAAGGCGGCCAGGTCGTTGCCCGGCACCCCGTTGATGGCGATCTCCACGCCTGCGTCCAGGCCCACGCCGATGTAGCGCTGGCCGCGCACGTTGTCCAGCTTCAGTTGGCGATCGCCCCCGGCCAGGACCTGGTGGATGTCCTCGTTGAGCTTCTTGTAGTGGACGCCCTCGGCGTTGATGGTAGTCATGACCAGACCCCCAGGCCGGCCGTGACCCGCTCGCGGTGGCGGGCCGGCAGCGAAATCAGTCCGAAGTCCGCGGCCAGGAGCTTGTCCTCCAGGCCCTTCACCTCCACCCGGCCCTTGATCAGGCCGGTGATGATGCCGGCCCGGTCCACGTCGCCCACCAGCACGTAGCCCACCAGGCGGTGGTCCTTGACCACCAGCTTGCGGTAGTTCCTGGTTTTGGCGTCCAGCTTGGTCAGCACCTCATAGCCCTGGCCCTCGGGCGGGCTGGTCACGCCGGCGCTGATGGTGGCCAGGCCGCAGATCTCCACCGAGTTCATGGCCAGGCCGCCCTCGTAGGTCTTGACGCCGCCGGCCATGTTGGCGCCGGCGATGAAGCCCTGGCGGTAGGCGTTGGGCCAGATGGGGATGGACCGGCGCTCGCCGGAGATTAGCTCCAGGGCCTGGGCCACGTCGCCGGCCGCGTAGACCCCGGCGGCGTTGGTGGCCATGCGCTCGTCCACCAGGATGCCGCGCTCGGTGGCCACGCCGCTGCCGGCCAGGATGGCCAGGTCCGGCAGCACGCCGATGGCCAGGATGACCAGGCCGCAGGCGATCTGCTGGCCGTCGGGCAGGGTGACGCCAGTCACCTTGCCGTCCTTGGTGTCGATGCTATGGGCGGTGGTGTTGGTCAGGAGGTTCACCCCCGCCCCGGCCAGCGCGCCGGCCAGCAGGTTGGCGGCGTCCTGGTCCAGGGTCACGGCCAGGATTCGCGGGGCCAGTTCCAGCACCGTCACCTTGAGCTTCCTGGCGGTCAGCGCCTCGACGCTTTTCAGGCCGATCAGGCCGCCGCCGATGACCACGGCGTGCTCAACGCCGTTGGCCGCGATATAGGCCTCGATGTCGCGGGCGTCCTGCCAGGTGGTGAAGGTGAAGACGCCGGCCGCGTCCGCGCCAATGAGCCCCGGCGGCACGATGGGCTTGCCGCCGTTGGCGATGAGCAGATGCTCATAGCCCAGCACCTGGCCGTGGCCGCAGGTCACGGTCTTGGCCGCGGGATCGATCTTCACCGCCTCCACGCCCAGCAGGGTCTCGACATGGTTGACGGCGTAGAAGTCGGCCGGCCGGTAGGCCATGCCCTCGGCGTCCACCTTGCCGCCCAGCAGGTAGGTGATCAGCGGGCGGGAGTAGACGTGCTCGGTCTCCTTGGCCACGATGGTGATGGCGCCGTCGGGATCGGTCTGGCGGATGCCCTCCACGCAGCCCACCGCGGCGGCGGAATTGCCGATGATGAGGTATTTGGTATTAGTCATGGTCATCCTCGATTACCAGCGCCTCGTTGGGGCAGTTGGCGACGCAGGCGGGGGTGCCGGTTTCAAGGCAAAGGTCGCACTTGGCGGCCACGTGGCCGCCCTTGTCGCGCCGGATGGCCCCGGTGGGGCAGACCATCACGCACATCCAGCAGCCCACGCAGCGCGACGCGTCGTGGCTCACCTCGCCGGTGACCGGGTCGCGGTGGAGCGCGCCGGTCATGCAGGCCTCCACGCAGGCCGGCTCGTCGCAGTGGCGGCACTGCACCGCGAAGCTGACCGGGCCGTGGCGCTCCACCGTGATGCGCGGCACAACCTCGCCCCGCTCCTGGCGGAAGGCCTTGATCAGGTCCTTGCTGCGGCTGTGGCTGACCAGGCAGTACACCTCGCACAGCCGGCAGTTCATGCAATATTCTTCCCTGGCTACGATGCGCTTCATGGGCCTACTCCCCTGCCGCCTTGATGCCCAGGATGTTGAGCTCGCGGTCGCTGAGGCCCACGCCGCGCAGGTGCTCGCGGTTGCCGCGCAGGCTCTCGACGGCGTTGATGCCCATGCCGCCCATCATCTCCTTGATCTCGTGCGACCAGCCCCGCAGCAGGTTGACCAGGCGGCGGGCGCCGATGTCGGGATTAAGGCGGCGGGTGAGATAGGGATCCTGGGTGGCGATGCCCCAGTTGCACTTGCCGGTGTAGCACTTCTGGCACATGTGGCAGCCCAGGGCCACCAGGGCCGCGGTGCCCAGGTAGACCGCGTCCGCGCCCAGGGTAATGGCCTTGACCACGTCGGCCGAGGAGCGGAACCCGCCACAGGCCACGATGCTGGCCTGGTTGCGGATGCCCTCCTGGCGCAGGCGGTCGTCCACCGCGGCCAGGGCGAACTCGATGGGGATGCCCACGTTGTTGCGGATCATGGTCGGGGCCGCGCCGGTGCCGCCCTTGTAGCCGTCGATGGCCACGATGTCCGCGCCGGCCCGCACGATGCCGCTGGCGATGGCCGCGACGTTGTGCACCGCAGCGATCTTCACGCTCACCGGCTTGGTGTAGCGGGTGGCCTCCTTGAGGCTGTAGATGAGCTGCCGCAGATCCTCGATGGAGTAGATGTCGTGGTGGGGGGCCGGGCTGATGGCGTCGGAGCCCACCGGGATCATGCGGGTCTGGCTGATGCGCTCGTCCACCTTCTCGCCGGGCAGGTGGCCGCCGATGCCGGGCTTGGCCCCCTGGCCGATCTTGATCTCCACCGCCGCGGCCACCTTGAGGTAATCGATGTCCACGCCGAAGCGGCCGCTGGCCACCTGGACGATCATGTTGGGGCCGTAGGGCCAGAAGTCCTTGTGCAGGCCGCCCTCGCCGCTGTTGGCGAAGGTGCCGAACTCGCCGGCGGCCCGGGCCAGGCTCAGGAAGGCGTTGTAGCTGATGGCCCCGTAGCTCATGGCGCTGAACATGATCGGGGTGGACAGCACCAGTTGCGGGGCCAGCTTGGTGGCCAGGCTGGGGCCGTTGATGTCGTCGAAGTTGAGCTCCACCGCGTTGGGCTTGGCGCCCAGGAAGGTGGTCAGCTCCATGGGCTCGCGCAGGGGGTCGATGCTGGGGTTGGTCACCTGGCTGGCGTTGAGCAGCATGTGGTCCCAGTAGCTGACCTTGGCGGTGTCGTTGCCCATGGCCGCCAGCAGCACGCCGCCGGTCTCGGCCTGGCGGTAGATGTTCTGGATGACGTCCGAGGTCCAGTTGTTGTCCGGCGCGTACTCCGGCGGGGCCTTCTTGACCGTGAGCGCGTCGGTGGGGCAGAGGGTGACGCAGCGCTGGCAGCCCACGCAGGTGGTCTCATCGCAGAGCACCTGGTCGGTTTCCTCGTCGTATTGGTGCACCTGGTTGGAGCACTGGCGCACGCAGACCTGGCACTGTCTGCAGCGCTCGGGGTCGCGCTCGACCGTGAATTCGGGTTGAACGAGTCTCTTGCTCACCTTAGGTTTCCTCCGTCGACCGCCGATGGGGGCGGGGTGCTCTCTCAGTGGACCGCGGCCGCGGCGCGGCCGGACCGGGGCGTTGCCTGCCAGGCATCGTTGGACAGGCGGCAGGTGTGGGCCCTCATCCGGGCGGTGGCCTCGGGGCCGATCACGCGCTCCGGGTCCTTGAGCTGGGCCAGGATGGGCAGGCCGCCGGCGGCGTGCCAGACCGTCTCGGGGTCGTTGCAGACCTCGCGGATGGCGCCTTCCTCGCTGGCCATGTAGACCATGTCGCCCTTGCGCGCGCCCACCATGGGGCGCAGCTTGGTGCGGTCGTTGAAGCCCACCATGCCGCCGGAGTGGCCCACCAGCACCGAGAACGGGCCGTTCAAGAGCGCGCCGCCGTAGACGATGCGCAGGGTGCGGGCCAGCTCGCGCCGGGCCTCGGGCAGGCGCTCCAACTGGGGCCAGAAGGGCGGGGCCATGGCCATGCAGGCGGCCTCGAAGGGCAGGCGGTGTTTGCGCACCAAGAGGTCGAACAGGTAGGCGATGACCTCGGTGTCGGTGTGCAGGGAGCACAGGTAGCCGAAGTTGGCCAGGTAGCGCTTGTTGATGCCGTAGGAGCTGATCTCGCCGTTGTGCACCACGGACCAGTCCAGGAGCGAGAAGGGGTGCGCGCCGCCCCACCAGCCGGTGGTGTTGGTGGGGAAGCGGCCGTGGCTGGTCCAGATGTAGGCCTGGTATTCGTCCAGCCGGTAGAACTCGCCGATGTCCTCGGGATAGCCCACGCCCTTGAACACGCCCATGTCCTTGCCCGAGCTGAAGACGAAGCCGGCCTTCATGTCCGCGTTGACGGTCATGACCAGGTCCACGATGGCGTCGTCCTCGGTCTCGTCGCAGAAGCGCTCCATCACCTCCGGCTTCACGTTGATGAAGTAGCGGTGGAGGATGGGGCGGTGGCGCACGCTGGCGATGGGCCGGGTGGGGATGGTCTCGTCGCCGTAGACCGTGCACCAGGTGCGCATGACCCGCTCGGTCTCCTGCTTTTCGTCCATGTTTTCATACATGACGTGCAGGGCGTAGTGGTCGCGCATCTCGGGATAGATGCCATAGGCGGCGAACCCGCCGCCCAGGCCGTTGCTGCGGTCGTGCATGTTGGCGATGGAGCGGATGATGGCTTCGCCGCTCATGCGCTCGCCCGCCTCGCTCATCATGCCGCTGATGGCGCAGCCGCTGATGTCCTTGGAGGTGGGGTAGGTTTTACGATGCAGTGGCCTCATGAGGTTTCACCCCCTTGGTGTGAACCCTGAACTTTGGGTGGCGCGCCCCGTTGGCGCGGCCGGTTGCCTGGTTGATGGGCCGGGGGCTAGTCCCAGCCCGGCCGGTAATGGTTGGTGATGGGCAGCCTGCGGTCGCGGCCGAAGGCCTTGGGCGTGATTTTGACCCCCGGCGGGGCCTGACGACGCTTGTACTCGTTCAGGTCCACCAGCCGCACCACCTCCTTGACCACCTCGGGGTCGTAGCCCTCGGCGGCGATCTCGTCCAACACCTTGTCCTGCTCCACGTAGGCCAGCAGGATGGGGTCCAGCATGGCGTAGGGAGGCAGGGAGTCCTCGTCCTTCTGGCCCGGCCGCAGCTCGGCCGTGGGCGGGCGCACGATGACGCTCTGGGGAATGATCTCGCGCCCGGCCCGGATGTTGACCAGCCCGCTCAGCTCGTAGACCAGGGTCTTGGGCACGTCCTTGATCACGGCGATGCCGCCGGCCATGTCGCGGTAAAGGGTGCAGTAGCGCACCGCGGTCTCGCTCTTGTTGCGGGTGGTCAGCACCAGCCAGCCGAAGCGGTTGCTGAGCGCCATGAGCAGGTTGCCGCGGATGCGCGCCTGGAGGTTCTCCACCTCCACCCCCCGGGGGCCGGGGCCGAAGGCCGGTCCCAGCTCGGCGAGGTAGGTCTCCAGGATGGCCTTGATGGGGATGGTGATGAGGCGGAGATCCAGGTTCCGGGCCAGGACCTCGGCGTCGCCCAGGGTCTCGCCGCTGGTGAACTGGCTGGGCATGGTCACGCCCAGCACGTTCTCCGGCCCCAGGGCCTCGGCCGCCACCGCGGCCACCAGCGCGGAGTCGATGCCGCCGGAGAGCCCCAGCACAACCTTCTTGAAACCGTTCTTGCGCACGTAGTCCCGGGTGCCCAGCACCAGGGCCAGCCAGACCTCCTCCAGCCGCCCTAGCTCCGGGGTGCAGGCCGGCGGCGCGGGCGGGCCGGACAGGGAGGCCTGGGGCGCGGGTATCTGCACCAGGCGGTGGGGCGGGCTCAGCTCGGCCTCGGGCAGGGTGGCCGGGCTCAGCGCCAGGTCGCTGACCAAAAGATCGGCCTCAAAACGCCGGGCGCAGGCCACCATCTCGCCCTGGGGGCTGATGACCAGGCAGCCGCCGTCGAAGACCAGCTCGTCCTGGGCGCCCAGCAGGTTGTTGTAGCAGACGTAGGCCCCGGTGTTGGTGGCGAACCGGGCCAGCACCTGGCGGCGCAGGGCCAGCTTGCCGGCGTGGAATGGGCTGGCCGAGATGTTGACCACCACCTGGGGCAGGCGGTTCTGGGCGCAGAGTTCGGCCTGGCTGCCGGCCACCCACACGTCCTCGCAGATGGTGAGCATCAGGCGCAAGCCGCGCACCTGGGCGAAGACGCAGCCCTGGCCGGGGCTGAAATAGCGCTTTTCGTCGAACACGCCGTAGTTGGGCAGCTCCACCTTGCGGTAGATGGCCAGCAGGGAGCCGTCGTGGATCAGGGCGGCGCTGTTGTAGACCTGGCCCTGGTTATGCTCGGCAAAGCCCACCACCGCGGTGATGCCGGTGGCGGCGGCTACCACCTGGCCCAGGGCCTTGGCAGTGTCCTTGAGGAAGCGGGGCTTGAGCAGGAGGTCTTCGGGCGGGTAGCCGCAGATGGCCAGTTCCGGGAAGGTCACCAGGTCGGCCCCGCGTTGTCGGGCGCGGTCGATCTGCTCCCGGATCAACTCCAGGTTGGCGGCAAGGTTGCCGACCGTGGGGTTGATCTGGGCCTGGGCTATGCGTAGGGTTTGCTTGCCTTCGGACATCTTCCACCGATTCCGCCGCAACAAGCCGAGGCGCGCCACGGGCCAGGGCCGGAAAAAGCCGGCCTGCGCTGGGGTTGGGCTGCGTCAGTTATGCCTGATCCTGGGGGGTATTTTACCCGAAACGTCCCCGGCGGTCAGGTGAAGGGTCCCTTCGGCGCGAAGCGGCAGTAATTGCCCTATATCCCATGCCGGCACAATACTGTCAAGAGTGATTATGATAAGTGCCCCAAACTCTTTCATTATTGTAATAATGCCTACATTTAAGCCATACTAATAAATCCCTGCACGCAGCCGCCAGGCCGGCTCTGTCAACTCGACCGGCCAAATGCGGCAATATTGCCGCTCATGGCCTTGACTGCGCCGGCAACTAGCGCTAGGCTGAACACTACTTATTGACTGGAAAATAAGCATGGACGAACGCAGCCGCCGCAAAATCCTGGAAATCCTGCGGGTGCTGGACGAGTCGGAGCGCCCCTTGGGCGGCACCCGCATCGCCCAGACCCTGGCCCTGGGCGGCACCGAGATGAGCCAACGCACCATTCGGTACTATTTGGGCATCACCGACCGCCAGGATCTCACCGCCCGCGAGGGCCGCCGCGGCCGCCGCCTGACCGAGCGCGGCCGCCAGGAGCTGGAAAACGCCTATGTAGTGGACAAGGTAGGATTTGTGGCCGCCCGGGTGGACGCCCTGACCTACCGCATGACCTTCCGCCTGCGCCCGGCCAAGGGCGAGGTGGTGGTGAATGTCTCCAGCCTGGACGCCCGGCACCTGCCCGCCGCGGCCCGGGTGCTGAACGAGGTCTTCGGGGCCGGGCTCTCCATGGGCCAGCGCCTCTTGTTGGCCCCGCCGGGCAGCCGCCTGGGCCGGGTGGGCCTGGGCCCCCAGGAGTTCGGGGTGGCCACGGTCTGCACCATGAGCGTCAACGGGGTGCTGCTCTCCGAGGGCATCCCCACCGTGACCCGCTTCGGCGGGCTGTTGCAATACGTGGGCGGCCGGCCGGTGCGCTTCACCCAGATCATCAACTACGACGGCACCACCCTGGACCCCCTGGAAATATTCATCAAAGGCCAGATGACCAGCGTGGGCCAGGTGGTGCGCAGCGGCCAGGGCGTGGTGGGGGCCAGCTTCCGCGAGATCCCCGCCCCGGCCGCCGGCCTGGCCCGCCGGCTCATCTCGCGCATGGAGCGCATCGGCCTGGGCGGGGTGATCCTGCTGGGCCGGCCCGGCCAGCCGCTCTTGGAGATTCCGGTGCACCCCGGCCGGGTGGGCCTGGTGGTGGTGGGCGGGCTCAACCCCATGGCCGCCGTGGAGGAGGCCGGCATCCCCACCCACAACCGGGCCATGGGCACCCTGATGCCCTTTGAGGACCTGCCCACCTACCAGGAAGCCCTGACTCCCTACCTCTAAAATCCGGGTGCGGCCGTCCGGCCGGGGCGGGCATTCCCTGCCCAGCCGCCCGCTCCAAGCGCATATAAATTATGCACCCCTCCGGCGGTCTTGGCAGGCTCTGCCAAATATTGCTATGTAATTACAACGTGTTGATAGATGCGCCTGCCTGGTGCGGGGGTTGCATGCTTGGCGGGCGCCGGCTCGGCCCGGCCGACCTGCGGGCGGCGAAATGTAACTTGCATTTGAAACAATCGTTCGTTACATTTCCCCGCAACCCATGCGCCCCGGACGGGACGCAGCCCTGATCAGGAGCAACCATGCATGCACGCGAAGGCAACCCGGACCAGACCCGCGAGCGCATCCTGGACGAGGCCGAGCGCCTGTTCGCCGAGCGGGGCTTCGACGCGGTGAGCGTCCGCCAGATCACCAGCGCGGCCCATACCAACCTGGCCGCGGTGAACTACCATTTCGGCGGCAAGGAAAACCTGTACCTGGAGGTCTTCCGCCAGCGCTGGATGCCCCGCGCCCGGCGCGTATTCGACCGCCTGGAGGCGCTGGAGGCCAAGCCGGACGTGGAGCCGGACCAGGTGGTGGGCATGATGGTGGAGGCCTTCCTGGTGGGCCTGGACGACCAGGAGGAGCGCCGGCGGCACAGCCTGCTCATCATGCGCGAGGTGACCAAGCCCGGTCCTGCCTTCGAGATGGTGACCCAGGAGGTCGAGCGCCCCTTCGTGGACCGGACCCGCCGCCTGCTGGCTTCCCATCTGCCCGGGGCCGACCAGGAGCGCCTGACCCTCTACGTGCTGAGCATCTTTTTCCAGAGCCTGCACTTCAGCTTCGCCCGCAACTTGGTCATGAAGGCCACGGGCCAGATTTACGACGCGGCGTTCCTGGGCCGTCTCACGGACCACCTGGTGGATTTTTCCCTGCACGGGCTGGACGGCAGCCGGCCCCCGGAGAAGATTTCATGAGCAAAGCCCGCCTCTGCCTGGCCCTGGCCTGCCTGCCACTGTTGGCCGGCTGCCTGAAGATGGGCCCGGATTTCAGCCCGCCGGCGAGCCCCACCCCGCCGCCGGGGGCCTATCAGCACCAGGCCGGCGGCCTGGGGGCCTATGTGGACGAGGACGCCTGGTGGAAGGACCTGAACGACCAGGCGCTCAACGCCCTGGTGGAAAAGGCCCTGGCCCGGAACTACGACCTGGCCAAGGCGGCCGGCCGGGTGCTGGAGGTGCGGGCCAACCTGACCCAGGCCAACGCGGCCCGCTGGCCCCAGCTCAACCTCAACGCCGCCGGCCAGCGCCAGCGCACCCAGACCACGTCGCCCTTCACCGGCCAGCCCCAGGCGGTGACCATCGACGGCTACAACCTCTCCCTGGCCGCCAGTTTCGAGCTGGACCTCTGGGGCCGCCTGGCCCGCAGCGAGGAGGCTGTCCGCGCCGACCTCTTGGCCGAACAGGAGAACCGCCGGGTGGTGGCCCAGACCGTGGTGGCCGAGGTGGTGGCCGGTTACCTGGAAGCCCAGGCCCTGGAGCGGCGCATCCAGGTGGCCGACAAGACCATCACCGCCTTCGGCCACAGCGTGGCCTTCGTGGACGGCCGCTACCAGCGCGGCCTGGTCAGCTCCCTGGACCTGCACCAGGCCCGGCGCTCCCTGGCCGCGGCCGAGGCCACCCTGCCCGGCCTGCGCCAGGACCTGGGCATCCGCCAGCAGCGGCTCATGGTCCTGGCCGGCGACTACCCCCGCAGCCAGGCCCCGCGCACGCACGCAAGCGACTATTACCGCCAGCCGCCCACGGTGCCGGCCGGCCTGCCCTCGGAGCTTCTGCTGCGCCGGCCGGACCTGCGCAAGGCCGAGGCCGCCCTGCACTCGCTCACCGCCCGGGTGGGCGTGGCCCGGGCGGCGCGCTTCCCGCGCATCAGCCTCACCGGCGGCTTCGGCTATGCCAGCACCGAGCTGGCCGACCTGTTCAACCCGGTCTCGGAGCTGTGGTCCATCGCCGGCGGCTTGAGCCAGAGCGTATTTGACGCCGGCAACCTGGCCGCGGGCGAGGCCGCCGCCCGGGCCCGGCTGATGCAGGGCCAGGCCGAATACGCCAAGACGGTTTTGGGCGCCTTTGCCGAGGTGGAGGGCGCGCTACTCACCCGCCAGGAACAGATCGAGCGCCGCCGCCTGGTGGTGGCCGCCCTCAATGAAGCCGTGCACACCCAGGAGGTGGCCGAGAGCCGCTACCTGCGCGGGCTCACCGACTACCTGACCGTGCTGGACGCCCAGCGCAGCCGCTACGGCCTGGAAGACACCCTGGTGCTGACCGAGTTGGCCGTGCAGACCAATTACGTAACCTTGCACCGCGTCCTGGGCGGCGGCTGGGCCAGCCCCCCGCCCCTGGATGCCATCGCGAAGGACAAATAGCCATGATCGAGAAGAAATCCCGGAAGTGGCTGCACGCCGGCCTGGCCCTCGTGGTGGTGGCGGTGGGCGTGGCCGGCTTCGTGGCCCTGACCAAGAGCCGCGCCCCCATCCTGCCCAAGCCGGGCAAGGAGTACCGGCCCCTGGTGCGCACGGTGGACGTGGAGGTGGGGCCCCTGGCGGTGGTGGTCAACGGCGAGGGCACCGTGCGCCCGCTGTATGAATCCACCCTGGCCAGCGAGGTGCCCGGACGGGTGGTCAAGGTCTCCCCGGCCCTGGTCAACGGCGGCGGCTTCGCCAAGGGCGAGGTGCTGCTCGGCGTGGATCCGGCCGAGTACCGCCTGGCGGTTACCGCGGCCAGGGCCGACGTCAACGACGCCGACACCCGGCTCCAGCAGGCCCAGGCCGAGGCCGCCGTGGCCCGCGAGGAATGGCGGCGGCTGGGGCGCAGCGGCGAGCCCCCGGACCTGGTGGCCAAACAACCTCAACTGGAAGCCGCCCAGGCCCGTCTGCAGGCGGCCCAGGCCGCCCTGGCCCGGGCCGAGCTGAACCTGGAGCGCACCGAGATCAGGGCGCCCTACCCCGGCCGGGTGGGGGCCAAGTTCGCCGACCTGGGCCAATACCTCAAGGCCGGCGACAAGGTGGCCACGGTCTACGCCACCGAGGCGGCCGAGATCATGGTGCCCCTGGAGGATTCCGACCTGGCCTGGCTCAAGGTGCCGGGCCTGACCATGGACAAGGGCCCCGGCACCAGCGCCCAGGTGCGCACCGATTTTGCCGGCCAGGCCGTGACCTGGGCCGGCCGGGTGGTGCGGGCCGAGGGCAGGGTGGACGAGCGCACCCGGCTGGTGCCCCTGGTGGTGCGGGTGGAGGATCCCTACGCCACCCGGCCGCCCCTGGCCGTGGGCAGCTTCGTGCGGGTGCGGCTGGAGGGCAGGGTGCAGCCCCAGGCCACCCTGCTGCCCCGGATGGCCTTGCGCCCCGGCGGCGTGGTCTGGGTGGTGGACCAGGCCGGGCGCATCAGCATCCGGCCGGTGGAGGTGGCCCGGGTCCAGGACGAGAAGGTGCTGGTCAAGGCCGGCCTCAACCAGGGCGAGAAGGTGGTGACCACCAACCTCAAGGCGGTGACCGAGGGCATGCAGGTGCGGCTGGAGTCCGCGCCGGCGGGCGATGCCCCCGACGAGGGCCAGGCCAAGGAGCCGGCCCGGGAGAGCGCGTCGTGAACAAGTGGATCACCTGGTTCGCCCACAACCATGTGGCGTCAAACCTGCTGATGCTCTTCTTCGTCTTCGGCGGCCTCATCACCGCCATGAGCATCAAGATCGAGGTCTTTCCCGAGTTCAGCCTGGACAAGGTGACCGTGGAGGTCACCTACCTGGGGGCCTCGCCCTCGGAGGTGGAGGACTCGGTGGTGCGGCGCATCGAGGAGCGCGTGGCCGGCGTGGAGGGCGTGCGCCGGGTGGACTCGGCGGCCCGCGAAGGCTTCGGCAGCGTGACCATCGAGGCGGTGCAGGGCTGGGACGTGCAGAAGCTCCTGGACGACGTCAAGGCCGAGGTGGACCGCATCACCACCCTGCCCGAGGAGGCCGAAAAGCCGGTGGTCAAGGAGGTGACCCAGCGGGTGCAGGTGATGTGGCTGGCCATCTACGGCGACGGCGACGAGCACACCATCAAGCACCTGACCGAACGCACCAAGGACGAGGTGACCACCCTGCCCGGCGTCACCGTGGCCGAGCTTTTTGGCGTGCGCAAGGGCGAGATCGTCATCGAGGTGGGCGAGGACGCCCTGCGCCGCCACAACCTGACCCTGGGCCAGGTGGCCGAGAAGGTGCGCCAGGCCAGCCTGGATCTCCCGGCCGGCAGCATCAAGACCGCCGGGGCCGAGGTGCTCCTGCGCTCCAAGGGCCGGCGCTATCAGGCCAATGAGTACGGCGACATCGCGGTGCTGAGTAACCCCGACGGCAGCAAGGTGACCCTGGACCAGTTGTCCTCGCTCAAGGAGGAGTTCGAGGACGTCGATCTCTACGCCCGTTTCCAGGGCCGGCCGGCCGGGCTGATCCAGATCTACCGGGTGGCCGACCAGAACGCCCTGAACATGGCCGACGAGCTGAACCGCTACGTGGAGCGGCTGGGGCCCAGCCTGCCCCACGGGATCAGCGTGGGCATCTTCGCCGACCGCTCCATCATCCTGAAAAGCCGCCTCAACCTGCTGTTGCGCAACATGGCCCAGGGCCTGGTGCTGGTGGTGCTGACCCTGTGGCTGTTCCTCAACGGCCGCCTGGCCTTCTGGGTCACCCTGGGGGTGCCGATCTCCTTCCTGGTGGCGGTCTGGTGCCTGCCGGCGGTGGGCATCTCCATCAACATGATCTCGTTGTTTGGCTTCATCACCGTGCTGGGCATCGTGGTGGACGACGCCATCGTGGTGGGCGAGAACATCTTCCGCAAACGCGAGGAGGGCATGGGCCGCATGCAGGCGGCGGTGGAAGGCACCCTGGAGGTGAGCGGCCCGGTCATCTTCAGCGTGCTGACCACGGTGGCCGCCTTCGCGCCCCTCTTGATGGGCACCGGCACCATGGGCAAGATCATGCGCAACATCCCCCTGGTGGTCTGCGTGGTGCTGCTGGGCTCGCTCCTGGAGGCCCTGTTCGTGCTGCCCTCCCACCTGGCCCGCACCAAGGCCGGTTTCAAGCGCGAGCCCGACGGCAGCATCCGCGAGCGCTGGGCCTCGCGCCACCTGACGCGTTTCGTGCGGGGGCCCTATTCGCGCTTCCTGGACTTCTGCCTCAACTGGCGCTACCTCGCCGTGGCCGCCGGCGTCGCGGTGCTGTTATTGAGCCTGGGCACCTTCACCGGCGGCTGGCTCAAGTTCACCCTGTTCCCCAAGGTGGAGAGCGACGTGATCTCCGCCGAGCTGGAGATGCCGGCCGGCTCGCCGGTGGAGCGCACGGTGGCGGCGGTCAAGCGCCTGGAGGACGCGGCGCGCGAAGCCATCGCCGGCCTGGACGCCAAACGGGCCCAGGACGCGCCCTCGCTGCTGGAGTACCTGGTCAGCCTGGTGGGGGTCAAGGCCGCCGGCGGCTCGGGCCACGGCGGCGCGGTGGAGATCGGCGGCCACCAGGCCACCGTGTTCGTGCAGCTCCTGGAAGGCGAACAGCGCGACGTCTCCAGCCAGAAGGTCATGGCCCACTGGCGCGAGAAGACCGGCGTGATCCCCGAGGCCGAGTCGCTCACCTTCAGCAGCGACCTGTTCAAGCCCGGCAACGCGGTGGAGGTGCACCTGAGCCACCCGGACCAGGAGCGCCTGCTGGCCGCGGTGGAGCGGCTGAAACAATACCTGCGCGAACTGCCCGGCGTCTTTGACATCAGCGATTCGTTTTTGCCCGGCAAGCCGGAGATGCAGCTCACCCTGAAACCCGCGGCCCGGGCCCTGGGGCTTACCCTGAGCGACCTGGCCAACCAGGTGCGCCACGCCTTCTACGGGGCCGAGGCCCTGCGCATCCAGCGCGACCAGGACGAGGTGAAGGTGATGGTGCGCTTCCCCGAGGCCGAGCGCCGCCGCCTGGCCGACGTGGAGCAGATGCGCATCCGCACCCCGGACGGCAAGGAGGTGCCCTTCAGCGAGGTGGCCCAGGTCAAGATGGAGCGCGGCTACGCCACCTTGCAGCGGGCCAACCGCAAGCGGGTCATCAAGGTGATCGCCGACGTGGACGAGACCAAGTCCAACGCCAGCGAGGTGCGCCGCGAGCTGGAGAAGGTCTACATTCCCAAGCTCACCAACGAATTCCCCGAGCTGCGCTACGACATGGAGGGCGAGGCCCGCGAGCAGCGCGAGTCCATGGCCGACGTGCAGAAGGGCCTGCTCATCGCCCTGGCCGCCATCTACGTGCTGCTGGCCATACCTTTCAAGTCCTTCACCCAGCCCTTCATCGTCATGGCCTCCATTCCCTTCGGCGTGGTGGGCGCGGTGGTGGGCCACCTGGTCATGGGCTACAACCTGAGCCTGATGAGCATGTTCGGCATCGTGGGCCTGGCCGGCGTGGTGGTCAACGACGCCATCGTGCTCATCGACAAGACCAACACCCTGCGCGAATCCGGCCTCAGCGCGGCCGAGGCCATCCGCCAGGCCGGCCCCTTGCGCTTCCGGGCCATCCTGCTCACCTCGGTCACCACCTTCGCCGGCCTGATGCCCATCATCCTGGAGCGCAGCATGCAGGCCCAGTTCCTCATCCCCATGGCGCTCAGCCTGGGCTTCGGCGTGATGTTCGCCACCGGCATCACCCTGCTTCTGATCCCCTGCCTCTACCTGATCCTGGAAGACGCCCACGGGCTCTTTGCGCGGGTGCGCGCCCGCCTGGGCGGCCAGGCCGCCGGCCAGGCCTGATCGGCATACGCCGCAACGCAACCAGGACCGGGGCCCCGCGGCTCCGGTCCTGGCCTTTGGGGCCCGCAGGTGGGGTTTATGGCAGGCTGCGATCAAATGGGTAGTGTGATCGCAAGTTGATACGCGGGCCAAGGATGGCCCCCGGGCGCGAAAGCGCCCGCCCGAGCGGACAAAACCGCGCTTTTTGCCGGTCGCTGAGCGATCAAAGCCAGGGATGGCTTTGATCGCAATTTGCTGTCAGCGCCGGCCGATCTCCATGTGCAGCAGGATGGCCGCCGCGGCCGCGGCCAGGGCGCGGTGCTCGTCGTCGGGCGGGCCGGGGGGCATGTAGACCGCGCCGTCGTTGATCACTTCCACCGCCGCCACCGGCTGGCCGGCATAGACGAACTCGTAGCCGGTGGCCTCGCCCAGGGGGATGCTGCTGCCGGCCAGGCGTTGGCTGCCGCGCAGGTTGAAGGCCTTCTGGCGGCTGGTCAGCACGCCCGTGAAGGCCGCCGAGCCGGCCGAGCGGCCCAGCACCAGGCGCCAGGGCGGGCCGCCGTCGGCCGGCACCAGGGCGCAGGCCAGGCTGTTCTGGCCGGCCAACTGCATGTTCAACTCGCCGCCGCTGCCCATGTCCAGGTCCAGCCATTGCCGATGCGCGCCCACGGCGCATTGGCAGGTCATGGGCGCCGCGCCGGGGGCCACCAGGTTGAACTGATAGCGCTGGCTGGAGTTCAGGTGGCTGTAGTCCACATTGCCCCAGGCCGCGCCGAAGCCGGTGGTGCTGGTCCAGCTCCGGTTGACGCCGACCGTCCGGTAGGGGCCGAAGGCGATGGCGCGGTCCATGCCCATCACCTCGCGGCCGCTCACCGGCATCTCCACCGTGGCGGCCCTGAGCGACGGGGCCACGTCCATGCGGGCGACGGTGCAGCCGGCCAAGGCCAAGACGAGTGCCAGCAGGAAACAGGTCAGGGCGCGCAGCAAGACGGGCATGGCCATCTCCCTCGGGCAGGCAGGTGGCGAAATTGGACGGGCGGCCGCAGGCGGGCCCCGCCTGGGGCCATCATGGCAAAACCGGCCCGGCTTGTCCATGCCGGCCGCGGGGTTCAGGCCGCGGGCAGGGTGACGATCAGGGCCAGGCCCTCGGGCTGGTTGCGGGCCACGATGGCCCCGCCGTGGGCGGCGATGATGCGCCGGCTCAGGGCCAGGCCCAGGCCGGAGCCCTCGCCGTGGCCGGCGGCGCGGTGAAAGGGCGCGAAGATGGCCTCCAGCTCTGCGGCGCAGAGTGACCGGGCCGGGTTGACGATGGTCAGCCGCCAGGCGCCGCCGTCCCGCGCCAGGTCCAGGCTGGCCCGGCCGGGGCCCTGGGCGTGCTTGCCGGCGTTGTCCAACAGATTGGCGATGGCCGAGTTCAGGGCCTCGGCGTCGCCCAGCACCGGGGCCGGCCCGGCCAGGTCCAGGGTCAGCTCCAGGCCGTTGTGGTTGAGCCAGGGCTCCCACTTGGCCGCCGCGGCCGCGGCCAGCGCGGCCAGGTCCAGGGGTTCGCGCCCCGGCGGGGCCTGGGCCAGGTCCAGGCGCGAGAGCATGAGGATCCTGGCCAGCAGCTCGTCCATGCGCGCGATCTCCTGGCGCACGTCGTCCAGGTGGCGCAGGTCGTCCGGGCCGGCGGCCGCGCCCAGGCCGTCCTGCAACAGCTCCGCGGCCAGGTTGAGCCGGGCCAGGGGGCTGCGCAGCTCGTGGGAGACATAGGCCAAGAGCTCGCGGCTGGCCAGGATCATCTGTTGCAGGCGGTCGGCCATGTGGTTCAGCGCCCGGCCCAGCTCGCCGATCTCGTCCCTGGTGCTCACCGGCGCGCGGTGGTCCAGGTCGCCGTCGGCGATCATCAGGGCCGCCCGGCGCAGCTTCCTGATGGGCCGGGCGATGAGCCGCGACACCGGGATGACCAGCATGGCCACCAGGAGGCAGATCAGGGCCAGGCGGATCAGGAAGTGCTGGTGGTCCGGCGGCGGGCCGGGCGGATGCTGGAGCAGCAGGTGCAGGCCGGCCCCGGGGTGGCCGGCCAGGTCCAGGGGCGAGGCGATGAGCAACTGGCGCGGGGGCAGGGGCAGGACCCGCAGTCCGTCCTGGGCCCGGCCCTCGGACGCCAGGCGGGCCATGATCCCGGCCGGCGGGGGGCCCGGCGCGGCAGCCAAGGGCGCGCCGTCGCCGGTGCTGATCCAGACCAGGCCGCCGATGTTTTGGGCCAGGTCCGCGGTCAACTCTTGCAGCGCGGCCGGCGCGGGCCGGCCGCCGGCCTGGGCGATGACGCCAGCGGCCCGCTGCCGGGCCAGGCGGATCACGGCCTGCAGGTGGGCGTCGGGCCGGGCGTGGGGCGGGCCGTCGTTGAACAGCAGGAAGCTCACGAACATCAGCACCTGGACCAGGAGCAGCAGCACCAGGAAGGAGACCAGGATCTTGGGGTACAGGCCCGGCGACCTCATCGGTTCTCCTGGAGCATGTAGCCCGCGCCCCAGACCGTCTTGATCAGATGGCGGTATTGGGGCAGGGGCCTGAGCTTGGCCCGCAGGTTGCTGATGTGCACGTCGATGCTGCGGTCAAAGGCCATCATGTCGCGGCCGCGGGCCAGGTTCATCAGCTCGTCGCGGGTGAAGACCGTGTTGGGCTGGGCCATCAGGGCGGCCAGGACCTTGGCCTCGGTCTGCGATAGCTCCAGGGTGGTCCCGCCGGCTTGCAGCAGGCGGCGGGCCGGGTCCAGCTCCAGGCCGGCGGCCCGGATCAGGGCCGGCCGGGCCGGCCGGACCGGCGCGGGCGGGGGCGGTTCGGCCTGGCGGCGGCGCAGCACGGCCTTGATGCGGGCCAGCAGCTCGCGGGGGTTGAAGGGCTTGCCCAGGTAGTCGTCCGCGCCCAGCTCCAGGCCCACGATGCGGTCGGTGTCCTCGCCCTTGGCGGTGAGCATGATAACCGGCAGGCTGGAGACCTGGCGCAGGGCGCGCAGCAGATCCAGGCCGTTCATGCCGGGCAGCATCACGTCCAAGACTATCAGGTCCGGCGCGGCCTGGAGCGCGGTCTCCAGGAGCTTGGCCCCGTCGGGCAGGCAGGCCACGGCAAAGCCATAGCCGGTCAGGTACTCGCCCAACAGGGCGCGCAGCTTGGCGTCGTCGTCCACGATGAGCAGGCTGGCGGCCAACCGATTCTCTCCCGGCCCTCACTATAGGACCCCGGCCGGGGCCCTCCCCATAATTTACAAACTTTTTACAAATAGTTTACCCCCGGCCAAAGCCTTGGCCGGCCGGCCGGGCTTAATATGCGGCCCAGCCATGCGCCCGGCCAAGGACGGCCGGGTCATCGCCAGGGAGCAGGCGTTGACGGAGGCAGTGTATCAGATCACCAGGGACAAGCTTCCTGCCTTGCAGGAGGTGCGCGTCCTGCTGGAAAACTGCCAGCGCCTGGCCGGGCTGGACCTGGCCAACGGCCGCAAGGTCTGGGTGGTCCGCTACCTGCTGGCCCATTTGGCCTTTGCCAGCGGCCTGCGCGCCGGCGAGATCGCCGGGCTTCAGGTGGGCGATTTCCACTGGAGCCTGCGCGGCAGCCGCCTCAGCGTGCGCGGCAAGATCGGCCGCCGGCCGCGCGCGGTGCACCTGGGGCCGCAACTGGCCGGCCACATCCAGGCCTACCTGCGGGTGCGCCGGCACGCCTGGGGCAAGGAGACCGGCCTGGACGACCTGTTGCTGCCCGGCCGGGCCGGCCGGCCCTACAGCACCGCGGCACTGGATTTCAGCTTCCGCAAGGCCGTGCTGGCCGCGCGGCTGAGCTGGGCCTGCTCCCTGCGCAACGCCCGGCACTTCTACAGCGCCTACCTGCTGGCCAAGACCAACGACCTGGCCTATGTCCAGCGCCAGATGGGCCACGCCAACCAGGGCATGACCGTCCTCTACCGCGACGTGGCCCCGCTCATCGACTGCGACCTGGTGCAAGACCTCTTTTGACCCCCCAACCCGGTTCTGGCGGCTGGTCGCGGCAATAATTGCCCCGGCCGGCCGCCAGGGCCAGGTCCCCGGCCATCTAGGCTCAAAAACAACGCACCTAGGTTCAAATATTTTCGCGCCGGCCGGCACGGGGCCTGCATCGACCTGGGGGCGGCCGGCCGCGTCGGTGCGGCGCGAGAGCCGGGGCCAACCAATCCAAGCGCGGGAAAGGAGTAAGCCATGAGTGTCTCTGCCATTGGCGCTAGCGGCGGTTACAGCTACGCCACGCAGATGCGGTCCGCCTCCCCACCGGATCCGTCCGAGATGGCCGGCCGCATGCTCCAGGAGATGGACGCCGACGGCGACGGGTCCCTGGGCGCCAGCGAGATCTCCGTCGACCAGGAGGTGCTGACCCAGGCCGACAGCGACGGCGACGGCAAGCTGAGCGAGGCCGAGCTGATCGGCCTGATGAACAGCATGGGCCCGCCGCCCATGGACGGCCAGGGCATGTCCGGCGGCCAGAGCCTGGCTGGCGGCCAGGGCACGGGCGGCCCCGGCGGGGCCCCGCCCGACGCCAGCGAGCTGTTCAGCAGCCTGGACACCGACGGCGACGGCGTCATCAGCCAGGCCGAGTTCCTGGCCGGCCGGCCCGAGGAGATGAGCGAGGACCAGGCCGCCGAGATGTGGAGCCGGCTGGACAGCGAGGGCGTGGGCAGCCTGAGCCAGGAGGAGTTCGTCACGGCCATGGAGAGCCAGGGCCCGCCGCCCGGCCCGCCTCCCGGCGGCGGCGCGGGCGCTTCGGCCAGCAGCACGGACAGCGGCGCCACCAGCACCGACGAGGCGGCCACCGTGCCCAGCCTGAACGAGCTGCTGGCCAGTCTGCTGGCCAACTACGGCCTGACCCAGTATCAGCAGAGCCAGAACGGCAGCCTGGCCGCCTCCCTGAGCGCCGGGCTGACCCAGAGCGGCGCCAGCGTGAACCTCACCGCCTAGGCCCCGGTCCCGGCGGCCCCCCGGGCTGTCGCAAGGGGCCTGTCCAGGGTCAGGGCCCCAAACGGGCCCTGGGCCTGGCCCTTACGCCAGCTCAATCGGGCCGGGCGCGCCCGGCGGCAAGTTTTTCAGCGTTTTTGGACGAACCAGAAGCAGGGCTGGTCTTCGGGCTTGAAATAGGGCAGATCCAGGTAGCCCTGGGTCAGGTAGGGCTCGCTCCAGCCGGTGTCATGGGCCACGTCCGCGTTGCTGCAGCGGATGAAGTCCGGGCCCAGCTCTTCGCAGAACAAACAGGCGGTGCAGCGTTGCGGTTCCATAGACCTTCGTGCCGGAGAATTGTGGGCGCCGCCCCAAAAGGCCGGGGTCCGACGCCTATTTATTACCAGAGCCGGGCCTAGCGTTCCAGCATCTGCTGGAGACTGATCATTTTTTGGCGCACATCCTCCAGCGTGGCCATCAGGCTCAGGCTGTGGTTGGCGAAAACGCTGTCGCGGTCGCCGTTGAGCACCACCAGGGGCTCGAACTGGGCCAGGGCCAGCTCGGCCACGATGTTGTCCAACAGCTCCTGGGAGCGCTTGATGCGCAATATCTCGGCGAACTCCCAGCGCACCGCCACCAGCACCTGGCGGATGCCGTAGGCCACCCCCCGGGCGAAGTAGAAGTTGTCGTCGATCTGGGTCCAGGGCACGCTGACCCGGGAGGCGGTCTCGCCCTCGCTGTAGCGGTCGCCGGCCGTCTCCTCGCTCATGCGCACGGTCCAGTCGCGCGGGGCGTTGCCCAGGCGGGTGTCCACCCCGCCCAGCAGGCTGGAAAACTGGTCCAGCAGCTCGATGAGGTTGTCGGCGCGGGCGTAGAAGGTCGCGCCGCCCTTGTTCAGGCCCTGGCGGTAGCGGCGCAGGGACTTGACCCCGTCGCTGAACTTGGTCTCGGCCGAGGGGAAGATCCAGGCCCTGGGGTTGTTGCTGAAGTCGGTGAAGGCCCGGTCGGCGTCGGCGTCGATCTTGTCGGTGGTGCGCTGGCGGGAGAGCTTGTCGCGCAGCACCCGGGTGGCGTAGCGCATCACCTCCAACTGGCCGAGCTGGAAGTTCTGGGGGTTGTCCAGCAGGATGCTGGGCCAGAGGATGTCGTTGGGCAGCCAGGCCTGCATCATGCGCTCGCCCATGAAGATGAGGGTGTCGGCGTAGACCGAGCCCCTGGGCGGCGGGGCCGGGGCCGCGCCGGCGTCGCCGCTGGCGGCCGGCTGGGGCCGGGGGTCGAAGAAGGGCGGGAAGGCGCGGTCGTACTCCCACCACATCACAAAAGGCGCGGCCAGGAGCCACAGCACCGCCACCACCCAGCCCAGGCGCAGCAGGCGGCGGCCCTTGCCCAGGCCGCCGGCCAGGGGGTTGAGCCAGGCCAGGCGGCTGCGGCCGTTGTCGTCTTGGGTATCGGACATCGTTCACCTCCGGGGGCGGCGGGGGGATTCTTCTATTGCAGCGGCCGTGCCCGCGGTTGTCAAGCCTGGGGGCCGCTCAGGCGGCGCACCAGGTTGGTGGTGGAGAGCCCGGCCACCAGGGGAATCGAGAGCACCCGCCCGCCCCGGGCCAGCACCAGGTCCGCGCCCACGATGGCCTGGACCGGCCAGTCGCCGCCCTTGACCAGCACGTCCGGCGCGATGACCCGGATCAGCTCCAGGGGGGTGGGCTCGTCGAAGATCACCACCCGGTCCACGGCCATGAGCCCGGCCACCACCTCGGCCCGCTGGTCCTGGGGCACGATGGGCCGCTCCTCGCCCTTATTGAGGCCGCGCACGCTGGCGTCGGAGTTGAGCCCCAGGATGAGCAGCTCGCCCAGGGCGCGGGCCTGGCCCAGGTAGCGCACGTGGCCGGCGTGGAGGAGGTCGAAGCAGCCGTTGGTGAAGACCACCCGGCCGCCGGCGGCCTGCGCCCGGCGGGCGGCTGCGGCGGCATCGGCCAAGCTCACGATCTTGCGGCGGGCGTCAAAGTCCATGGGCTTCCTCCGCGGGGCGGGCGGGATGGGGCCGGCCGGCCCGGGAGACGGTGGCCACCCGCACCGCCGCGGCCCCGGCCGCAAGGAGCACCTGGGCGCACTCGGCCAGGGTGGCCCCGGTGGTGAAGACGTCGTCCACCAACAGCACCCGCCGGCCGGCCAGGGCCGTGAGCGCCGCCGGGCGCACGGTAAAGGCCCCGGCCACGTTGGCCAGGCGTTCGCGGGGGGTGAGACCCACCTGGGGCCGGGTGTGGCGCTGGCGGGTAAGCAGGCGCAAGGCCAGGCCCGGACCCTGGCCCGGGCACAGGGCCCGGGCCAGCACCGCGGCCTGGTTGAAGCCGCGCCGCAGCAATCGGCGGGGGTGCAGGGGCACCGGCGTCACCACCTCGACTCCGTCCAAAAGCCAGGCCGGGGCCTCGGCGGCCAGCCAGCGGGCCAGGGCCGCGCCGCCGGCCCAGTCGCGGCGGTACTTGAAGCCGCGCACCGCCATGGCCACCGGGCCGGCGTGGCGGGCCGGGGCCCAGGCCAGCTCCCAGGCCGGCAGGGCCAAGGTGCAGGCCGGGCAGGCCGCAACGGCCCCCGGCCGGCCGCAGCGCGGGCAGGCCGCTGTGAGCCGCGCCACCTGGTCCAGGCACTCGGGGCAGAAGATGGCCCCATCCGCCGGGGCCAGGCCGCAGGCCGGACACCCGGCCGGGAAGGCCAGGTCGCGCAAGTTTGCCGCGAGACGCCCCAGGCCGGCGGCCATGGCCGCTGCGCCTCCTACAGCTCCACCGCGGCTGCGTTGACGGCCTGGGTCATCTGCTGCAGCTTGGCCTGGTCCCAGTTCAGCATGATCTGCCAGGACAGGCAGCGCGACAGGATGGCCTTGGTCTGCGGCAGGGCGTCGGGGCTGTAGCTCAGGTCGCCCTCGGGGCGCTTGAAGGGCCAGCCGCTTTTCACCACCGTGGCCCCGGCGTGCAGATGCTCCCAGTTGTGGTAGGCGTGCCAGGTGTTCTTGGCCCAGGGGATGGCCCCGGCCCCGTTGGCGGACAGGATCTCGTTCAGGCGCTGGGCCTTTTCGGCGTCGGGCATGAACCAGCTCAGGAAGGTGGCCGAATCGCCCTTGGCGTCGGGCACCTGGCGCAGGGTCAGGCCCGGCACCCGCGTCAGGGCCTCCTTGAGGGCGTTCTTGTGCTCCTGCATGCGCGCCACCATGGCCGGCAGCTTCTTGAGCTGCACCAGGCCCAGGGCGGCCTGCAACTCCATCATGCGGAAGTTCATGCCGATGAAGCGCCGGCCCTCGTTGCCGCGGCCCACCGGCTTGTGGTCGTGGCCGTGGTCGCTGTACTCGCTCATGCTCTGATAGAGCGCCTCGTCGTCGGTGACGATCATGCCGCCCTCGCCGCAGGTCAGCGTTTTGACCGCGTCGAAGCTGAAGGTGCCGCAGGCCCCGAAGCTGCCCAGGGCCTTGCCGTTCAGGCTAGCGCCGGCGGCCTGGGCGGTGTCCTCCAGAAGCGGGATGCCGTGCTTGTCGGCGATGGCCTTGATCTCGGCCACCCGGGCCTGGGCGCCCATCATGTGCACCAGGGCGATGCAGCGGGTCTTGGGGGTGATCTTGGCCTCCACGTCGGCCGGGTCCAGGCACAGGGTCTCGTCGATCTCGGCGAAGACCGGCACCGCGCCGCAGTCGAAGACCGTCTCCCAGGTGGCCACGAAGGTGAAGCCGGGCACGATGACCTCGTCGCCGGGGCCCAGGCCCAGGGCGGTGAAGGCCACCTTCAGCGCCGTGGTGCCGCTGGTCACGGCCAGGGCGAAGCGCGCCCCCAGGCTGGCCGCAAAGGCCTTCTCGAACTCCGGGGTGGACTGGCCCACGCCCGGGGGCATGTCATAGCGGAAGAGGATGCCCCGCTGCATCACCGCCGTGAGGGCCTTGTACTCTTCCTTGTCCAGCCATTCGAATCCGGGCATGACTCGCTCTCCGTAAGAAGCGGTTGACACGCTGGGGTCTAGGAGCCTGTCGGAGTAATCCTCCGACAGGCTTCCGAGCGGGCCATGGACGGCCCGCCCGGAATGGCGCCGAATTAATTTTTGGCGCCATTCCGAGAACTTGCCAAAATTCACTTTTGGCAAGTTCCAAGACGGAGAAAGCCATGGATGGCTTTCTCCGACACACACCTAGAGGACCCGGAAGGCGTTGCGGTAGACCTCCTCGAGGTCGGCGGCGCTCACCTTGCGCGGGTTGTTGGCGATGGGCCGGGCCACGGTCATGGCCTTGGCCGCCATGGCCGGGATCTCGGCCGGGGGCACGTTGAGCGCGTCCAGGCTGGCCGGGATGCCCACGTCGTCGGATAGCTCCAGCACCTCCTGCACGCAGGCGTCGGCCGCCTCGCGGGTGGTCAGGTCCTCGGGCAGCTCGGCCAGGGCGTAGGCCATGTCGGCGAAGCGCTCCGGGCAGGCCATGAGGTTGAACTCCAGCACGTAGGGCAAGAGCACCGCGTTGGCCTCGCCGTGGGGGATGTCGAAAAAGGCCCCCAGGGGATAGGCCATGGCGTGCACCGCGCCCACCCCGGCCTGGGCCAGGGCCAGGCCGGCCAGGTAGGCGCCCAGCAGCATGCCCTCGCGGGCGGCCAGGTTCTCGCCGTGGGCCACGGCCGCGCGCAGGTTGTCGCCGATCAGCTCGATGGCCTTCAGGGCGTTCAGGTCGCTCATGGCGTGGGCGGCCCGGCTGGTGTAGGCCTCCATGGCGTGGGTCAGGGCGTCCATGCCGGTGATGGCGGTGATGTAGGGCGGGCAGCTCACGGTGAGTAGCGGGTCCAGGATGGCGGTGTGGGGGAAGAGCAGGCGGCCGTTGATGCCGCCCTTGAACTTGTCCGCCCGCCGGGTGAAGACCGCGGTGAAGGTGACCTCGCTGCCGGTGCCGGCGGTGGTGGGCAGGCAGATCACCGGCCTGCCGGGCTTTTTCACCAGCTCCAGGCCCACGTAGTCCACCGCCTGGCCGGGGTTGGTGATCAGCACGCCGGCGGCCTTGGCCAGGTCCAGGGCGCTGCCGCCGCCGATGCCCACCACGGCCTGGGCCCCGAACTCGCGGCCCAGGGTGGCCGCGTCGTCGGCCTCGGCCGGCTCGGGCTCGCGGGTGATGCGGTCGTAGGCCACGTACTTGACCCCGGCCGGCTGGAGGCTGGCAATGGCCGCCTCGGCCACCCCGGCGCTCCTGACCTGGGGATCGATGACCACCAGGGCCTTCTTGGCGCCGATCAGTTGCAGCTCCTGGCCCAGGTTGGCGGCGACGCCGCGGCCGAAGACCGTGCGGCGGATGGAATCCACGCTGAAGCTGTCCATATCTAGTTCCCTGCTAGGTTTTTGTCTGGGTTTGGCATATGCCGAAACAGGCCTTGATCGTAGCACAACCAGGGCGGATGTAAACAGCGGTGGGATGGTAACTTGACCGGCCCCGGCGGTGATGTTAGCCTGCAACTGCCTGCGGAAGCCTGAAAAAACACGCCTGGGCTGGAGAGAGCCGTGCGCGAAGACAGACACAGCGTGAAGCCGGAGGACACCGGGATTCCGACCCTGGGACCGGCCAAGATAGAAAACCCCATCCTGCGCCGGGGGGGGCAGCAGGCCAACACCGACTTCGTGGATGAAACCGTGCGCATGCGCACCAACCCCTACCTGGTGGCCATCCCGGAGGGGTGCGCGATCGAGCCCAGCTTCGAGCGGGCCGGCCCGCGCGAGAAGGTCTATTTCGACCCCACCAAGCTCAAGGCGGCCATCGTCACCTGCGGCGGCATGTGTCCGGGCATCAACAGCCTGGTGCGGGCCATCGTGTTGCAATTGCACTACATCTACGGCGTGCGCAACGTGGTGGGCGTGCGTTTCGGCCTGCAGGGCTTCATCCCGGCCTTTGGCCACGATCTGATGGAGCTGAACCCGGACACGGTGCAGAACGTGCACGGCCGCGGCGGGTCTTTCCTGGGCATGAGCCGGGGGGCGCAGCCCATCGACGAGATCGTGGACTCGTTGGAGCGGCTGAACATCGGCCTTGTCTTCATGATCGGCGGCGACGGCACCCTGCGGGCCGGCCAGGCCATCACTGAGGAGATCACCAACCGCGGGCTCAAGGCCGGCGTCATCGCGGTGCCCAAGACCATCGACAACGACATCAGCTTCGTGGAGATGACCTTCGGTTTCCAGACCGCGGTGGAGGCCGCCACCCGGGCCATCATGGGCGCCCACAACGAGGCCACCGGCGCGCCCATGGGCGTGGGCCTGGTCAAACTCATGGGCCGCTACAGCGGCTTCGTGGCCGCCCACGCCACCCTGGCGCTGACCGAGGTCAACTTCTGCCTCATCCCGGAGGTGGATTGGGATCTGGATGGGCCGCGCGGGCTCCTGGCCCGGCTGGAGGACCGCCAGAAGGCCCGCGGCCACGCGGTGATCGTGGTGGCCGAGGGCTCGGGCCAGAAGTTTTTCCAGGGCAAGGAGCAGGGCTCCGACGCCAGCGGCAACGTCAAGCTGGGCGACGTGGGCACCTTCCTGCGCGACCGCATCAACCAGCATTTCAAGGAGCGGGGCCTGGAGATCAACCTGAAGTACATCGACCCCAGCTACCTGATCCGCTCGGTGCCGGCCACGCCCAACGACCGCATCTACTGCGGCTTCCTGGGCCACCACGCCGTGCACGCGGGCATGGCCGGCAAGACCGGCATGCTGGTCAGCCTGTGGAACAACCATTTCGTGCACGTGCCCATCAAGATGGCCATCAGCCACCGCTCCTACGTGGAGCCGCGCGGCGGGCTGTGGCGGGCGGTGCGCGAGGCCACCGGCCAGCCCGACCTGACCAACGAGGTCTGAGGCCTTGGCCCTGGCCTTTCGCCTGGCCAACCTGGTGCGGGGCACCCTGCCGGCCGGTTTTGGCCATGTGGGGCTGATCGGCCTGGCCCCGGAGGGCGACGGCTATCACCTGCTGCGGCCGGTGGAGACGGCCCTGGCCCTGAACCTGGCCGCGGACGGCCTGGCCGGGCGGCTGGGGATCAGGGGCGCGCGGCCGCGCTGGCGCTACCGGGCCTTGCCCACCTACGCCCTGCCGGCCGCCGCCGGCCGTCCGGCGGGCGCGGCGCT
>JAZDHW010000185.1:0-8545 GCA_043805555.1 Pseudomonadota bacterium
CGGGAACGGCGCCCGCGGCGGCACGGGATAGGGCGCGGGCACCACCTGCTTGGCGCAGCCAAAGGCCAAGAGGGCCAGGCCCAGCAGCAGGATTACCAGCAACCAAGCATGTGGCCGGGCAAGGTTCGGCCAATGCGGGCCAGGGATGGCCCGCCGCAAAGTGCCGGCCCCTTGGGCGGCGCTTTGCGCCGGGTTGGTCAAATCCACTTTAACGCCCGAATGCATTTTTCACGTCCTTGAGGAAGCGGTCCACCAGGCCGGCCGGACGGTGGAGGGGGCAATACTCCGCCGGCGCGCGCCCCTCCTCGAAATATTCTGCCATGGGATGCGGGCAAAGTGCAGTGGCAACCTGGCCGCTCTCGGCGCAAATGGTCTGGGTGACCACCCCCGGTGGCACGGCGAACTCCATGCCCGAGCCCAGCCAGGGCGCGCGGCGGATGAACTCGGCCCAGATGGGCAGGGCCGCGGACGCGCCGGAGAGCCCGGTGGAGTCGCCGTCGTCAAAGCCCACCCAGACCAGGGCCATGAACTCCGGGGTGTAGCCCGCGAACCAGGCGTCCTTGTAGTCGTTGCTGGTGCCGGTCTTGCCGGCCAGGGGGAAGCCCGGCCGCAGCGAGCGGGCGGTACCCTCCTTGACCACCGATTGCAGCATGCTGGTCAGCAGCCAGGTGCGCACCGGCTCGGCCGCGTTGTCGCTCTTGACCGGCCGGCGCACCGCCACGTTGCCAGCCTCGGTGACCACGGCCTTGAGCGAGAGCGGGAAGGGCAGCAGGCCCTCGGCGGCCAGGGCGCAGTAGGCCCGGCCCAGCTCCAGGGGGGTGACCTCCAGCGCGCCCAGGGCCATGGCCGGCGGCGGGTCGGCCGGGGCCCGCAGGCCAAAGGCCCGGGCGGTCTCGGCCACCCGGTCCAGGCCCAGGCGCATGGCCAGATCCACGGTGGGCAGGTTCAGCGAGCGGGTGAGCGCCACCCGCATGCGAAAGCTGCCGCCGGCGCTGTCGTCATAGTTGGACGGGGTCCAGCTCTGGCCGGCGAAGCGGTAGGTCTTTTCCTGATTGCTCAGCAGGGTGGCGGGGTTGAACTCCGCCAGCCCGGCCAGGTAGACGAAGGGCTTGAAGGTGGAGCCCGGCTGGCGGCGGGCCTGGGCCGCGCGGTTGAACTGGCTCTGGCCGTAGTCGCGGCCGCCCACCATGGCCAGGATGTGGCCGGTGCGCGGCTCCATCACCAGCATGGCGGCCTGCAGGCGGTCTTTCTCGGCCTTGCGCCGCAGCTTGGGATAGGCCTTTTCCAGCCGCTCCAGGCCGTGGGTGATGGCGGCCTCGGCCGCGGCCTGCACCTGAGTGTCCAGGGTGGTGTAGATATTGAGCCCCAGGCTGGCCAGGGCCTCGGGCGGGTACAGCTCGGTCAACTGCGAGGAAACATAATCCAAGAAGTACGGGGCCCGGCGGCCGTAGGGCCGGTAGGGTGCGACGTCCAGGCCCCGGCGCCGGGCCAGGGCCGCCTCGGCCTCGTCCAGCCAGCCGTGGCGCAGCATGGCCGTGAGCACCTGGTCGCGCCGGGCCTTGGCCGCCTGGGGCCGGCGGTGGGGGCTGTGGGCGTTGGGCCCCCGGATCAGGCCGGCGATGAGGGCGGCCTGGTCGGGCGAGAGGTCGGCCGGCGCGCGGCCGAAATAGAACTCGCATGCCTCGGCCACCCCGCCCAGGGCCACCGAGCCCTTCTGGCCCAGGTAGACCTCGTTGAGGTAGATCTCCAGGATGGTGTCCTTGTCGTACTTGGCTTCCAGGATCAGCGCGATGAGCAACTCCTTGAGCTTGCGGCTCAGGGTGCGTTCCGGGGTGAGGAAAAAGTTCTTGGCCAGTTGCTGGGTGATGGTGCTGCCGCCCTGGCGCACCGAGCCGTGGCTGAGGTTCACCCACAGCGCCCGCAGCATGCCCAGGGGGCTGATGCCGGAATGGCTATAAAAATCGGCATCCTCAGCCGCCAGGACCGCGTGGACCAGGTGGGGGCTGACGTCCTTCAATGCCACCAGGCTGCGCATCTCGCGCTCGGGTCCGAAGAACTCCATCACCTCCTGTGGCTCCAGCTCCGCGATGGACAGCTCCTGGCGGGTGTCCGTGCGCAGGATGGCGGCTAGGCGGCCAGAGGCGAAGGTCAGGCCCAGCGGCAGGGCCTCGCGGCGGCGGTTGGGGGTGTTGAGTTCGCGCAGGTGCACCTCCAGACCGGAGCCGCTTTGCCGCCACTCGCCGGGCTTGCGCGGCGGACCCTCCACCCGGCGGTAGTCCAGATCGCGCAAACGGGTGGCCATTGCGCCCAGGTCCAGGTTCTGGCCGGGGTAGATGAGGGCGCTGTCGGCATAGACCCGGCTGGGCAGGGACCAACGCCGGCCGGCGAAGCGCTCTTCCACCGAGGCGGCCAGCCGCCAGGCATAGAGCCCCAGGCCGGCCCCGGCCGCCAGCGCCAGGATCAGGAGCCAGAAGAGCCAGCGCCGGCGGGGGGCGGATTGGGCCTTGGCCGGGGCGGCGCGGCGCGGGGCGGACTTGCGGCGGGATTTGGGGGTGTTTTTGGCCACGGCAACAATATACCAGAGCCGGCCGGGGCCTTGCAGGCGGTGGACAGGGGGGCGGGGGTGTGGTAGAAATCGCTTCAGCCATACCGGCGTGCGATTAGCTCAGTTGGATAGAGCGTTGGCCTCCGGAGCCAAAGGCCGGGCGTTCGAGTCGCCCATCGCACACCACGCCATATTCAGAGGCCAGGTCACGCGACCGGCCTCTTTTGTTGCCTCTTCGTCGTTTTGTGTGGAATTGGCATTGTTGGCGGTAGCAGGGCAGGCTGGGGTCCGTCAACCCTGCCCTTCGGCTCGCTTCGCTCGGGGTTGACTGGCCCCAGCCAGCCCTGCTGTCCTGTATCCAGGCCCCCTGGTGGCAAAAAATGTCTGTGGGGGGCAAGGCCGGTTAACCAGCCAAGCCAGCATGCCCAGGCATTAGGCCGCGGTACCAAGCAGTGCCCAGACATTTTTTGGCCAACCAGGGGGCGCGCGAGCAAGACAGCAAGGCCTGCCGGAGCGTGTCAAGACCGAGCGCAGCGAGCCCGTAGGGCTTGGTCTTGACTCGGTTCGGCGGCCTTGCTACCTCCGGCGGTCTGATTCCTCTTGAAACCAAATTCCACGCAAAACGACGAAGATCCCTTTTGTTTTGGGTCCGGCCCGCAGCAAACGCAACGCTCGAAGTGGCAGGCTCGCCTAGGGCCTGTTAACACTAAAGGCTCCTAAGATCAGCGGTTTTGGAAGGCATCTGGAAGTAGCAAGGCCGCCGGAGCCAGTCACGGCCAAGCCCAAAGGGCTCGCTACGCTCGGCCTTGACCAGCCGGCAAGGGCATGCTTGCTCCCCTGCCACCAACTTCGGGACAAGCCCAACCATTTGCACGCCAAGGGCCTGGCTCAGCCCCTCTTGCACATGATCAACGCCCAGATCGAGGCCGGCGGCCTATCGCCAGGCCGGCGAGGACGATCCCCGCTACGGCTGGCGCGAGGGCACCACCTGGGTCTTCCTGGGGCCGGGCTGGAAGCTCATCAAGACCGAGGACAGCGCCCACATGGAGAACGAGCCCCGGCCCGAGCTGGCCCACACCGGGGTGCAGACCATCGTGGTGCGGGTGCAGGGCGGCCCCAGGCGCGCCCGCAAGCTCATTGAGGCTATGGACTGGAACGCCCCTCAAGGCGCTGGTGAAGTAGGCCTATTGAAACAGCTTGCCGTTGATGTGCCCCTGGCCCGCCACCCGTCGGGCCTTCTTGAAGGTGAGATTGTCGGCGTAGCGCGGGTAGTCCAGGCCGGCCCCGGCCATGAGTTCGTCCACTGTGCGCAGTTGCAGGCGGGGGTGACGGGTGCCGGCCGGGGATTCGTAGAACCCGGCCTCGGCCGCCTCCTCGCGCATGCGGCTGGTGGGCTCCTGCATGGTTATCAGCACGCCAATGGCCCCTTTTTCCCGCTCCACCACCCCGCGCAGGTCGCGCACGTGGGCCGGACCGGTGGTCCCGGCCTTGACCGAAAGCACAATGGAACGCTGGGGTCCTTTGGGATCGTCGCGGAAGTAAAGCCGGCCGTCGATGCCCCGGTCCGCACCTTTTCTCTGCTCCACCGGCCTGGCGTCCACCAGGCCCAGGGCCCACCACTGGAACTGGTAGGGATCGCTGGCGGCCAGGTCGCGCGCGCCGGCCATGTCCACCGGTTCGCCGATGACCCGGAAGGGAAGGGCGGGGCCGAAGGCGTTGTGCAGGCGGTGCTTGATCAGGGTGATGGCCAGGTGGGTGATGTCGATGCCAAGCCAGCGCCGGCCCAGCTTCTGCGCCGCCGTGATGGCGGTGCCGCAGCCGCAAAAGGGGTCCAGCACCACGTCGTCGGGGTTGCTGGAGGCCTGGACGATGCGCTCCAGCAGGGCTTCCGGCTTTTGGGTGGGGTAGCCGAGGCGCTCCTTGGCTTGCGCGCTGATCGGTGAGATATCGCTCCAAACATCAGGCAGGGCCATCCCACGAAGCATATCCTCGAAAAGTTTTAGGCGAGGAATGCCATCTTTTTTCGCCGGCCAATAGATCATCCCTGCCGAATCTAATGCGTCTAGTTTTGCCTGTATAGAATCACCATCTATCCCAAGGTCAGCTAAAATTTGATTGGGCAGCGCCCAGTGGCGACTGGATTTGGTGGGGTCAACGCCGCGCCATGGCTTGCCACTGTCACCCTTTCTTGTGCCTGCGCCTGTTAACGTAATCGGCTGGAACTTTCTGCCATTCTCTTGGTCGATACGGTTGAAATGTCGTTGTAAATATACCTCAGTGTGAGGAATCTTTGGGTTGGTCCAGACCATTTCATCGGTTTTTGAATAGTAAAAAATCGTGTCATGAACAGGCCCATAACGTTTTGACCCGCTGTGCGCGAAGGTCCGCTTCCAGATTATTTCATTCCTGAAAAACTTCGGCCCGAAAATCGCATCCATCAGCAGTTTCAGGTAATGGCTGGCGGTGGGGTCGCAGTGTAGATAAATGCTGCCGGTATCCTTGAGCACCCGCTTCAGCTCTATCAAACGGGGGGCCATGTAGGCCAGGTAGGCCAGCATGTCGCTGGGGCCCAGCATGGTGTGGAAGGCCTGCATGGCGGCGGCCACCCGGCCGCCGAAGCGCACCGCCTCGTCGAAGCAGACCACCGCCCCTTGGTCCCAGCGCCAGGTGTCGCCAAAGGCCTTGATCTGGGCGGCCGAACGGGTGCCGTCCTGCTCGGCGAACAGGACGTTGTAATCCTGGTTGCTGTTGAAGGGCGGGTCCAGATAGATCAAGTCCACCGACTCGTCGGCGATATGCTGGCGCATGATGTCCAGGTTATCGCCGTAATAGAGCAGGTTATCCATCTCGCCCGCCTCCTTCCGCGCCTTACAGCTCCTTCACCGAGTCCTCGGCCGCGCTCAATGCCGCGTCCACCTCCTGGGGGCCGTGGGCCAGGCTGACCAGGGTGGCCTCGAACTGGCTGGGGGCCAGGTAGATGCCGCGCTTGAGCATGCGGCGGTAGAACTTGGCGAAAAGCTCGGTGTCGCTGGTCTTGGCCCCGGCGTAGTCGCTGACCGGCCCGGCGGTGAAGAACCAGGTGAACATGGCCCCCACCCGCTGGCCAAAGGCCGGCAGGCCCTTGGCCGCGAAGATCTGGCCCAGGCCCTCGTAGAGCCGCTCGCTGGTCTCCTCCAGGGTCTTGTAGGTGGCCGGGGCCTGGATGAGCTCCAGCACCATCAGCCCGGCCGCGGTGGCCAGGGGGTTGCCGGAGAGGGTGCCGGCCTGGTAGACCGGCCCGCTGGGCGCGATCTGCCGCATGATCTCCTTCTTGCCGCCATAGGCCGCCAGCGGCAGGCCGCCGCCCACGATCTTGCCCAGGGTGGTCAGGTCGGGCATCACCCCGAAGCGCTCCTGGGCCCCGCCCAGGGCCACCCGGAAGCCGGTGATCACCTCGTCGAAGATCAGCAGCGCGCCATATTGGTCGCAGAGCCGCCGCAGGCCCTCCAAAAATCCCGGCGCGGGCGCCACCACGCCCATGTTGCCGGCCACCGGCTCCACGATCACCGCCGCCACCCGCTCGCTGTTGGCGGCCAGGGCCGCGGCCAGGGCGGGGAGGTCGTTGTAGGGCAGCGAGAGGGTCGCCCCGGCGATGGCCGCCGGGATGCCGGGGCAGGCCGGGATGCCCAGGGTGGCCAGGCCCGAGCCGGCCGAGACCAAAAGGCCGTCGGAGTGGCCGTGGTAGCAGCCGTCGAACTTGACGATCAGGTCGCGGCCGGTGCAGCCCCGGGCCAGGCGCAGGGCGCTCATGGTGGCCTCGGTGCCGGAGCTGACCAGGCGCACCATCTCCAGGCTGGGCACCAGCTTGACCAGCTTCTCGGCCAGGAGGACCTCGGCCTCGGTGGGCGCGCCGAAGCTGGTGCCCTTCTCGGCTGCGCGCTGCACGGCCTTGATGACCTCCGGGTGGGCGTGGCCCAGGATCAAGGGCCCCCAGGAGCCCACGAAGTCCAGGTAGCGGTTGCCGTCCACGTCCTCGATGTGGGCGCCGCGGCCGGACTTGATGAAGGGCGGGTTGAGCCCCACCGAGCCCATGGCCCGCACCGGGCTGTTGACTCCGCCGGGAATGACCTCCTGGGCCCGGGCCCAGAGCTCCTGCGATCGCCTGTCTGCCATGAAAGCTTCTCCACGGGGCGGCCGGGGGCGGCCGGGTCGCGGACCCGTGCCCATAGCCGGCCTCGGTTGGGTTTGCGCGGGGTGCGGGGGCCCGGCGGGGCAGCGCCGGACCCAGACCTCAATAATACTGCATCGAGGTCTTCTTGAGCTCTTCCACCGAAAACAACAGGGCGTAGTCGGCCGGGTCCATGGCCACCTTCTGGGCCATTTCGGCCACGATGCGGCGGCACTCGTCCTGGCTGACGCCGTGGACCATGCTGAAGAGGTTGTAGGCGAAGCCCTCACAGGGCCTGCGCCAGTAGCAGTGGCTCACGTTGCGGAAACCGGAGAGGATCTCGCCCACGGCCTCGATGCGCTCCTCGGCCACCCGCCAGGCCACCATGACGTTGGCCGGGAAGCCCGACTGCTGGTGGCGCAGGGTGGCCCCGAAGCGGCGCATGATGCGCTGGCGCTTCATGCGGTCGATGCGCGCGACCACCTCGGCCTCGGCTATGCCCAGTTCGGCGGCCAGGGGGGCGAAGGGCCGCGGGACCAGGGGCAGATCGCCCTGCAATCGTGCGATGATGCGCTTGTCGATGGCGTCGATGGTCACGAACCCTCCCGTGAGGTTCGATTCTAGGTGGGGGGCCGGGGGATGTCAAGGAAGGGGGGCGCTGGGCAGTCTGGCGTTGACCCGGCGATTATGCTAACGTGCGGCGTAGTTGGAGTGATCGCTGACCAAGGAGCGTGAATCTTGGGCGGAAAGCTGGGCGAGAAGCTGACGCTGAAAAACCTGGGGCCGCTGAAGAAGGCCACCATCGAGCCGCGCCCGCTGACGGTAATCATCGGCCCCCAGGCCAGCGGGAAGTCGCTGCTGGCGCAGGGTTTGTATTTTTTCAGGGGATTACAATCACACCTAGCCAAACGGTATTCGCACGAATGGCTTGAAAGAAGTGACTGGCATAAAGTTGAGGTCAAGCGTCTTCTGGATGATTTGCGTAGCGTAGCCTTTGGTTATTTCGCCAACAAGACAGGAGTGTTGGCGTATGAGTCTGATGAGCAATGGGAAATTAGGACATATGAACTGACCAGGCAAATATCAATAAATAAACAGTTAAAAAATAGCCTGACAAAATGGGGGGAGAATTGGCAAGAGCATGAAATAAATGCTTCGCTTGATATCGAAAATCATATCTTTATTCCAACAGAACGTTCCATGTTCACTCGCTACGCTGACAGATCCCCATCAGTTATCTTTGATAAAGAAATACAATCTTATCCGTTTTTAGAGTTTGCCGATTATCTTTCTCGTGCAAAAGCCAAATATCCAAAAATTTACCAAGATTGGCTTTCTAAAGGGAAAATGTCCCGCCGTCACTTTGAGTTTATTATGGATTGCCAACTCCGCGCTCTTTCTGGAGTAGCCTATCTACCAAAGAAGGGAGTTAAATTATGGAAATGGTGGGTTGCTGCGGCTGCTAGCTCGTCTGGTGATGCAGGCGTTAACAATAGAAAAATAATTCCTATCGAAGCATGCGCCTCTGGCCAAACTGAAGCTTGGCCATTTTTTGTAGTGGCTTCCACATATGGAACGGCTAGCATTTTATTGCGAGTCGGTAAATACAAAAGACCAGTTAGGCATATAATAACATCAAATATTTACCTTGAAGAACCGGAAGCGCATTTACATCCTAAGGCTCAAATTGAAGTTGTAAAAGTGATTGCCTACTTAGTCAATCTGGGACATCCGTTTGTCGTTACAACCCATTCTCCATTTTTCCTTTACATAATAAACAACATGCTAATGCGCTATATGACGCATGGTAAAAAGTTTCTTGATGGCGAAATTGGCCTAGACCCCGACGACGT
>JAZDHW010000186.1:0-17946 GCA_043805555.1 Pseudomonadota bacterium
CGGGCCGGCCAGGAACTCCAGCTCCAGGCGCGGGGTGCGCTGGCCCAGGGGCGCGCCCTCGATGAAGGCGGCCTGGGCGCTTTGCACAAAGGCCTGGGCGGCGAAGCCCTGGCGGTCCAGGCCCAGGCGGGCCTTGGTGGAGCCCAGGGCCAGGGCGGCGATGGCCAGGGCGGCCACCAGGCCCATGGGGTCGCCGCGCAGCAAGGCGGCCGGGGCCAGGTCCAGCACCTCGGCCGCGCGCAGATCCACCGCCAACAGCGGCGGCTCGCCGGCCTGCACCAGCCGCCACCAGTCCAGGTAGACCGGCGCGCATTCGCCGCGGCCGCGGCGCAGGCCCGCGTCGCGCAGGGCCAGCACGATCTGCAATGGCGTCATGTCCGCGGCCCGCAGCAGACCGGCCAGGCCGCCGGCCGCCTGGTAGGCGGCCAGGTCGGGCGGGGCGGCGCGGCGGATGCGGGCCAGCAGGCCTGGGTGGGGTGCGGCGGGCATGGAGGTTTAAAGGGCCCGGGGGCCGGGCGTGCCGGCGGCCACGGCCTGGGCGAAGCGGCGGCGGCGGTCGTCGGGCAGGCGGTCGGCCTTGCCGAAGGAGAGGCACTGGGCCAGGCAGCAGGTGACGCAGGCCGGCAATTGGCCCCGGTCCAGGCGGTCCATGCAATAGTCGCACTTGACGGCCTTGGTCTGGGTGGGGTCCCACTGGCAGGCCCCCCAGGGACAGGCCATGATGCAGCTCTTGCAGCCGATGCACAGCGAGGGCTCGATGAAAATGATGCCGTCGGCGGCGCGCTTCTGGATGGCGCCGGTGGGGCAGACCTTCAGGCACCAGGGGTCTTCGCAGTGGAAGCAGGGCATGAAGACCATGCGCAGGCTGGGGATGCCCCCGCGGTCGCTGGGGCCGACCGAGAGGTTCTTGCACAGGCTGGGTCCCGGCCCCAGGCCCTTGTTGGATTTGCAGGCCACTTCACAGGCCAGGCAGCCTATGCAGCGGTCGGCGTCCTGCATCAAATAGTATTTGCTCATGCCCGGCCCTTCCCATGCTTGGCCCGTTCGGTTGGATTGGTATACTATCTATAACGAATTGAGGTTGATGCTGCAAGCCTGGGCCCGGCGCCTGGGCGCGGGCCGGGGAACGGCCCGGCGGCGCGCCGCCGGCTCCGGCTGAATCGCGGCCCAAGCCCGGCCTCGCCTGCATCCACAAACCCGAGGACGCGGCCATGCCCCAAGGCCTCCTGACGCCCCTGGACCCCGCCAGCCCCGACCGGGTGCTGGACAGCCTGGCCCTGGGCGTGGTGGCGGTGGACACCGACCTGCGGGTGATTTTCATGAACCCGGCCGCCGAGCAGATGGCCGGGCTCAGCGCCGAGGCGGCCCTGGGCCGGCCCTGCCGCGAGGTGTTCCAATCCACCCTGTGCGAGGAGGGCGACTGCCCCCTGAACCGGGCCATCACCAACGGCCAGACCCAGTACAACCTGGACGCGGTCTTCATCCGCCAGGGCGGGCGTTCGGTGGCCCCGGTCAAGATCTCGGTGAGCCCCCTGCGCGACGCCGCCGGCAAGATCGTGGGCGGGGTGGAGGTGGTGCAGAGCTTCCACCTGGTGCGCTTCATGGACAAGAAGGTGGCCCGGGCCTACAACTGGGACGACTACGTGGGCGAGTCGCCCCAGATAGCGCGCATCTTCGAGACCCTGAAGGTGGTGGCCCCCACCCCGGTGACGGTGCTGGTGGAGGGCCCCACCGGCACCGGCAAGGACCTTTTGGCCAACATCATCCACAACCTGAGCCCCCGGCGCAGCCAGCCGTTGGTGAAGGTCAACTGCGCGGCGCTGCCCGAGAACCTGTTGGAGTCGGAGCTGTTCGGCTATCAGCGCGGGGCCTTCACCGGGGCCAACCGCGACAAGCCGGGGCGCTTCCAACTGGCCACCGGCGGCACCATCTTCCTGGACGAGATCAGCGAGATGCCCCTGGCCTTGCAGGCCAAGCTGCTCAGGGTGCTGGAGGACCAGGAATTCTATCCCCTGGGCGCGGCCAAGACGGTCAAGGTGGACGTGCGCATCATCGCCGCCTGCAACAAGCCCCTGGACGCCCAGGTGGCCGCCGGCCTGTTCCGCGGAGACCTCTTCTACCGCCTCAACGTGATCCGGGTGCACATCCCCCCGCTCAAGGAGCGCCGCCAGGACATCCCGGTGCTGATCCGGCGCTTCATCCAGCGCAAGAACGTGGAGCGCGGCACCTACATCTGCCGCTTCACGCCCGACGCCCTGGACGTGCTGCTCAACTACGACTACCCCGGCAACGTGCGCGAGATGGAGAACATCCTGGAGCACGCCTGCCTGCTCTGCCAGGGCGACATCATCAACTGCGACCACCTGCCCCGCGACCTGCGCGAGGTCCAGAGCGCCGCCCACCTGCCGGACGCGCCCGATCCCCAGCGCCAGAGCCTGATCCAGGCCCTGGACCGGCACGGCTGGAACCGGGCCCGCACCGCCGACGCCCTGGGCGTGGACCGCACCACCCTGTGGCGGCGCATGCGGCGGCTGGGGGTGAAATAAGCGCAGCCCTTTGTTGCACGATGTTGCAGCAACATGCGCAACATGCCGTTGCAACAACGTGCAACATATTGCGGACCAAGGGCCCTTTCATTAGCTAACACTATGGAATAGCGTTTTCTTTATCGGGACGCCACCTGGCACGCCTCCTGCTTAGCTATCACCCTAGGAGACGACGCATGGCGCAACCGCGACCCGACATCAGTCCCCTTAAGCTCACCCGGCGCCTGTCCTTCAAGCTCATCGCTGGGGTGGGGCTGTCGTTGATCATCCTGGTCAGCGGTCTGGCCGCGCTGGGCATCCGGGCCCAGGAACAGAACTCCATCGCCGGCATCACCCAGAGCGGCCGCTGGTTCAGCGACACCGTGAAACGGGCCACCCGCCACGCCATGCTCAAGGACCAGCGCGACAGCGTGCACGCCATCATCGAGGCCATCGGCAGCCAGGAGGGGGTGGACGTGATCCGGGTCTTCAACAAAAAGGGCCAGATCATGTTCAGCAGCCGCCAGGGCGAGGCCGGACACATGGTGGACTTGCAGGCCGAGGCCTGCTACGCCTGCCATTTCAAGGACCGGCCCCTGGAGCGCCTGCCCCAGGCCCGCACCAGCCGCATCTTCACCACCCGGCCCACCGCGGACGCCCCGGCCCACCGGGTGCTGGGCATCATCAACCCCATCTACACCGAGCCGGCCTGCTACACCGACCCCTGCCACGCCCACCCCAAGGACCAGACCGTGCTGGGCGTGCTGGACGTGGGGCTCAGCCTGAGCGGGGTGGACGCCGAGGTGGCCGGCTCCACCCGCCAGGTGGTGGCCTACGCGCTGGTTGCGGTGCTGGTGGTGGGCGGGGTGCTGGCGATCTTCACCTTTTTCTTCGTCAACCGGCCCCTGGACGCCCTGGTCACCGCCACCCGCAGCATCACCCAGGGCGACTATGACCAGCCGGTGCGCCCCTACACCGACGATGAGATCGGGGTGCTGGCCGAATCCTTCGAAAGCATGCGCCGGGCGGTGAAGGACAAGACCGAGGCCCTGCACGAGAGCCGCCAACAGTTCCAGACCCTTTTCGAGCAGGTGCCCTGCCACATCAGCGTGCAGAACCGCGACTTCCGCCTGGTGGCCTTCAACAAGATGTTCGAGCGCGACTTCGGCGACAAGGTGGGCGAGTTCTGCTACAAGGCCTACAAGGGCCGCAACAGCAAGTGCCCCTCCTGCGCGGTGGAAAAGACCTTTGCCGACGGCCGGGTGCACACCGCCGAGGAGACCGTGCTGGGCCAGGACGGCCAGGAGATCCACATCCTCAACCTCACCGCCCCCATCCTGGATAAATACGGCAAGATCAACGCGGTCATGGAAATGGCCACCGACATCACGCCCATCCGCCGCCTGGAGGGCGAGCTGCGCAAGAGCGAGGAAAAGTACCGCCTCTTTTTCAACAACGACCCCAACCCCATCCTGGTCTTTGATCAGGACAGCCTGGAGATACTGGACGCCAACGACCGCGCCGCGGCCGAGTATCGCCGGGCCAAGGCCGAACTGGTGGGGCGCAGCTTCCTGAGCCTCACCGACCCTTCTGACCAGGAGCGGGTGCTGCGCTTTTTGGACCATGGCGAGGCCTTCCTGCCCCGGGTGCACCAGTTGCGCGCCGACGGCAGCCCCTTCTATGTGAACATCCGCGCCGCCCGCGGCGACCACCTGGGCCGGCGGGCGGTCATCGCCACCACCGCCGACATCAGCTCCCTGCTGGAGACCGAGCAGCACCTGATCCAGGCGGCCAAGATGGCCACCCTGGGCGAGATGAGCGCCGGCGTGGCCCACGAGCTGAACCAGCCCCTGTCGGTCATCGCCACCGCGGGCAGCCTCCTGGCCAAGCAGGCCCGGCCCGGCCGCCTGCCCGACCCCGACACCCTGAAGGAGGTCGCCACCGAGCTGACCGCCCAGGTGCGCCGGGCCGAGCGCATCATCAACCACCTGCGCGAGTTCGGCCGCAAGGCCCAGGTGACCCGGGGCCGGGTGGACCTGAACCAGCCCATCCAGGGCATATTCCACCTGCTGGGCCAGCAACTCCACCTGCACGACATCGAGGTCAAGCTGGAGCTTTCGGCCGAGCCGCCGGTGGTCTGGGCCGACGCCAACCGCATGGAGCAGGTCTTCATCAACCTGGTGCTCAACGCCCGCGACGCCATCGAGGAGCGCCGCAAGCGCGAGCCCGGCCTGGCCGGCCAGATCACGGTGCGCTCGGTCTGCGTCCACGGCCACGCCCAGGTGAGCGTCAGCGACAACGGGGCCGGCATCCCCGCCGAGATCACCGCCCGCATCTTCGAGCCATTCTTCACCACCAAGGCCATCGGCCGCGGCACCGGCCTGGGGCTCTCCATCTCCTACGGCATCGTGCGCGACTACGGCGGCTCCATCAGCGTGGACAGCGCCCCCGGCCAGGGCACCACCTTCCGGCTGGATTTCCCGGCGGCGGCTGAGGAGGATGCGGCATGAACACGCCCCGGTACAACCGCCTGCTCCTTATCGACGACGAGCCCGGCATCCGGCGGCTGATGGCGTTGGACCTCAGCGCCGAGGGCTACGCTGTGGCCACGGCCGAGGACGGCGCCCAGGGGCTCAAGCTTTTCGCCCAGGATCGGCCGGACATCGTGATCACCGACCTCAAGATGCCCGGCATGGACGGCATCGAGGTGCTGCGGCGGGTCAAGGCCCAGAGCCCCGGCACCGAGGTCATCGTCATCACCGGCCACGGCGACCTGGATCTGGCCATCCAGTCCCTGCAACTGGACGCCAGCGACTTCATCACCAAGCCCATCCGCGAAGAGGCCCTGGCCGTGGCGCTGAAAAGGGCCGGCGAGCGCCTGCGCCTGCGGGCCGAGCTGGACGCCTACACCCGCGAGCTGGAGCAGCGGGTGGCGGAGGCCACGGCCAAGGTGCTGCTCAATGAGCGCCTGGCCGCGGTGGGCCAGACGGTCAGCGCCCTGGTGCACTCGCTCAAGAACATGCTGGCCGGCTTGCGCGGCGGGGCCTACCTGGTGCGCTCGGGCCTGGAGCACGAGCGCAGCGAGGTGACCGGCCAGGGCCTGGAGATGGTGGAGCGCAACCTGGCCCGGGTCAAGGGCCTGGTGGGCGACCTGCTGACCCTGGCCAAGCCCAGGGAGCCCGAACTGGCCGAGACCGACCTGTGCCAACTGGGCCGGGGCATCCTGGGCGACCTGGGCCCGGAGGCCCAGCGCCACGACGTGGAGCTTGAGTGGTGCACCGCGGCCGCGGCGCTCAATGCCCTGGTGGAGGAGCGGGCAGTGGCCGACGCCTGGCTCAACCTGGTGGGCAACGCCGTGGACGCGGCCGGCCAGGTGACCGGTGGCCGGGTGCGCGCCGGGGCCGAGGTCAATGGCGAGGAGGTCTGCCTGTGGGTCAGCGACAACGGCCCGGCCTGGAGCCCGAGGCGAAAGCGCGCATCTTCAGCGGATTCTACAGCAGCAAGGGCGCGGCCGGCACCGGCCTGGGCCTGATGGTCTGCCACAAGATCGCCGCCGAGCACGGCGGCCGGGTGGAGTGGGAAAGCGCCCCGGGCCAGGGCGCGACGTTCCGTTTGATCCTGCCCCGCCGGGGGCGCGCACCGGCCGACGGGGACGCCCCGCCGGCCCGGGAGACCTAAACCGCCCCCCGCGCCGGCGCGCGGCAACGCGAAAGGAGGGTGCGCACAGATGCCCGGATACCAAAATATCCTGTTCTGCACGGATTTCTCGGAGAACGCCGAGATCGCCTTCATCCACGCGGTGGACCTGGCCGAGCGCTACGGGGCCAAGCTGCACGTGCTGCACGTGCTGCACTCCACCCTGCGCTACAGCCCCACCGAGACCGACGAGCACGCCCCGCCCGGCGACGTGACCTACGCCTCCGACGAGGTGATCGCCAAGGCCATGGACGATCTCAAGGCGCGCTACACCCCCCGCCTGGGCGGGATCAAGGAGATCGCCTGGGCCGCCAAGCCCGGCACCGCCTTCGTGGAGATCCTGCGCTACAGCCGCGACCACCCCATCGACCTGATCGTGATGGGATCCTCCGGCACCAGCGAGCGCGAGCCCACCCACTATGGCAGCACGGTGGACCAGGTGGCCCGCCGGGCCCACTGCCACGTCATGGCCATCAAAAACCCCGAGCGCACCTACACCCTCTAGGCCCGAGGGAGGAAAAGGAGAGAGCCATGTCCCAGAGGATCCTGGTGGTGGACGACGAGATGGACCTGCGGACCTTCATCTCGACCCTGCTGGAGAGCAACGGCTACCGGGTGGCCGTGGCCGAGAACGGCGAGCAGGGCATGCTCAAGGTGAAGGAGAGGAAGCCCGCCCTGATCACCCTGGACGTGATGATGCCCAAGGAGAGCGGCATCAAGATGTACCGCGACATCAAGGTGAACCCGGAATTCAAGGACGTCCCGGTGCTGATCATCTCCGGCCTGGCCAAAAAGACCTTTCTCCATTCCCAGAAGGTGCTGGACAAGTTCAAGAACCAGAACGTGCCCGCCCCCGAGGGTTACATCGAAAAGCCGCCGGAGCCCGAGGAGCTGCTGGCCGAGGTGCGCCGGATTCTGGGCTAGGCGCTCCGCACGCGCCAAACCACGCAGGGAGGTCGTCATGAACCCAACCCCGGAGAGCGCGGCCACGGCCATCCGCCCCAGCGGCGAACTGGCCCAGAGGGCGCGCCAGGCCTGCGGCGCGGACCTTTCCGCCTGCTACGGCTGCCGGAAATGCTCCAACGGCTGCCCCCTGGGCTGGGCCATGGACCTGCACCCCTATCAGGTGGTGCGCCTGGCCCAACTGGGCCAAGTGGAGCGCCTGAAGGCCGCCAACACCATCTGGGTCTGCGCCAGTTGCCAGACCTGCCTGACCCGCTGCCCCAACCAGGTGGACCTGCCCCGCTTCATGGACTGGCTCAAGGAGGAGCTCAACGATGCCGGCGCGCCGGTGGCCGAGACCCGCACCCTGCTCTTCCACCGCCTGTTCCTGGGCGAGGTGCTGGGGCGCGGCCGGGTCTTCGAGGGCGCGCTGCTCACCAAGTTCCTGCTCAAAAGCGGCGGGGCCCTGGGGCCGGAAGCCATCAAGAACGCCAAGCTGGGCCTGGCCATGCTCAAGCGCGGGCGCATCAAGCTGATGCCGCCGAGGCGGCGGGCCCGCGCGCTGCTGGCCCAGCTCAAGACCCGCGGCAAGGAGGCCAAGCCATGACCAGGGTGGGCTACTATCCCGGCTGCTCGCTGGAGGCCACCGCCCGCGACTACGCCGAATCCATCGCGGCGGTGGCCGAGCGGCTGGACATCGAGCTGGTGGAGCTCCCCGGCTGGAACTGCTGCGGGGCCAGCGCGGCCCACAGCCTGGACCACCGGGCGGCCCTGAACCTGGGCGCGCGCAACCTGGCCCTGGCCGCGGCCGGCCCGCAGCCGGTGCTGGTGCCCTGCGCGCTGTGCTTCAACCGGCTCAAAAGCGCCCAGGCCGAGCTGCGCGCGGGCGGCCACGGGCTCCTGCCGGCGGTGGCCGAGCTGGGCGGCGACCTGCTGGCGGTGGAGGTGGTGGAGCTTAACTCCTATCTCACCGGCCCGGAGCTGGCCCGGCGCATCTCGGAGGCGGTGACCAACCCGCTGAAGGGCCTGAAGCCGGTGTGCTACTACGGCTGCCAGGGCCAGCGCCCGCCGGCGGTGACCGGCCATCCCCGGCCGGAAAACCCCCGCGGCCTGGACGATCTCCTGGCCGGGCTGGGGGCGGCGGTCATCGACTGGCCCTTCAAGACCGACTGCTGCGGGGCCTCCCACGCCGTGGCCCGGCCGGATTTGGTGCACACCCTGGTGGGCAAGCTCTATGAGCGGGCCCTGGCCCGGGGGGCCAACTGCATCGTCACCGGCTGCCAGATGTGCCAGGCCAACCTGGACCTCTACCAGGCCGAGATCGCCCAGGAGCTGGGGCGGGCGGTCTACCTGCCGGTCTTCTACTTCACCGAACTCATCGGCCTGGCCCTGGACCTGCCCGCGACCGGCGCCTGGCTGGGCCGCCACCTCACCGACCCCGCCCCGCTCCTGGCCCAGGTCGGGCTCGGCGCGGGGCAAAGGAGGTCAGGCGCATGAGCCAAGTCCGCCTCAACCCCGACGCCCCGGTCAGCGGCGCGGTCTGCGTGGCCGGTGCCGGCATCGCCGGCATGCAGGCCGCCCTGGACCTGGCCGCGGCCGGCTACAAGGTCTACCTGGTGGAGCGCGACATCTCCATCGGCGGCGTCATGGCCCGCCTGGACAAGACCTTCCCCACCAACGACTGCTCCACCTGCATGATCAGCCCCAAGCTGATCGAGGTGGCCTCCGACCCCAACATCGAGATCGTCAGCCGGGCCGAGATCCTGGAGCTTAACGGCGAGCCGGGCGACTTCACCCTGACCCTGCGCCGCGAGCCGCGCTTCGTGGACCCGGCCAAGTGCACCGGCTGCGGCGAGTGTCTCAAGGTCTGCCCGGTGGAGGTGCCGGCCGATTTCAACATGGGCCTCAACCGGCGCAAGGCCATCTACCGCCACTTCCCCCAGGCCATCCCGGCCGCCTACGCGGTGGACAAGCTGGGCGTGAGCCCCTGCAAGGACGCCTGCCCGGCCGGCATCAGCGTGCAGGGCTACGTGGCCCTGATCGCCCAGGGCCGCTATCGCGAGGCCCTGGCGCTCATCCGGCGCGACAACCCCCTGCCGGCGGTCTGCGGCCGGGTCTGCACCCATCCCTGCGAGACCGCCTGCGCCCGGGCCGACGTGGACGAGGCCGTCGCCATCCGCGAGCTGAAGCGCTTCGTCAGTGACTGGGAAGTGGCCCAGGGCGAGATGGACCTGCCCACCCTGCCCGAGCCGCGCCCCGAGCGGGTGGCCATCGTGGGCTCCGGCCCGGCCGGGCTCTCCTGCGCCTACTACCTGGCGCTCTCTGGCATCCGGAGCACCGTATACGAGGCCCTGCCCGTGGCCGGCGGCATGTTGCGGGTGGGCATCCCGGCCTACCGCCTGCCGCGCGAGGTGCTGGACTACGAGATCGCCTACATAGAGCGCCTGGGCGTGGAAATCAAGCTCAACGCGCCGGTGGGCAAGGGCCTCTGCCTCAGCGACCTGCGCGAGCAGGGCTACGCCGCGGTGGTGGCCGCGGTGGGCGCCCACCAGGGCCTCAAGCTGGCCGTGGAGGGCGAGGACCTCATGGGCGTGCTCTCGGGCGTGGATTTCCTGCGCGCGGCATCCCTGGGCCAGGCCGAGTGCCCCGGCGAGCGCGTGGCGGTGATCGGCGGCGGCAACGTGGCCATCGACGCCGCGCGCACCGCCTTGCGCCTGGGCAGCCAGGAGGTGACGATCCTCTACCGCCGCACCCGCAAGGAGATGCCGGCCTACAGCGAGGAGATCGAGGAAGCCCTGGCCGAGGGCGTGAAGATCGAGTTCCTCACCGCGCCCACCCGCTTCGCGGGCGAGGGCGGGCGCCTGACCCAGGTGGAGGTCACGGCCATGGAGCTGAGCGAGCCGGACATGTCCGGCCGGCGGCGTCCGCGGCCGGTGGAGGGCAGCCGCCGGCTCATACCGGTGGACGCGGTCATCGCGGCCATCGGCCAGGCCCCGGCCCCGTTCTTTTTGGACGAGAAGCTGGGCCTGAACCTGGGGCGCGGCCAGACGCTGAAGGCCGACCCGGTCAGCTTCCAGACCGAGGTGCCCTGGCTCTTTGCCGCCGGCGACCTGGTCAACGGCCCGGACACCGTGGTGCGGGCCATCGGCCAGGGCAAGGCCGCGGCCGAGAGCATCCGGCGCTGGCTGGCGGGCGAGGACCTCGCCGCCGGCCGCCAGGTGTCCCGCCCGCTTTCCCGCGGCGACGCGGCCGGGGTGGCCCGCGCGCCCCGCCAGCATGCGCCCGAGGCCCCGGCCAGCGAGCGCCGGACCGACTTCCGCGAGGTGATGGGCCCCTTCAGCGAGGCGGCGGCCCGGGCCGAGGCCGAGCGCTGCCTGGCCTGCGGCATCTGCTCGGAGTGCTACCAGTGCGTGGGCGTGTGCCAGGCCGGGGCCATCAGCCACGACATGCTGGCCCAGGAGGTGAAGCTCAAGGTCGGCGCCCTGGTCATGGCGCCGGGCTTCGTGCCCACCGACCCCAACCTGCGCGAGGAATACGGCCACGGCCGCTATCCCAACGTGCTCACCAGCCTGGAGTTCGAGCGGGTGCTGAGCGCCTCCGGGCCCTTCGGCGGCCACGTCAAGCGCCCCAGCGACGGCCGCGAGCCCAAGAAGGTGGCTTGGTTGCAGTGCGTGGGCAGCCGCGACGCCGGTATCGGCCGCGACTACTGCTCCTACGTCTGCTGCATGTACGCCACCAAGCAGGCGGTCATCGCCGCCGAGCACGTGCCGGGGCTCACGTCCTCGATCTTCTACATGGACATCCGCGCCCAGGGCAAGGGCTTCGACCGCTACTACGAGCGCGCCCGCGACCAGCACGGCGTGCGCTACGAGCGCTCGCTCATCAGCCGGGTGCTGGAGGACCCGGAGACGAAAGACCTGATCCTGGAATACCGCGACGAGCACGACGAGCTGCGCCAGGAGAGCTTCGACCTCCTGGTGCTCTCGGTGGGGCTGAGCCCCAACCCGGCCGGCATGGAGCTGGCCGGGCGCATCGGGGTGGAGCTGGACCGGTTCGGCTTCGCCGCCCGCCAGGAGATCGACCCCCTGGTCACCAGCCGGCCCGGCGTCTACGTCTGCGGCGCCTTCCAGGCCCCGCGCGACATCCCCGACACCGTGATGCAGGCCTCCGGCGCGGCGGCCAGGGCCGGCGCGCTCTTAAGCCCCGCCCGCGGCACCCAGGTCAGCCGGGCCGAGTTCCCGCCCGAGGCCGACCTGGCCGGCCAGCCCCCGCACATCGGCGTGTTCATCTGCCACTGCGGCATCAACATCGCCGGCGTGGTGGACGTGCCGGAGGTGGTGGACTACGCCGCCAGCCTGCCGGGCGTGACGCTCTCCACCGACTACATGTTCACCTGCTCCACCGACAGCCAGGAGAAGATGGCCGCGCTGATCGCCGAAAAGGACCTGAACCGGGTGGTGGTGGCCTCGTGCAGCCCGCGCACCCACGAGGGGCTTTTCCGCGACGCCCTGCGGCGCGCCGGCCGCAACCCGTATCTCTTCGAGATGGCCAACATCCGCGACCAGTGCTCCTGGGTCCACCAGGCCCAGCGCGCCGACGCCACGGCCAAGGCCAAGGACCTGGTGCGCATGAGCGTGGCCCGCGCCGGGCTGCTTGAGCCCCTGCACCAGTTCCCGGCCCCGGTGGTGCAGACCGGCCTGGTGGTGGGCGGCGGCCCGGCCGGGCTGACCGCGGCGCTGAACCTGGCCGAGCAGGGCTTCCTGACCCACCTGGTGGAAAAGTCCGACGCCCTGGGCGGCCTGGCCCGGCGCATCCGCCAGACCGCCGAGGGCCAGCCGGTGGGCCCCTGGCTCGATGACCTCATCGACCGGGTGCGCCACCACCCCCTGATCCGGGTCTACCTGAACAGCGAGGTCAGGGAGTCCACCGGCCGGGTGGGCCAGTTCCTGAGCCGCATCAAGAGCGGCGACAAGGAGCAGAGCTTCGAGCACGGCGCACTCATCGTGGCCACCGGGGCGGAGCAATACCGGCCCACCGAGTACGGCTATGGCGACGATCCCCGGGTCATGACCCAACTGGAGCTGCACGAGGCCCTGGGCCAGGGCGCGGCGGCCTTGGAAGGCGTCCACGGCGTGGTGATGATCCAGTGCGTGGGCAGCCGCGAGCCCGAGCACCCCTATTGCTCGCGCATCTGCTGCACCCAGGCGGTGGCCAACGCCATCGCCATCAAGCGCGCCGACCCCGCGGTGCAGGTGGCGGTGCTCTACCGCGACATGCGCACCTTCTCGCTGAAGGAGCTGCTCTACCGCGAGGCCCGCCAACTGGGCGTGCTCTTCGTGCGCTTCGACCAGGACCAGCCGCCCCAGGTGGAGTTCGCCGAGGACGGCGTCACGGTGCGGGTGCGCGACCAGATCCTGGGCGAGGAGCTGGAGTTCGCGGCCGAGCGCCTGGTGCTGGCCGCGGCGGTGCGGCCCAACCCGGCCTCCGCGCGCCTGGCCGCCGCCTTGAAGCTGCCCAAGGACGCCGACGGCTTCTTCATGGAGGCCCACCTCAAGCTGCGGCCGGTGGATTTCGTCACCGCCGGCTGCTTCGTGGCGGGCTCCGCCCACGCGCCCAAGTTCCTGGAGGAGGTGGTGGCCCAGGCCCAGGCCGCCGCCGCCCGGGCGGCCGGGGTGCTGGCCCAGGAGAATATGCTGGTGGGCGGCGAGGTGGCGGTGGTGGACGCCGAGCGCTGCGTGGCCTGCCTGACCTGCGTGCGCACCTGCCCCTACGGCGTGCCCAAGCTCAACGCGGAGGGCGTGGTCTACATCGACCCGGCCTCCTGCCAGGGCTGCGGCAACTGCGCCAGCGCCTGCCCGCGCAAGCTGATCCAGGTGCAGCACCACCGCGACGACCAGCTGTTGGCCAAGCTGATGGCCTTATAGGGCCGGGGAGGAGACCATGACCGCCGAGGACCAACGCTACGAGCCGCGCATCCTGGCCCTGATCTGCACCTATTGCACCTACACCGCCGCCGACATGGCCGGTTCCTTGCGGCTGCAATACCCGCCCAACGTGCGGGTGGTGAAGCTGTTGTGCACCGGCAAGGTTGACGTGCTGCACCTGATATCCGCCTTCCGGGCCGGGGCCGACGCCGTGATGGTCAGCGGCTGCGAGATCGGCGACTGCCATTTCCTGGAAGGCAACCTCAGGGCCAAGGAGCGGGTGGCCCACGCCAAGGAGCTGATCGCCGAGGCCGGTCTGGAGCCCGAGCGCCTGGAGATGTTCCACATCGGGGCCAGCGACGCCCCCAAGTGGGCCCAGGCCGTTCAGATGATGACCCAGCGCGCCCGCGAGCTGGGACCCAACCCCCTGCACGCCAAGTCCGCGGAAATCTTTGCCGCGCCCCTGGAGGTGAACCCATGATCGTGGCCGAGCGCAAGCCCTTCGATGAGATCGTGGCGGCCGTCGGCGACTACCGGCGGGTGCTGGTGGCCGGCTGCGGCACCTGCGTGGCCGTCTGCCTGGCCGGCGGCGAGAAGGAAGCCGGCATCCTGGCCGCCCAACTGGACCTGGCCGCCCAACTGGCCGGCCGCGAGCAGACCTATGCCACCGCCTGCGTGGAGCGCCAGTGCGACCGCGAGTTCCTGGACGAGCTGGCCGCCCAGATGGAGGACTGCGACGCGGTGCTGTCGCTGGCCTGCGGGGCCGGGGTGCAGTTTTTGGCCGAGCGCTATCCCGGCGTGCCGGTGCTGGCCGGGCTCAACACCACCTTTATCGGGGTCAACCTGGACGTGGGCCAGTGGGGCGAGCGCTGCCGGGCCTGCCGCGATTGCAGCCTGAGCTTCACCGGCGCGGTCTGCGCGGTGAGCCTGTGCCCCAAGGGCCAGCAGAACGGCCCCTGCGGCGGCGCGGTGGACGGCAAGTGCGAGACCGACCCCCGGCGCGACTGCGCCTGGACCCTGATCCACGCCAGCCTGGCCGCCTGCGACCGCCTGGCCGACCTGGACCGCCTGGCCCTGCCGCGGGATCATTCCCGCGCGGCCCTGCCCGGCGCCCAGACCCACGCCGCCTACCTGAGGAGGTACAGCGCCCATGACTAGCTTTGCCCAGGCTTTGAAGGACAAGCCGTTCGTGGTCAGCCTGGAGCTGGACCCGCCCCGGGGCACCGACCTCAAGGCCTTCATGGACCTGGCCGGGGCCCTGGCCAGCCGGGTGGACGCCATCGTGCTCAGCGACCACCGCGGCGCGGTGCCGCGCATGAGCCCCTGGTGGCCGGCCCACAAGCTGGTGGAGCACACTCCGGCCGAGGTGATCGTCACCGTCTGCTGCCGCGACCGCAACCGCCTGGCCTTGACCGGCGACCTCCTGGCCATGGCCGCGGCCGGGGTGGAGAACCTGCTCATGGTCAGCGGCGACTTCACCACCCTGGGCGACCACCCCCAGGCCAAGCCGGTCTACGACCTGGACTCGGTGCAGGCGCTTCTGTTGGCCGCGCGCCTGGGCCAGGGCCAGGATCTCTCCGGCGCCACCCTGGACGGCGCGCCCCAGTTCTTCGTGGGCGCGGTGGCCGCGCCGGCCGCCAACCCCTGGGAGCCCCAGGCCGCCAAGCTGCGCAAGAAGATCAACGCCGGGGCCGGCTTCCTGATGACCCTGCCGCTCAAGAGCGCCGCGGCGCTGGAGGGCTTCTGGGGCCGGGTGGGGGCCGGTCCGACGCCGCTCATCGCCACGGTGGAGGTGAGCGACCCCGGCCAGCGCGACGCGGCCGTGGAGATGGTCAAGCAGATCAAGTCCGGCAAGCTGGCGGGCGGGGTGCACCTGGCCCTGCCGGCGGACCAGGCCGGGCTGCCGGCGTTTTTGGACGCCTGCGGCCTCTAAGCGGGGGATGACCATGCAACGACACGTGCTGGTGATCGGCGGCGGGGTGGCCGGCCTGAGCGCGGCCCTGGATCTGGCCAGAGCCGGCGTGGCGGTGACCCTGGCCGAGAAGGACGACTTTTTGGGCGGCCACGCCGCCTCCCTGGCCTGCAAGGCCACCGACGCCTGCCTGAAGTGCAACGCCTGCCTGGCCGCGCCGCGCCTGGAGGCGGCCCTGCTGGCGCCGGGCCTGGCCGTGCTGCGCCGCGCCGAGCTTACGAGCCTGGAGCGGGCCGGCCGCGGCTTCCGGGTGGGGCTCAGCCAGCGGCCGGCCTTCATCGACCCCGCCCGCTGCGACGGCTGCGGGGTCTGCGTGGACATCTGCCCGGCCTCCGAGGAAGGCGCGCTGCGCACCCCGCGCAGCCCCGGCGACCGGCCCTTGATGGCCATCGACCCGGGCCGCTGCCTGCACTTCGGCGACGGCCGCTCCAGCCTCTGCGCCGAGGCCTGCCCCCAGGCGGCCATCGACTTCGGGGCCCAGGCCACGCCCCATGAACTGAGCGTGGACGCGGTGGTGCTGGCATGCGGCTTCGCCCCCTGCCCGGCCGGCGAGCAGGAGCGCCTGGGCTATGGCCGGGTGCCGGGGGTGGTCACCGCCCTGGAGCTGGAGGCGATGGTCAAGGCCCGGGGCGCGGCCGTGCGCCCCGGCGACCATGAGCCGGCCAAGCGCATCGCCTTCATCCAGTGCGTGGGCAGCCGCCAGCGCCTGGGCCGCAACTACTGCTCGCGGGTCTGCTGCGGCTACGCCCTGCGCCTGGGCCGCAGCCTGGCCGCGCGCCAAGACGCCGACGTGACCGTCTTCTACATGGACCTGCAAAGCTACGGCCACGACCCGGACCAGTTCCTGGCCGCGGCCGAGCGCGAGCTGGAGCTGGTGCGCGCCCTGCCCTATGACGTCTACGCCGGTCCCCGCGGCGGGGTGCGCCTGGAATACCAGGCCCAGAGCGGCCAGGCCCCCCTGGCCCGGGACTTCGACCTGCTGGTGCTCAGCGTGGGCATGGCCGCCGGGCCGCAGAACGCCGAACTGGCCGCCAGCCTGGGCCTGAAGCTCACGCCCTTCGGCTTCATCGAGGGCGGCCAGGGCGTTTTCCCGGCCGGCGCGGCCCTGGGGCCCATGGACGTGGCCGAGGCGGTGGCCTCGGCCGGCCGCGCCGCCCTGCAAACCCTGCAATACCTGGAGGCTGCCGCATGAGCGCCACCCCCACCCGCACCGTACTGCTCTGCCGAGGGGGACGGCCCCGCGGCCAGGGCGTGGACTTCCGCCGCCTGCGCTGGGCCGCCGAGGCCGACTCCGGCTCCGGCGTGGTCATCGAGGTGAGCCAGGCCTGCCACCCCGAGGGCGCGGCCGAGGCCGCCCGCCAGGCCGCCGAACTGGGCCTGGACCTCTGCCTGATCGGGGCCTGCCACCAGGCCTCCGGGGCCGGGCCCCTGGCCCCGGCCCTGACCGACGCCGGCCTCAAGGCCGACGACCTGTTTGTGGTTGACCTCTACGACCGCGCCGCCTCCGGCCAGGCCTGCCCGGTGCGTTCCGACGCCCTGGAGGTGCTGAACATGGCCCTGGCCTGGGCCGACGGCCGCCAGCCGGCCGCCAGCCAGGACCTGGCCGTGAGCCCCGACACACTGGTCGTCGGCCAGGGGCTCATCGCCCTGCAGGCGGCCCAGGGCCTGGCCGCCCAGGGCCGCGGCGTCACCCTGCTCACCCCCGCCCGCCCCCAGGCCCCCACCGACCCGCTCTTGGGCCAGGCGGCCGCCGACCAGGCCGCCGAGCTGGCCGCCGCCCTGGAGGCCGACCCGGCGGTGGAGATCATGGCCGGCGGCGAACTGCTGGGGCTCACCGGCACGGCCGGCGATTTCCACGCGCGCCTGCTGGACCGCCAGGGCCGGGCCCACCAGCGCCGGGTGGGCGCGGTGCTGCTGGCTCTGGGACCGCCCCAGGCGCTGAACCTGGGCCCCTTGGCCGGCGCGCAGAGCGACCGGGTCCTCGGCCTGGGCGAGCTGATCGCCCTGCTGGGGGCCCCGGAGCACCTGCGCCGCCAGATCGGCGAGGCCCCGCCCCGGGTGGCCTTCCTGCTGGGCCTGGGCGGCCAGGCCGGCCCGTCCGCCACCCGCGCCGCCTTGCAGGCCGCGGCGAGAGTGGCCGGCGAGCTGGGCGGCCGGGCGCTGATCATCACCAGCCACACCAAGCTCACCGCCCCGGACCTGGAGGCGCTGACCCAGAGCGTCAAGGGCCTGGGCGCGCCCATCGTCAAGCTGACCCAGCCCGCCGAGCCCGGCATGATCGGCCTGGAGCCCGCCGAGGGCGGCGCGGTGCGCCTGACCTTTTTTGAGGAGATCCTGGGCCAGAGTCTCAGCGAAGAGTTGGACCTCATCGCGGTGGACGCCCTGCCCGCGCCGGACCCGGCCTGGCGGGCGCTGGTGGAGCGCCTGGGCCTCAACACCGACCGCGAGGGCCTGTTGCAGCCCGACCGCATGGCGGTGCTGCCCAGCCTGACCAGCCGGGCCGGGGTCTTCGCCCTGGGCCCGGCCCGCAGCCGGGCGGCCGACCCCTGGACCTTGCCGGCCGAGCTGGGCCAGACCCTCCTGGCGGTGCGGGCGCTGTTGGGCCAGGGCCAGGTGAGCGCGCCCACGGCGGTTCCGCAGATCGACCGCAAGCGCTGCGCCATCTGCCTGACCTGCGTGCGGGTCTGCCCGCGCGGGGCCATGACCAAGCACGACCGCCGGCCCTGGCCCAATCCCCTGGCCTGCAACGGCTGCGGCACCTGCGCGGCCGAGTGCCCCATGGACGCCATCAGCCTGCCCGGCGGCGAGGACGCCCGCCACGCACGCCAGGCCGCCGCCGGCCTGCCGGCCCCGGCGGCGCTCGCGGCCACCGCGCCCGAGCCCAGCC
>JAZDHW010000187.1:0-5180 GCA_043805555.1 Pseudomonadota bacterium
GGGGCCGCCGGGCTTTCGGGGCGTTTTTTTTGGGGGGCGGCTCACCCGGGGATTTATAATTCCCCCGGACTGGGGGGGGGGGCCCGAAAGGGCGCCCCCGACCACCGTAAAAGCGTCAACCCGCACCGCCGGATGGGTCCCTGCAATGCACAAGCCCGTTTCCACCGCGATCGCATCCTTTCCTAGACTATTCACAATCTTAGCCCTCACCATGCTCCTGGGCGGCTGCGGCCCGGACGAGACCGCCCGGCGCGAACGCCCGCCCGTCCCGGTGGCCGTGGCCACGGTCCAGGCCCGCGACGTGCCCGTGGCGCTGAAGGCCATCGGCAAGGTGGAGGCCCTGGCCACGGTGGCCATCAAGAGCCGCGTCACCGGCCAGCTGCTCACCGTGCACTTCCGGGAGGGGCAGTTCGTCAACAAGGGCGACCCGCTTTTCACCATCGACCCGGCCCCCTTCCAGGTGATCCTCAAGGAGGCCAGCGCCCAGGCCGCCCGCGACCAGGCCCTGGCCCACAAGGCGGCCGAGGACTTGAAACGCTACCAGGAGCTGATCGGGCGCAAGGCGGTGAGCACCGCCCAGTACGAGCAGTTCCTGGCCGAGGCCCGCGCCCGCGAGGCCACCGCCCAAGCCAGCCTGGCCACGGTGGAGAAGGCCCGCCTGGAGCTGAGCTTTTGCTCCATCACCGCCCCGGTCAGCGGCCAGACCGGCAGCCTGATGGCCTACGCGGGCAACATGATCAAGGCCAACGACGACAACAAGGTCATGGTCACCATCACCCAGGTGCGGCCCATCCAGGTGGCCTTTGCCGTGCCGGAGCAGCATCTGGCCGAGATCCGGCGTCACCAGGCCCAAGCCCCCCTGACCGTCATGGCCCAGGCCCCGGGCGCGGGCCAGCCGGCGCTCCGGGGCGAGCTTGTCTTCCTGGACAACGCCGTGGACGCGGCCACCGGCACCATCCGGCTCAAGGCCGCCTATGCCAACCAGGACCTGGGCCTGTGGCCGGGCCAGTTCGTCAACGTGGCGGTCTTGCTCACCGTCCGCAAGGGCGCGATCGTGGCCCCCACCCAGGCCATCCAGAGCGGCCAGGTGGGCGACTACGTCTTCGTGCTGAAACCCGACCAGACCGTGGAGGTGCGCCAGGTGCGGCCGGGCTTTGCCATGGACGGGCTCAGCGTCTATGAGGATGGCCTCAAGCCGGGCGAGCGGGTGGTCATCGACGGCCAGTTGCGCCTGGCCAACGGCAGCCGGGTGGTCGTGAAGGAAACGGCCGCCGCCCCGGCCGGCGGGGGCCGGCCATGAACTTCGTGGAGATGTTCATCCGCCGGCCGGTGGCCACCAGCCTGCTCTGGCTGGGGATACTCATCTTCGGCGTCATGGCCTACCGCTCCCTGCCGGTGAGCGACCTGCCCAACGTGGACTTCCCCACCATCCAGGTGACGGCCAACCTGCCCGGCGCCAGCCCGGAGACCATGGCCAGCGCCGTGGCCACTCCCCTGGAGCGCGAGTTCACCACCATCGCCGGCCTGGACTCCATGACCAGCCAAAGCGCCACCGGCGTCAGCCAGATCACGCTCCAATTTACCCTGGAGCGCAACATCGACGCCGCGGCCCAGGACGTGCAAGCGGCCATCGCCAAGGCCTCGGCGCTCTTGCCCGCCGGCATGCCCAGCCCGCCGGTGCTGAAAAAGGTCAACCCGGCCGACATGCCGGTGCTCTACCTGGCGCTCTCCTCGCCGCTGTTGCCCCTGTCCACGGTCCACGAGTACGCCGACACCTTCCTGGCCCAGCGCATCAGCATGGTCAGCGGCGTGGCCCAGGTGCTCATCTACGGCGCCCAGAAATACGCGGTGCGGGTGCAACTGGACCCCAAGGCCCTGGCCGCCATGGACATGGGCATCGAGGAGGTGGCCGCGGCGGTGGCCAAGGCCAACGTCAACCTGCCCACCGGCACCCTGCAAGGGCCTGACCAGGCCTTCACCGTGCAGGCCAGCGGCCAGCTCATGGAGGCCTCCCTCTACCGGCCGGTGATCGTCAGCTACCGCCAGGGCAACCCGGTGCGCCTGAATCAGTTGGGCCGGGTCATCGACAGCGTGGAATACGACAAGCTGGCCAGTTGGTACAACAACACCCGCGCCATCGTGCTGGCCATCCAGCGCCAGCCCGGCACCAACACCATCGAGGTGGTGGACGCCATCAAGAAGCTTTTGCCCAGCTTCGAGGCCCAGTTGCCGGCCTCGGTGGGCATCAACGTGCTCTACGACCGCTCCGCCTCCATCCGCGAGTCGGTGGACGACGTCAAGTTCACCCTGCTATTGGCCGTGGCCCTGGTGGTGCTGGTGGTGTTCCTGTTCCTGCGCAACCTGCCGGCCACCATCATCACCAGCCTGGCCGTGCCCGCCTCCCTGGTGGGCACCTTCGCGGTCATGCACCAGATGAACTTCTCCCTGGACAACCTCTCGCTGCTGGCGCTCACCCTCTCGGTGGGCTTCGTGGTGGACGACGCCATCGTCATGCTGGAAAACATCGTGCGTCACCTGGAAAAGGGCGAACCGCCCCTGGTGGCGGCGGTCAAGGGCGCCCGCGAGATCGGCTTCACCGTGGTCTCCATGACGCTGTCCCTGGTGGCGGTCTTCATCCCGGTGCTGTTCATGAGCGGCATCCTGGGCCGGCTCCTTCACGAGTTCGCGGTGACCATCGGCGCCGCCATCCTGGTCTCGGGCCTGGTCTCCCTGACGCTCACCCCCATGCTGTGCAGCCGGTTTCTGCGCGCGCCCTCCCAGGAGCGCCACGGCCGGCTCTACCTGGCCAGCGAGCGCTTCTTCGACGCCATGCTGGAGGCCTACGACTGGGGTCTGGTGCGGGTCTTGCGTCACCGGCGGCTGACCATGCTGGTGCTCTTGATGTTCGTGGGCGGCACCGCTTATCTGTTCGTGACCATGCCCAAGGGCTTCATTCCCGACGAGGACATGGGCCAGATATTCTGCTTCACCGAGGCCAAGCAGGGCATCAGTTTCGAGGCCATGATCCGCCGCCAGCAGGCCCTGGCCCAGATCGTGACCGACAGCGGCTATGTCCGGGGCTTCATGAGCAGCGTGGGCACCGGCGGGCCCAACCTGACCGGCAACACCGGGCGCATGTTCATGCACCTGACCGAGCGCGGCGAGCGCAAAAAGAGCGTGGACCAGGTGATCGATGAAATGCGCGCCAAGATGGCCCAGGTGCCGGGCATCAGCGCCTACCTGCAAAACCCGCCGCCCATCCGCCTGGGGGCCACCCTGTCCAAGAGCCTCTACCAGTTCACCCTGCAAAGCCCGGACACCGACTCGCTCTACAAGGCCGCGCCGATTCTTGAGGAGCGCCTGAAGCAAATCAACCTGATCCGCGACGTGACCAGCGATTTGCAGATCAACAACCCCCAGGTGAACGTGGAGATCGACCGCGACAAGGCCGCGGCCCTGGGGGTCAGCCCCCAGGCGGTGGAGGACGCCCTGTACTACGCCTTCGGATCGCGCCAGATATCCACCATCTACGCCCCCAACAACCAGTACAAGGTCATCCTGGAGCTGTTGCCCGAATACCAGCGCGAGGCCACCTCCCTGGGGCTCCTGTACGTGCGCGGGGCGGGCCGGGAACTGGTGCCCCTGGAGTCCCTGGCCAGGGTCACCCGCAGCGTCGGCCCCCTGCTCATCAACCACAGCGGCCAGTTGCCCTCGGTGACCATCTCCTTCAACCTGAGCCCCGGCGCCAGCCTGGGCCAGGCGGTGGAGGCGGTGGAGGCGGCCGCGCTGACCGTGCTGCCCGGCGAGGTGAGCACCTCCTTCCAGGGCGTGGCCCAGGCCTTCCAGTCCTCCCTGGGCGGCATGCTCATCCTGCTGGCCACCGCCATCCTGGTCATCTACCTGGTGCTGGGCGTGCTCTACGAGAGCTTCGTGCACCCGATCACCATCCTCTCCGGCCTGCCCACCGCCGTGCTGGGGGCCATGGTCACCCTGCTCATCTTCGGCCACGACCTGAACCTCTACGCCTTCGTGGGCATGATCCTCCTGGTGGGCATCATGAAGAAAAACGCCATCATGATGATCGACTTCGCCATCGCGGCCCAGCGCGACCAGGGCCTGGCCCCCATGGAGGCCATCCGCCAGGGCTGCCTGGTGCGCTTCAGGCCCATCATGATGACCACCATGGCCGCGCTCATGGGCACCCTGCCCATCGCCCTGGGCCTGGGCGCGGGAGCTGAATCGCGCCGGCCCCTGGGCCTGGCCGTGGTGGGCGGCCTCATGGTCAGCCAGTTGCTCACCCTGTACGTGACGCCGGTCTTCTACACCTACATGGAGTCCCTGCGCGCCCGCCTGCGCCGCATCAAGAGCGGCAACCGGGCCGAGCCCGGCGGCCGGCCGGCGGGCGAGCCCAGCGGAGGCCGGGCATGAGCCGCGAGCAAGCGGCCCCGGCCCCGGCCCCCTGGGTGCAACTGCATGGCGCGGGCTACGGCCCGGCCCGCCGGCCCATCCTGGCCGGCCTCGATTGGGCCTGGCTGCCCGGCCAGAGCTGGGGGTGCTGGGGGCCAACGGCGCGGGCAAGAGCACCTTCCTGCGCCTGGTGCGCGGCGAGATCTGGCCGGCCCAGGGCGACCGGAGCCAGCGCCTCTACTGCCCGGACGGCGGCGCGCCGGAGATGAGCCCCCTGGCCATGCGCGCGGCCTCGCGCCTGGTCTCGGCCGAACTCCTGGACACCTACCAGCGCCGGGGCTGGAACCTGAGCGTGCTGGCCACGGTGCTGAGCGGGTTTTTCGACACGCCCTATCTCTACCGCGAGGCCAGCCCGGCGCAGGTGGCCGCCGCCCGGCGCGAGCTGGCCGCCCTGGGCCTCACGGACCTGGCCGAGACGCCGGTGCTGGCCCTATCCCGCGGCCAGGCCAAGCTGGCGCTGTTGGCCCGGGGCCTGGTGGCCACCCCGCGGTTTCTCTTCCTGGACGAGGGCCTGGAGGCCCTGGACGCCCCCACCCGCACCCGCCTCTTGGAGCGCCTGGGCGCGGAGCAGGCCCGGGGCGCTGCCCTGGCCATGGCCAGCCACCGCGCCGCCGACCTGCTGCCCGGCCTCAGCCACGCCCTGCGCCTGGAGCACGGCCGCATCACCGCCCAGGGCCCGCGCGACGCGGTGGCCCCGCCGGCCCCGCGCCCGG
>JAZDHW010000188.1:0-5837 GCA_043805555.1 Pseudomonadota bacterium
ACCTGCCCCTGGCTTCTTCAGCGCGACTACGTTACTCTGATCCACGGCGTATCCTCCGCTTCCCCAGTGAAGTTGGTGAGCCTCGCAACTCACCAGGATATGCCGCCTTATTTCATCCCGCACATACACAACTTTCGGGTATAGCTCAAGATTCCTCTGCCCCCCCCTCTCGGGTCGGGTAGAGCCGCAGGCTAATTATTGCTCCCAACCAACAGCTTCCAACCGTTGTTTGGTCTCCAGCCGAATGAGCTACTCCATCCCCCCTGCAACATGGCTTCCGCGACCGTAAGTGGGGTTCTCCTTCGGCCATTTCCAACCAATTCCAACCGAAAGCAAGAAAATGGGTTAGCCCATCCAGGCTAACCCATTGTTATCATTTGGAGCGGGAGACGGGGCTCGAACCAGCGACTTTCAGCTTGGAGGGGCTTGGCCTCTTGGAAGCCGTTCCCGATTGTTTTTCCGCTGGCTGGCTTCCCCGCGAAATGCTGCTTGTCCGCCTCCAACGCTCAACCCTAGCGCTACGCGCGGTGGCGATGGCGGGCACATGAATTTGCTTGACGCGATATATTTAATAAAATATAACGAACCCGTTGGCAGCCCCTTGTTAGAGCGGTTGCCCGCCAGGCCGTGGGCCCTAATTTTAGGCCAGCGTTATATTATTATAAATATAACGCTGGCTAGTTAAGCACATCCAAGCGTGGAGATAAGAGGACCATGATTGCGCGGAAACAGAGCTGGTTGATCCTGTTCGTGGCACTGGTCTGCACGGCGGGGTCGGCTTGGGCGCAGGATGAAGGTGCCAAGGGCGGATTTGCGGCCTACAGCCTGGGTGATCTGGTGGTCGCCGCCGAACGGATCAAGGCCAGCGAGGTTTCTATCAGCCAGGAGCTGAGCGAAGCCGAGATCTTGGCCACCAACAGCAAGACCGTGGCCGAGGCACTTTCCCATGCGCCCGGCGTGCTCGTCACCACCAACCGCCGCAACGAGCCCACGGTCCAGATCTACGGCATGAGCCAGGAAAAGACCCTGATCCTCATAGACGGCGTGCCCTATTACGAGACCAAGTACCGCCGCCTGAACCTGGACCAGATTCCAGCCGACATCATCGCCAAGATCGAGATCATCAAGGGCGCGCCCTCGGTGCTCTACGGGGCCAACGCCCTGACCGGCGTGATCAACGTCATCACCAAGAAGGCCACCGACACACCCACCTTCATCGCCACCGGCGAGGTGAGCGAGCACGACACCTACCGCTTCAGCCTGTCCCAGGGAATGAAGGTGGACCAGGTCAACTACTGGGTCAACTACACCCACCGCGAGAGCGCGGCCTGGAACATGTCCGACGACTTCCAGCCCCGCATGGGCACCATCATCAACAAGCCGGGCAAGACCGTGCCGGCCCTGCTGGAAGACGGCGGGGTGCGCAACAACTCCGACTATAAGATGGACACCCTCTGGGCCCGCTTCGGCTGGGAGCCCACCGCCAACGGCGAATACTACCTCAACCTGCACGCGTTGAATGCCGAGCGCGGTATGCCGCCTAACATCAACAGCGAGCAGGTCTTCACCAGCAAGCCCCAGTTCGCCACCCTCTCGCGCTGGGGCAAGTACAACGACCTGGGCTTCGACCTCAGCGGCCGCCAGAAGGTGGGCGACAAGCTGACCCTTTTGGGCAAGCTCTTCTATCACGACCACTCCGACGACTACGTCTCCTACTCCGACCCACAGTACAGCAAGGAAATCGCGCTGAGCACCTATCAGGACTACTTCCTGGGCGGCAACCTGGTGGCCGACTACGAGCTGGGCCAGGGCCACAACCTGGCCGGGTCGTTCCACTATAAGGGCGACTCCCACAAGGAGCGCGACGACACCTACCTGCCCTACGCCGAGACCTTCTCCTACACCGGCTCGCTGGGCGCGGAATACCGCTACACCGGCCTGCCCGGCCTGACCATGGTGGCCGGCGCGTCCTATGACTGGTTCCAGGTGGACAAGGCCCAGGACAACCAGACCGACTCCAGCGGCAAGCTGGTGCGCCAGGTGGACCGGGACACCCCGGACATGAAGGACGACGTCAACCCCATGGTGGGGGCCTCCTACACCTTCAGCGACACCACCCGCCTCTTCGGCTCCATCGCGCGCAAGTCGCGCTTCCCCACCCTGACCGAGCTGTATTCCAGCAAGGGCGGCAACCGCGGCCTGAACCCCGAGACCAGCGTCAACTACACCCTGGGCGTCTCGCGCCAGATCTGCCAGGACCTGACCCTGCAACTGTCGGGCTTCTACATGGACGTGCAGGACTGGATCAGCCGCGACGGCCCCTACACCACCAACCTCTACCGCAACTACGGCCAGGTGAGCATCTACGGCGCGGAGCTGGGCGCGCGCTGGCAGCCGGTGAAGAACCTGGACCTGCACCTGGACTACACCTTGTTGCAGGCCAAGGACGAGAGCGACGGCGCGGTGACCGACAAGGTGCTGCGGGTGCCGGAGTTCAAGCTGGACGCCGGGGCCAGCTACCTGTTCCCGGTAGTGCTGACCAAGCTGGACCTGCGCGGCCTCTGGGTGGGCAAGCGCTACGACCAGCTCCCCACTCCGGCCAGCCCCAAGCAGGCCGAGCTGATGACCGAGGCCTATTTCCTGCTCAACGCCCGCCTGTCCAAGGTGTTCTGGGATCACTACGAGGTCTATGCCGCGGTGAACAACATCTTCGACAAGGACTACGAGTCCGAGGTCAACTTCCCCGGCCAGGGCCGCACCCTCTGGTTCGGCATCACCACCCGGTTCTAACAGCGCCTTGGGGGCCCCGGCCGGGGTCCCCCAGGCATGATGGGCGACACGCATGTCCGACACCTGGCTCGACGTCCTTTATTACGCGGCCCTGGCGGCCAACCTGGCCGCCGCCGGCCTGGCTTGGCGCGGCCTGCGCTTCTGGCGATGGGCCGGCTGGAGCGCCGGCATCCTCAGCGCGGCCCTGCTGGCGGCCTTGGCCTGGCGTTTGGGACGCCCGCCCCTGGGCGGGGTCTGGGAATCCATGGCGCTGCAGGTGCTCTGTCTCAACCTCCTGGCCCTCTGGCCCTGTGGCGACGCAGAGGCCGACCGCTGCCTGCGGGCCCGGGTCTGGCTGGGGGCAGGGCTGCTGCTGGCGGTCTTCCTCTTCCTGCCGCGCCAGCTTTTCCCCGCCTGGTTCAACTATGACTACATTTGGTGCCGGCTCTTCTTTTGCCTGCGCAACGCCGGCCTGGCCTGCTTTCTCTTCGCCGCCCTGGCCGCTCTGGCCAGCCGCGACTGCGGGCTGGGCGCAGCCGCCGGGGGCCGCGTGCTCGGCTGGGCGCGCAACATCATCCTCCTGGGCACGGCGGTCTTCCTGGCCGGCGAGTACTGCGGCTTCACCTGGCGCCTGCATTGGCTTGGCGACTATTGGAGCTGGAACCGCAATTTTCTGGAGGCGACCCTGGTTTTCCTACTGGCCACCGCCGCCCTGCACCTGCCGCCACGCTGGGCGGCCTCGCGCGAGGGGCGCACCCTGGCCCTGGCTTCGCCCGGCCTCATCTCAGTCTGCCTGACTGTCATCCACCTGATCAGCGTGAGGGGCTGAGCCATGCTAGAGCGCCTATCCTCCCTCAAATTCACCCTGGCCAGCCTGGCCGGCATGATGCTGCTCCTGGGCACCGGCATGGTCCTAGGCAACATGAAGACATTCTCTCTCCAGTTCGCGGCCATGAACCGCACCCTGCTGCTGGACTGGCTGCGTGGTCCGGCTTGGGAGCAGCCCGCGGTTGCCATCTGGTTTTTGGCTTTGTGCATGGGCGTCGGCGTGATGCTGCTCAACCTGGGTGCCTGCACTTTCACCCGCCTGCTGCCGCGCCTGCGCGGGGCCAGCAAGGTCAAAGGCTGGACTCTGACTCTGGTGCATCTGGTAATGCTGGTGGTGCTGCTGGGGCACGGGGCCGAGATGGGTCTTGGCCACAAGCAGGAAGAAATTCGTCTTCTGCCCGGCCAGTCCCACCAACTACCCGATGGCGGGCAGTTGACCGTTGCCAGGGTGGTCTTCTGGGACGATCCGGCCATCCTCAACCTGCCTTACGTCAAGGCCCGCTGGCAGTTGGTCGCCGGGAAATTCAGCGCCACGGAAAACCTGGTCGAGCTGGTTTTCGTGGATCCTGCTGGTATTACCCAAAAGGCCGAGGTGCGCATACTGCAACCACATGTCCGCAAAGGCGCACGCTATACGTTGATGGAATTCTATCGCCAGGGTGAAGGCGAGGAGGCCAAGGTGGGGGCCATGCTGGCCGTGACTTCCAACCCGCTAACCACCCTCTTTTTCGTGGCCTACGCCCTGTGGGTAGTGCTGTACACCGTCCTGGCCTGGGTGACCTGGCGGGCCCCCGTGAACAAAGAAATCACTTCGGATGCAACAATTGCCGGCTAGGCCCGATTCCTGGCCGATCCCGCCCATCGAGCTGCTGGACGACCGGCCCAGCCCGCCAATAGATTGCGTGTCCAGGCTTAACTTCACCTGGAATCTTGTGCCAGGCCCGGCCGTGGCCTTGACCATTCCAGACCCTGACCCCACCCCCACCTGGCGGGCCCAGTCCAGCGGCGGATACAGTCCGCTCCTCGTAGGCCTTTGTTCGATCTTATCCCACTTTTTGTTGCTGGCCGGATTTCTGTGTTTGGCTCCAAACTCTCCCGACAGTTTTCAGGACCTGCGGCCCAAAATGTTGATGGTCAGCCTGCTACCAGGTCCCCCCCGCGGCTGGGGCCGTGAACCTGCCCCAGCCGCCGGCCCAGCCACCGCCACGGTTCCTTTTCCCTCCCCGATGCCGCAGTCTCGGCAATCCACGCCCGAACAAGCAGAGCAGGCTTTGCCCACACCAAAAACCAAGCTACAGCCGTCATCAGTCAAAAAGATGCACCCCGCCCAGCCCGAACCGGCCCCCGACCTCCGTCCGCAGGCATCCAGTCCCTACTCAGAAATACCTGCGGTTGAACGCCAGTCCGACGAGACCGGTGATGCTGCCGATTTCCAAGGTCAGACATCCACAGAAGCCGGCAATGCCTCACCTGGAGGGTTGGACAGTACAGCGGGCGGAAGGGGTAGTCGCCAGGGCGGTGGACCAGATGAACCACCGCGCATCCTAATGCGATCCAGACCGGTCTATCCGCCTGCAGCCAGGCGTCTGGGCGTGGAAGGAAAGGTCAAGGTGCGCATATTGGTGAATACGGATGGTAAGGTGAGTGCCTGCGAGATCGTTGCCGCCGACCCTTCAGGCAGTTTCGAAGATGCCGTGACCACGGCGGTGCGCGCTTGGCGTTTCCAGCCTGCCAAAATCGGTGGGCAAGCCGTGGCTTCCTGGCTGCACACCACGATCCAGTTCGTCCTTCAGGACTAGCCTGACAGAAATGATCCGCATTTAGGAAGCTGGCTCGGTCTCGAATAACGGGTCCAATAGAAGCTTGGTTTTGGGCTTGTCCCGAAGTTGGTGGCAGAAGAGATAGCATGCCCTTGCCGGCTGGTAAAGGCTTTCCTTTCGGCGCCTGACGGCGGCCTGGACCAGCCGGCCGCGGGCATGCTCTTTGCTGGATGCCCCCTGTTCGGAAGAAAAAGGTTCACTGACCGGTCGGATAATGAATTGTTTAAGTACCAACGCCGGTTGCACCACAGGGTTCTGAACCTTTTTCTTCCGGACAAGGGGGCGACCCCAATCCAGGCAGCCCGGCCCTGGGCAGTCAAGGCCGAGCGAAGCGAGCCCGAAGGGCTGGGCCTCTACTGCCCAGGGCCAGGCTGTTATCGGAATCATTCTTAAAACGCCACCAACTTCGGGACAAGCCCA
>JAZDHW010000189.1:0-8649 GCA_043805555.1 Pseudomonadota bacterium
CTCAAGAACCACCGCGGCGAGGTGGTGGCCGAGCTGGGCGCGGTCTTCGCCTTCTAGGTGTGTGTCGGAGAAAGCCATCCATGGCTTTCTCCTCTTGGAACTTGCCAAAAGTGAATTTTGGCAAGTTCTCGGAATGGCGCCCAAAATTCATTTGGCGCCATTCCGGGCGGGCCATCCATGGCCCGCTCGGAAGCCTGTCGGAGGATTACTCCGACAGGCTCCTAGTAGTTGACCTGGTCCAGGCCCTTGAGGCCCAGGATCTGGCGCGCCTCGGCTGGGGTGGCAGGCTGGATGCCGAACTCCCCCGCGATGCGGATCAGCTTGGCTACCTGCTCGCCGCTGCTCTTGGCCAGCACGTTGCGCTCCAGGTACAGGTTGTCCTCCAGGCCCACCCGGGCGTGGCCGCCCATCAACAGGGCGTGGGTGGTCATGGGGAACTGGAAGCGGCCGGCGGCGCAGACCGACCACTGGAAATCGCCGATCTGCTTGCGGGCGGTGTCCACCAGGTAGACCAGGTGCTCCACCGTGGCCGGGATGCCGCCCAGGATGCCCATGACGAACTGGAGGTAGACCGGCTTCTGCACCACGCCGTTGGCGATCAAATGGGCCAGGTTGTTGATCATGCCCACGTCATATATCTCGAACTCGGGCTTGGTCTGGTTGGCCCTGAAGTGCTCCAGGAACTTGCGCATGGTGTAGAAGGTGTTGGGGAAGATGAAATCCTCGGTTCCCTCCAGGTACTCCTTCTCCCAGTCGTGCTGCCAGTCGGGATAGTTCTTCACGATCTGGAACAGGGCGAAGTTGAGCGAGCCGGCGTTCAAGGAGGACATCTCGGGCTTGAGGTTGTCCACCACCCGCACCCGGTTTTCCACCGGCTCGCCCAGGCGGCCGCCGGTGGTGGTGCAGATCACGATGTCGCAGCGCCGTTTCACCTCTTCGGTCACCTGGCGGTAGATGTCCTGGTCTGCGTTGGGCCGGCCGGTCTCGGGCTCGCGCACGTGCAGGTGGGCCACCGCCGCGCCGGCCTCGTAGGCGCTCATGATGTCGGCGATGAGCTCCTTGGGCGTCACCGGCAGGTGGGGCGACATGGTCGGGGTGTGGATCGAGCCGGTTACGGCGGCGGTGATGATCGCCTTGGGTCCTCTGTTCTGGCTCATGGGTCTATTCCTCGTGTCAAATTGCGTAAAGCTCGGGGTGGGCGCGGTACTCTTGCGCGAAATCGGCGACCATGCTCTCCAGCTCGAAGGCTGGGGCCCAGCCCCACTCCCGGCGGGCGGGTGAGTCGTCCAGGTCCAGGCGGCCGATGGCCTGCAACAGTTGGCTGATGTTGGCGTCGGGCGTGAAATCCAGATCGGAGCCCGGCACCTGGGCGCGCACGGCGTCCACCAACTGGGCGGCGGTGTAGGCCGGCCGTTGTCCGGCGACATTGTAAACCTTGGTTTTGATCTGCTCGGCCGGGGCCAGGCCCAACTGGTGGAAGGCCCGGGCGGCGTCCTTGTAATACATCGTGGGGCAGCGGGTCCCGGGCTCCACCGGCACCCGGTAGGGCCGGCCGCGCAGGGGCTCCTCGATGGCCCAGGCGTTGTAGATGGACATGTGGGCCACCCGCGAGCCCGGCCCCACCACCGAGGGCACCCGCAGGCCGCGGAAGTCCAGGCCGAAGCGCCGGGCGTAGAACCGGCCCTGCAATTCGCCAAAAACCTTGCCCGCGCCGTACATGGAGGTGGGCCGTTGCAGGCTGTCGTCGCTGATGGTGTCGCCGGTGAGCCCCTCGGCGTAGACCGCGATGCTGCTGGCGAAGATCATCCGCTCCACGCCGCAGAGCCGGCAGGCCTCCAGCACGTGGTAGGTGCCGGCCACGTTTACCTCGAAGGCCAGCCAGGGGTTGTTCTCCGCAGGCAGGGAGAGCAGGCCGCCCAGGTGGAAGACCGTCTGCACCCGGTGCTCACGCATGAGGTTGATGAGCACCGGCAGGTTGGTCAGCGAGGCCGGCACGTGGACAAAATTGGGGGCCAGCGCCAGCAGGCCGCCCCGGGGCGGGTCCGGGTCCAAGAGGACCGGCCGGTGGCCGTCGGCGACCAGCAGGCGGCAAATCTCCGCGCCCAGGAAACCGGTGCCTCCGGTGATCAAGATGCTCATGCGCCCGCCTCCCAGGCTGGGTGGGGCCCGTCCGCCCCGGCGGGGCGGACGGGCCGGGTTGCTACTTCTTGAAGCCCTTGCAGCCAGTATCCTGGCAGGGCACGCTGATGGCATCGGCGGGCACCATGGTGGCGGGGCCCACGTAGGCGTGCTTGAAGTAGGGGTTCTTGGCCACGATCTCGGCGATCCACACCGGTTGCTGCGCCTGATGGTCGCAGGCCCGCATGGTCCACTTGCCGGCCGGGCCGTCGTAGGTCAGGCCTTCCCAGGCCTTGATCACGTTGTCCACCTTGTCGCTGCCGGCCTTCTTCACGGCCTCGGCCCAGAACATGGTGGCCGCATAGGCCTTGCCGCGCAGCCAGGTGGGATAGAAGCCGTTGGCCTTGGTGAAGCCCTCGATGAAGCTCTCGTTGGCCTGGCCCGGGATGGAGAGCATGTAGATCTCCGCGCCCACGCTGCCGATCACCGCTTCGTCGTCGGCCACGGCCTTGACCATCAGATCGTCGTTCATGTAGTAGCCGGCGAACTTGGCCTTCAGGCCCAGGGGCTTGGCCTGCTTGATCAGCAGGGTGAGGTCGTTGCCCCAGTTGGAGGTGAAGACCAGCTCGGCGCCGGAGCTGATGATCTGGCTGACGTAGGGGGCGAAGTCCTTGGTGCCCAGGGGATGCAGCACCTCGCCGACGATCTCAACCTGGGGGTTCAGCTCCTTCAGCTTCTTGATGAAGGCCGCGGTGGCTTCCTTGCCGAAGGAATAGTCCTGGGCGATGCAGAAGACCTTCTTGAAGCCCTGCTTGGCCACCCAGGCGGCTAGGGCGAAGGAATGCATGTCGGTGTTGGCGCAGGTGCGGAAGAAGTTGCGGTTGCACTTGTCGCCGGTCAGGCTGGCGGCCTCCATGCCGTAGGTGAAGAACAGGGTGTTGTGCTTGTCGCTCAGGGCCTCCATGGCGCCGGCCACCGAGGAGCCCGTGCCGCCGCAGAAGTGCTTCACGCCATCCTGCAGGATCAGCTTGGTGGCCTTGCGGGTGGCCACGGCCGGGTTCAGCTCGCTGTCCACCGGGATCACCTCGAGCTTCTTGCCGTTGATGCCTCCCTTGGCGTTGATCACCTCGGCGGCGAACTTCACGCCCTCGGCATAGCGGTCGCCGATGTCCTTGAAGTTGCCCGACAGGGGCTCCATGACCGCCAACTTGATGGTGTCGGCGGCAAAGGCCCCGGTGGCCAGGGCCAGGCCCAGGATCAGGGCCAGGCCAACGATGAATAACTTGCGCATGCTTCCTCCTCCCTTTCAAACTGCGACTGTGATGATCTCCTCCTCAAACCTCCAGATACTTCCGGCGCACCTCCTCGGCCGCCGCCAGGGCCTGACCGTCGCCCGCAAACACCATGCGCCCCTTGCTCATGATGTAGAAGGAGTCGGCCAGCTTCATGGCGGCCTTAAGGTTCTGCTCCACCATCAGGATGGTCATGCCGGCCTGGCTGACGGTCTGCAGCATCTCCAGCACCGCTTCGGCCACGATGGGGGCCAGGCCTTCGGTGGGCTCGTCCACCAGCACCACCTCGGGGTTGCCCATCAGGGTGCGGGCGATGGTGAGCATCTGCTGCTCGCCGCCGGAGAGATGGCCGCCCTTGTTGTTGCTGCGTTCGGCCAGGCGCGGGAAGGAATCCAGGATGCGCTCCACGGTCCAGCTTTCCCCGGCGCCGCCCTGGCGCCCCTTCTGCCGGCCGATGAGCAGGTTTTCCAGAACGGTCAGGCTGCTGAAGATGCGCCGCTCCTCGGGCACGAAACCCACCCCCAGGCGGGCGATCTCAAAGGGCTGGCGTCCTGCCAGCTCCTGGCCCTTGAAGCGCACGCTGCCCGCGCCCGGGCGCACCAGGCCCATGATGGATTTGAGGGTGGTGGACTTGCCCACCCCGTTGCGCCCCAGCAGGCAGACCAGCCGACCCGGCTCCAGGGCCAGGTCCACGCCCTGGAGCACGTGGCTCTTGCCGTAGTAGCTGTGCAGGCCCTTGACCTCCAGGATCATGAGTCCTCCTCACCCAGGTAGGCGTCCTTCACCCGCTGGTCGCAGCGGATTTCGTCGGGTGCGCCGCAAGCCAGGATCACGCCGTAGTGCAGCACCGCGATGCGGTCGGCCAGGGAGAAGACCACGTTCATGTCGTGCTCGATGATCACGCAGGCGATTTTTTCGGTGACCCGCTTGATCAGCGCGGTGGCCTCCTCGGTCTCCTGGCGGCTCATGCCCGCGGTGGGTTCGTCCAAAAGGATCAGCTCCGGCTCCAGGGCCAGGGTCACGCCCAGCTCCAGGGCCCGCTGCTGGCCGTAGGCCAGCTCCTGCACCGGGGTGCCGCGCAGCGCCAAAAGACCCACCCGCTCCAGCACCGCCTCGCAGGAGGCGATGAGCTTGGGGTCCTTGTGGGGCTCGCGCAGCAGGTGGTGGCGCAGGCCCTGGCGCGAGCGTACCCCGGCCAGCACGTTGTCCAGCACGCTGAGCTGCTGGAACAGGTTGGTGATCTGGAACGAGCGCGCCATGCCGCGGCGGGCGCGGGCATGGGGGGCCAGGTGGTTGATGGTCTCGCCCTTGAAGTTCACCTGGCCCGAGGAGGGCGGGAACTTGCCGCTGACGATGTTGAACAGGGTGGTCTTGCCCGCGCCGTTGGGGCCGATGATGGCCAGCTTCTCCTGCGGGCCCACCTCGAAGTTGACCCCGGTGAGGACCTTGAGGCCGCCGAAGTCCTTGTGCAGGTTATGCACCTTCAGGATGCTCATGAGCCTTCCTCCGCTGTGTCCACCGCCTTGGCGCGGCCAAAGCGCGCGGCCAGGTCCTGGCACAGGCCGGCCAGCCCGCCGGGCGCGTAGAGCACCATGACGATGAAGATGACGCCCATGATCAGCGGCCAGTTGTCGGTGAGGTTGCTGAGGAAGTCTTGCACGTAGGTGTAGAAGAACGCCCCCAGCACCGGCCCCAGGAAGGCCCCGGTGCCGCCCAGGAAGGTCATGAGCAGCACCTTGGTGGTCATGTCGATGCTGACCGCATCCAGGGAGACGAAGGCATTCTGCAGGGTGTAGAACGAGCCGGCCAGGCCGGCCAGGGCGCCGGTGAAGACGAACAGGATCAGGCGGGTGACGTTGGTGTTGTAGCCCAGGAAACGCATGCGCTCTTCGTTCTCGCGCAACAGCAGCACCGAGTGGCCCATGGCGGTGCGGGTGAAGCGCCAGCAAAAGAGGAGCGCCCCGCCCAGGATCGCCAGGGTCAGGAAGTAGAAGTCAGGGCCGTTGCTGGGATCCAGCACGCCCAGGCCCAGGTTGATGGCCGGGGGCGTGACGCTGAGTCCGTCGTCGCCGCCGGTGACCGTGTGCCACTTGACGCCGATGGCCAGGAACAGGGCGTTGAAGGCCAGGGTCAGGAGGGCGAACGGCGTGCCCTTGACCCGGAGCAGCAAGAGGCCCACCACCAGGCCCACCACGATGGAGCCCAGGGTGGCCAGGCCCACCGCGGCCAGGCAGGAGAGCCCGGAGATGTGGTTGAACGCCACCGCGGTGCTGAAGGCCCCCACGCCGAAGAACATGGCGTGGCCAAAGGAGAGCAGGCCGGCGTAGCCCAGCAGCAGGTTGTAGCTGACCGCGTAGAGCGAGAAGATCACGGCCTCGGTGACCAGGCGCAACTGGTAGGGCGGCAGCAGGTAGGGCAGGGCCGCCAGGACGACCAGGAGCGGCGCGGCCACGTAGGCCAGTTTGCGTGGGCTGACGGCGTTCATGACTTATCCCCAAACAGGCCCTCGGGCTTGAGCACCAGCACCAGGGCCATGAGCATGTAGATGAGCGCCAGGGAGAAATCCGGGAAGAGCAGCACCCCGAAGGACTGCAACTGGCCGATGATGAACGAGGCCAGCACCGCCCCGCCCAGGCTGCCCATGCCTCCCACCACGATGACCACGAAGGCGTCCACCAGGATGGCCCCGGCCATGCCGGGGAAGACCCCCAGCAGCGGCCCGGCCACCGCCCCGGCCAGGCCCGAGAGCGCCGCGCCCACCGCAAAGACGCCCATGAAGACAAAGGGCACGTTGATGCCCAGGGCGTTGACCATGTCGCTGTCGTTGACCGCCGCGCGCACGATGATGCCGATGCGGGTCTTGTAGATGACCAGGGCCATGGCCAGGCCCAGGGCCGCCGAGAGCGCGAAGATGAACAGGCGGTAGACCGGGTAGACGATGCCGCCCAGGTTGACCGTGCTGGCCAGGAAGCCGGCCACGTTCACGGCCTGGGGGTTGTTGCCCCAGATCCACTTGACGCCTTCCTGGATGATGTAGGCCAGGCCGAAGGTGAGCAGCAGCTCATGCACGTGGCCCAGCACGTGGACCTTGCGCAGCAGGAAGCGCTCGATCACCGCGCCCAGCACCAGGAGCAGCACCGGGGCCAGGGCCAGGGTCAGCCAGAACTGGCCGGTGTACATGGCGATGGCCAGGGCGAAGTAGGCCCCCAGCATGTAGAAGGAGGCGTGGGCGAAGTTCAGCACGTTCATCATGCCGAAGACCAGGGTCAGGCCCGAGGAGACCAGGAACAACAGCCCGGCGTAAGCCAGCCCGTGCAGGAAGAAGACCGCAAGCTCAGTCATGGCCGCACCTCCCCTCCCGCCGCCGTCATTGCGCGTCTCCCGGCAAGGCCTCGCGCAGGATCTTGAGCAGCGCCTTGTCCCGGTTCTGCACCACCGCCTGGACGCTCTCCGGGGTCCAGGCGTGGAAGCCCTGGCCGCTCTTGGCGCCCACCTGGCCGTCGCGCACCTTCTGGGCCAAGAGCGGGGCCGGGCCCTGGGAGCGGTCCAATTCTTTCAGCAGGTCCTCGTGGATGGTGCAGGTCAGGTCCAGGCCGGCCAGGTCGGCGGTGGCCAGGGGCCCCAGGTAGGCCAGGCGCAGGCCGAAGCCGTAGCGCACCACCGCGTCCACGTCCTCGGGGCTGGCCACGCCGGCCTGCACCAGGGCGATGGCCTCGCGCCACAGGGCGTGCTGCATGCGGTTGCCCAGGAATCCGGGGATGTCCTTCTTCACCCGCACCGGCTTCTTGCCCGCGCCGGCCATGAGGTCGGCCACCTGGTCGGCCACGGCCGGGTCGGTGCGCGGGGCCTCGATGATCTCCACGCAGGGCACCACCTGGGGCGGGTTCCAGAAATGGGTGCCCAGCATGCGCTCGGGCCGGGTCAGGGCCTCGGCGATGAGGCCGATGCTGATGGCCGAGGTGTTGCTGGCCAGGATGGCGGTGGGCGGCGCCAGGGTCTCCACCTGGGTGAAGACCTTGCGCTTCAGCTCCAGGTTCTCGCTGATGGCCTCGATGACCAGGTCGCAGCCGGCGCAGAGCGAGGCCAGGTCCGGGCAGAGCTGCACCCGCGCCAGCAGGGGCTCCACCTGGTCCGGGGCCATGAGGCCCAGCTCCAGGAAGGGGCGTAGGTTGGCCCGGATGCGCTGCGGGGCCGAGGCCAGCACGGCCGGGTCCTGGTCAAACAGGCGCACCGCGTGCCCCGCGGCGGCGAAAATCTGGGCGATGCCGTGGCCCATGAGGCCCGCGCCCAGGATGGCGATGGTGGACATGGAACGACTCCCGGTTGAATGGCCCTGGTGGCTCATGGCACGAAGATGACCATCACGCACTTGACGTCCTGGTCGCCCATGGCCACGCCCTGGTGGGGGACGCCGGAATCGAAATAAACACAGTCGCCTTCCTCCACCACGTACTCCTGGTCGCCGTGGGTGAAGTGCATGGTGCCCTGGACCACCAGCATCATTTCCTCGCCCTTGTGCTGGAACACCACCTTCTTGGCGTTCTTGGCCGGGATGGTCAGGATGTAGGGCTCCATGTGCTTGTGCAGGTAGCCGTGGGCCAGGGTCTCGTAGGAATAGCCAAAGGCGGTGCCGCCCCGGGCCATGAGCAGGCGGTGGTCCCTTTTCACCAGCGAGCAGGCGCTGTGGGCCGGGCCCTCGCCAAAGAGCTCGCTCATGGTGGTGCCCAGGGCCTCGGCCATGACGATGAGGGTGGAGATGGGCGGGGCCTTGTCCGAGTTCTCCATTTTGGAAAGGTAGCCCTTGCTGAAGCCGGTCTTTTGGGCCAGCTTTTCCAGCGAAAGGCCGCGGGCCTTGCGCATCTCCCGGATTCGCCCGCCCAGCTTGTCCTCTGCCAACATCCGCCTACCTCGCCTGGCTCATGCAGCGCCGGAGCCGCCTATTTTTCCTTTCAGGAAACCCGGTTTCCTGAAAAAGGCTCATGGCAAGAATTAAATTAAAATTAAGCATGTTATGCGTGGAAAGGTAGTTTCCAATTAGGAAACTATCGTAATCGTCACCGCGTTGTCAAGCTGAAACTTAGCTATTTGGAACGCCTTCCCGCATTGGAACCGGCCGGGCCGATGGCAAAACCACCGTCAGGTTGGATACAAGGCGGTCCGCCGCATTTTGCACCGTGGCAATTAGAATAAAAACGTATTGTTAGGCGCATTTCCGGCAGGCGGAACCAAGGGCGGGGCG
>JAZDHW010000190.1:0-4985 GCA_043805555.1 Pseudomonadota bacterium
GCCAGGGCCGGCGCGAGCTGGGCCACATGGTGCGCGCCGCCGGCCCCTGGCTGCCGCCCGGCCAGGCCCAGGCAGTGCTGGAGGGCGAGCTGCCCCTGGCCGTGGCCGGCCTGCCCTGGGGCCAGGCCCTCGCCCGGGCCAAGGAGGCCCTGGCCCTGGCCCGCTCCCTGGAGGCCTCCAGCCGCCGCGCCCTGTCCCTGGTCTGGGGCTTTCTGGCCGTCTGGTCGCGCAAGCGCCGTCCCCTGGTGCTGCCCTGGGCCGACAAGTTCGTCATCTCCACCCAGAAGGGCGGCGACTGGGCCTATTTGGCCGGGATCATGGAGTTCCTGGCCCGGCTGGACCTGCCCGCGCCCGCGCTGCTCATCGACGAGACCGCCCACCCGGCCTCGGCTTCGGTGGGCGACGTGCTGGCCGCCATCAACCGCGAGCGGCCGGGCCTGACCATGTGCGGGCTGGGGGCCTTTGGCGGCGGGCCCGAGCCGGCCGATGCCAAGGCCGCGCTGCTCAGCGCCGCGCAGGGGGCCGACCTGGTGGCCCTGCGCCCCCTGCCGGGGCCGGAGGCCGGCGCCGGCCTGGATCAGCGCCTGGCCGGCCGCGGCGACGGCCTGCCCCTGACCCCGGTCTCCCGCGACGGAGCCCACTACCTGCTGGCCGGCACCGGCCTGGAGCGCCTGGCCCCGGCTGAGCCCTGGACCAGGGGCGAGCCCGCGCCCTGGCTCTTGACCGCCCACGGCTTCGCGCCCCTGGGCTCCTGGTGGCGGCGGCGGATCATGGCCATCGCCGGGCGCACCAGCGCCCCGGCCGGCCACTGGCGGGCCTGGCAAAAGGCGCTCAAGCTGCAATAGGACAAGCCGGTGCTGGGTGGTCGGGATTTGCCCCCACCGGCCCTTGATGCTAAGCTGACCCCGGAGCCCGGCCCCGCAATCGTCAACCCGGAGAGGCGTTTGACCTTCTGGCCCGAGGAAGACTGGCTCACCCGCGCCGACCGCGACATCCTGGCCTGGCTGTGGCGGCCGGGGCGGCCCGCCGCGGGCATGGCCGCCTGGGGCCACATGGCCCTGCAGGCGCTCTACCTCTCCGTGCGCGGGGCCTATAACGACCGCCTGCCCTTCCAGGCCAACGCGCTCACCTTCATCACCCTGCTGGGCCTGGTGCCGGCCCTGGCCATCAGCTTCGCGGTGGCCAAGGGCTTCGGCTTCGCGGGGGCGCTGCAAAAGCTCCTGATCGACAACGAGTTCATGGCCAGCCAGGCCGACATCTTCCGCACCATCATCACCTATGTGGAGCGCACCGACGTGGGCACCCTGGGCGTGGTGGGCCTGGCGGTGCTGCTCCTCACCCTGCTCTGGACCATCTCCAGCGTGGAGGAGACCTTCAACCGGGTGTGGGAGGTGCCTTTCCAGCGCAGCTTTCTGCGCCGCTTCACCGACTACCTCTCGGTGCTGGTGATCTGCCCGCTGTTGGTGCTGGCCTCCACCGCGCTCTGGGCCGGGTTCTCCAGCCACGCGGTGGTGCGCTGGCTCCTGGATCTGCCGGCGGTGGGCCCGGTGGCCGAGACCGGGCTGAACCTGGGTCCGTTCCTGCTCCTGGTGGCGGCCTTCATCTTCATCTATCTCTTCCTGCCCAACACGCGGGTGCCCCTGGGCTCGGCCATCCTGGCCGGGCTGGTGGCGGCCTGCCTGTGGTGGGTGGTGCAGTCCGTCTACATCTATTTCCAGGTGGGCGTGGCCCGCTACAACGCCATTTACGGCGGTTTCGCCTCGCTGCCGCTGTTCTTCGTCTGGCTCCAGGTGAGCTGGATGGTGCTGCTCTTTGGCAACGAGCTGGGCCGGGCCTATCACGTGGTGCGCCACGGCCCCCTGCCGCGGGCCATCAGCGCGCCCTTGAAACCCGCCCAGCAGGAGGCCCTGGGCCTGCGCCTGATGCTGCGGGTGGCGGCCAGCTTCTACCGCGGCCAGCGCCCGCCCGGCGAAGCCGAGCTGGTGCGGGCGGCCGGCCTGCCGGCGCGGGAGGTGCACCGGGTGCTGACCTGCCTGATCCAGGGCGGGCTGTTGCACCCGCCCGACGCCGAGAACCGGCTCTATCCGGCCCGCTCCCTGGCCACCATCTGCGTGGCCGACGTGGTGCAGGCCGTGCGCGGGGTGGCGGCCGATGAACCCGGCCGCTACCTGGAGCCCCTGGAGACCGAGGGCTTGAACCTCCTGGCCGAGGCCCAGTCCGCCGGCATCGCGGCCCTGAGCCGGACCAGCCTGTTGACCCTGGTGGAGCGCGCGGCCGGCGAAGGCCCGGTCTGCGCCGCCGGCCAGACCCCATCCCCTGAAACGCAGGAACCATAGCGATGAACCAATCCGCCACCCCCGCGCCGGGCAGCCCCGGCGCTCTGGCGCGCCTGCGGGCGCGCTTCGCCCTGAAAGAGGACTCGCTGAGCCTGGCCGGCGTGGACCTGACCCTGCCCGAGCTGGCCGACCCGCTGGCCTACATCGAGGGCCGCCCGGAAGCCGAGCTGCCCTACTGGACCAAGCTCTGGCCCGCGGCCCTGGTGCTGGCCGGCCTGGCGGCCCAACTGCCCCCGGCGGCCGAGCCGGTGCTGGAGCTGGGGGCCGGGCTGGGCGTGCCGGGGCTCATCGCCGCGGCCAAGGGCCGGCCGGTGACGCTCACCGACCTGGACCCCGACGCCCTGGAGTTCGCCCGGGCCGCGGCCGAGCTGAACGGCCTGGCCGGGCGGGTGAGCGTGCTGCCCCTGGACTGGACCGCCGCGCCGGCCGGCCTGGGGCCCTTCCGCACCATCCTGGGCGCGGAGATCCTATACCAGCCCGCGCTCTACCCCGGCCTGGTGGAAATCCTGGCCGGGCTGTTGGCCCCGGATGGCACCGCCTTCATCAGCCACGAGGAGCGGCCGTTCGCCATCGGCTTCTTCGACCTGGCCAAGGAACGCTTCGCCATCCGCCACACCGAGCGCCACCTGCGCGGCGAGGACGGCGACACCACGGTGCACCTCTACGCCCTGACCCACCGCCGGGACTAGGCCGGCCGGCCAGCCGGGAAAAAACATGAAGGTGGGGGATGGCCGTCCTCCGGCCGCGGGGTTTACCCGGTTTGCGGTGTGGCGCACCGGCGGCGGCATATTCCGGCCGGTTTTGTTGCAGGCCGGGGCCTGCTGCCACGCCGCGCCACGCCGCGCCACGCCGCGCCCCGTTCGTCAGGGCATCTACGCGATAGCCGTCATTGCGAGGAGCAACCCGTTGGGGTTGCGACGCGGCAATCCTCCGTTGTCGACTTTCAAGGCGATGGGAAGGGGAGATTGCTTCGCTGCGCTCGCAATGACAGGAAGATAAAGAAAGCCGGGGCTGGCGCTGCGGCCCTGGGCCTTGCACTCGGACCGACACCCCAACGCAGGCCTTTTCGCCCTTCCAGTCTGCCGTTGCTTTTATTCATGCCGGCTGGCGGCGAAACGGCACCCGCCGGCTCCACGGCCCCCCGGTCTGCCAATATGAAAACGGAAGATTACCGCGTCGCATCCCGGCCGGGATGCTCCTCGCAATGACGTCTAATGTTTTTGATGGGCAGGTCAAGTGGCGGCGGGGGTTATCCCAGCCAAGCCTTGTCAGTCGTCCAGACCGCGTTCGGCGATGTGCACCCAGGCGATGCCCTGGGTCAGGGCGTGGGAGCGGGGGGCCATCAGCCCGGCGGCGGCCATCTCGGCCCGGAAATCGGCCGGGGCCGGGAAGTGCAGGATGGTGTCGGCCAGGTACTGGTAGCTGGCCGTGTCGCCGGAGACCAGCCCGCCCAGGCGGGGCAGCCACAGGCGCAGATAGCGGGTGTAGAGCCGGCGCACGGCCGGGTGCTGGGGGGTGGTGAACTCCAGCACGTGCAAACGGCCGCCGGGCTTGAGCACCCGGCGCATTTCGGCCATGGCCGCCACCCGGCGGGGGATGTTGCGGATGCCGAAGGCGATGGTCACCGCGTCGAAGGAGGCCGCGGGGAAGGGCAGGGCCAGGGCGTCGCCGGCCATGAGGCTCAGCGCCGCGCCGGACTTTTGCGCCTTGCCCATCTTGCGCACCGCCGGGCCCAGCATGGCCGGCACCAGGTCCAGGCCGGTCACCCGTGGCCGCTCGGGCCGGGCGGCCACGGCCAGGGCCAGGTCGCCGGTGCCGGTGGCCACGTCCAGCACCCGGCCGCCGCTGGCCGGCAGCCGCAAACTGCGGGCCACGAAGCGCCGCCAGCGCACGTCCTCGCGCAGGCTCAAGACCCGGTTCAAGAGGTCGTAGACCGGCGCCACCCGGTTGAAGATGCGGCGCACCTCGCGGATCTGGGCCGTCTCGTCCATCAGCGTCCGATCACCAGCGCGTTCACGAAGCGCGGGTCCAGGGGTTGGCCGGGGTCCAGCCGGCCCAGGTCCTGGGCCAGGCTCCAGAGCACCTGGCGCATCACCTCGCCGCAGAGCGCGGCCGCGGCCGGGTCACCCAGCGCCTGGCAGGATTGGTTCATGCGCTTGGCCAGGGGGCCTTGCAGCCCGGCCTTGAGCGCGGCCACGGCCGGGCTGAGCTGGGCCGGCGGCAGGGGCTCCAGGCCGGTGAGCCCCAGATCCTGGCGGGCCAGCCAGGTGGCCACCACCATGGTCTGGCGCAGGCCGGCCGGCTCCGGGGCGTGGATCGGGGCCTGGGCCAGGGCCTTGAGCTGGGACGGGTCGATGCCCAAGAGCTCCAGCAAGAGCCGGCCCCAGAACTCGGCCAGGTCCAGGGCGTGGCTGGCCTGGGCGAGGTCGGCCCGGTCCAGGAAAGCGCGGTATTCGCGCCCCTCGGGCAGGCCGGGATCATGGCAGCGCGGCCGGGGAAAGAGCAAGCCGCCCAGCCAACGGTCCAGGGGCGGGTCCAGGAAGTTCAGGCCGCCGGGCGCGTCCCTGAGCCAGCCCTCGCGCATCAACGCCCAGGCCCGCTGGTTCAGGGCCCGGATGGCCGCCGCGCCCTGGCGGGCCAGGGCCGCGC
>JAZDHW010000191.1:0-2050 GCA_043805555.1 Pseudomonadota bacterium
GGCGAGGTGCGCAACCTGGCCGGGCGCAGCGCCAGCGCGGCCAAGGAGATCCAGGCCCTGATCAGCGACAGCGTGGGCAAGGTGGAGCAGGGCAACGAGCTGGTGGCCGAGAGCGGCACCCTGCTCAAGGAGATCATCGCCAACGTCCAGGGCGTGGCCGACACCGTGGCCGAGATCACCGCGGCCAGCCAGGAGCAGGCCAGCGGCATCGACGAGATCAACCGGGCCGTGACCCAGATGGACGAGGCCGTGCAGCAGAACGCGGCCCTGGTGGAGGAGGCGACCAGCGCCAGCGAGAACATGGCCGCGGCGGCCGAGCAGTTGCGGGCCCAGATGCGCCAGTTCAAGGTGCGCCAGATGGCCGGCGGCGGCCAGGCCATGCTCGCCGCGCCGCGCCCCCACGCCCCGGCCCCGCGCCCGGCCCCGCGCCCGGCCGCCAAGCCCAGCCGCCCGGCCCCCGTCAGGAAGGCCTCCGCCCCGGCCAGGGCGGCGGCGCCGGCCAAGCCCGAGGCCAAGGCGGGCGCCAAGCCCAAGGACGACTTCTTCGACGGTGCGGACCTGGAAGGCTTCGAGGAGTTCTAGGTGTCTGTCGGAAAAAGCCGTCCATGGCTTTTTCCGACACTAACTTGCCGGAAGTGAGTTCCGGCAAGTTACGCAAATTGCCCGCCCCCGTTGGGGGCTACCAATTTGGCGGGCCATCCATGGCCCGCCTAGGAGCCCGCCGGAGCTGTTTCTCCGACATGCTCCTAGGCCGCCCCCCACACCCGGATGCAGCAACATGGCCCAGAGCGCCCTGAAACCCGAATCGTCATCCCTGCCCGCCACCACCGGCGGGCGCTCCCTGGTTCCGGTGGCCAAGGCCGCCGCCCAGTCGGCCACCATCCGGGTGGAGACGGACAAGCTGGACAAGCTGGTGAACCTGGTGGGCGAGCTGGTGATCGGGGTGGCCCGGGTCAAGCAGATCGCCGGCCAGGCGGCGGTGGCCAGCGCCCTGGGCGAGGAACTCGATGCGGCGGTGGAGGGCCTGGACCACATCAGCCGCGACTTGCAGGAGCAGGTGATGCGGGTGCGCATGATCCCCATCGAGGGGACCTTCACCCGCTTCCAGCGGGTGGTGCGCGACCTGGCCGCCGAGCTGGGCAAGGACATCCGCCTGGTGATGAGCGGCGCCGAGACCGAGCTGGACAAGAACGTCATCGAGCAGATCGCCGATCCCTTGAAGCACCTGGTGCGCAACAGCGCCGACCACGGCCTGGAGCGGCCGGAGGTGCGCCAGGCGGCTGGCAAGCCGGCCACGGGCACCATCTGGCTGAGGGCCTACCAGCAAGAGGGCAAGATCATCATCGAGGTGGCTGACGACGGCGCGGGCATCAGCCGCGAGCGGGTGCTCATGAAGGCCGTGGAGCGCGGCCTGGCCGCGCCGGGCGCGGCGCTCACCGACAGCGAGGCCTTCGCCTTCATGTTCCAGCCGGGCTTCTCCACGGCCGAGAAGGTGACCGAGGTCTCGGGCCGGGGGGTGGGCCTGGACGTGGTGCGCCAGAACATCGAGGCGCTCAGGGGCACGGTGGAGGTGGAGTCCGCGCCGGCGGTGGGCACCACCTTCCGCATCAAGCTGCCGCTGACGCTGGCCATCATCGACGGCATGACCGTGAGCATCGGCAATGAGATCCTGACTATCCCGCTGCTGTCCATCGTGGAGTCGCTGCGGCCCAAGGCGGCGGAGCTGACCACGGTGGAGGGCCGGGGCGAGCTGGTGGTGGTGCGCGGCGAATACCTGCCCCTGGTGCGCCTGCACCAGGTCTTCAGCCTGCCCACCGAGCGCACCGACCCCACCCAGGCGTTGGTGGTGATCATCGAGAGCGTGAGCAAGCGCTTCGGGGTGCTGGTGGACGACATTCTGGGCGAGCAGCAGGCGGTGATCAAGAGCCTGGAGCAGAACTGGCGCAAGGTGGAAGGCGTGGCCGGGGCCACCATCCTGGGCGACGGCCGGGTCAGCCTGATCCTGGACATCCACGGCCTGGAAAAGATCGCCTTCGCCGCCTGAGCGGTG
>JAZDHW010000192.1:0-15228 GCA_043805555.1 Pseudomonadota bacterium
CCGGCCGCCCCGGCGCCGCCGGCCGCCGCGACTGGCGGGCCGCCCCCGCCGGGCAGCCCCGGCGAGGAGGAGTATTACCGCGACCTGAGCCACGACATGTACCGCGAGGTGGGCCGCCTGGCCCGGCGGCTGTCCATGTCCATCCGCGACGTGAAGGTGGAGCGGGTGGAGGATTTCGACCTGGAGAACGCCGGCCAGCGCCTGGAGCAGGCCAAGGACCAGCTCGAGAACGTGGTCAAGATGACCGAACAGGCCACGATGAAGATCATCGACCTGGGCGAGGAGATCCAGAAGGCCATCGACCGGGCGCGCAACATCATGGAGCGCATGAGCGTGCAGACCCCGGTCTCCGGCGGGTCCGAGGGCGAGGCCCTGGAGCAGGCCAACCAGGAGCTGGCCGACGCCCTGGGCGCGCTCACCGGCTATCTGGGCGAGCTGGACCAGGAGCCCCTGGCCCCGGCCCTGAGCCAGGCTGAGGCCCTGCTGGACCTGATGCAGGCCGGCGCGGGCCAGGGCGAACCGGCCGCCGTCCCGGCCCCGGTCGCCGCCCCGGCCGCCCCGGCCGGCCCGCGCTACAAGTTCCCCCTGGACCTGGTTTTCCAGACCACCTACGAGCTGTGCACCAACGAGACGGTGAAGAAGCACATCAAGGCCATGTGGGAGGCCGGCGACAAGGGCTTCAACCAGCCCCAGGTGGAGGCGGCCCTGAACGAGCTGGTGGAAGAGGGCCCGGACGCGGACAATTTCCTGAACCTGGACCTGCAGGGAGTGCTCAAGGCCCTGTTCAAGGCCACCGGCCAGGAGCGCTTCCAGCAGGTGCTCAAGAAGATGGCCTCCACCGCCGACCAGATATTCCTGGAGCAGAGCCTGCCCCTGGAGGCCCTGCCCGACGACTCCGCCCCGGCCGAGCCCCCGGCCCCGGCCGCCGCGGCCGCCGGCCCGGCGATGATCAGCGGCGACATCCTGGACGGGGCCCAGGCCCTGGTGGACGAACTCAGGGCCGACGCCGCCCGCCTGACCCCGCCGCCCCTGCCCCGCGACCTGGCCGAGCTGTGGGAAAAGGTGCAGCAGGCCCAGGCGGCCCACGCCTCGGTCAACGTGGTGGAGCCCCACCTGGTGGAGGAGCTGCACACCACCATGGCGGTGATCTTCAGCTCGGTCAACAGCATCATCGAGGCGCTGAGCTTCCAGGACCTCTCCGGCCAGACCATCTACCGCATCGTGCGCCTCTTGACCGACTTCCAGGTGCAACTGTTGGCCATGGTGGTCAGCTTCGGCTCCAAGATCAAGGCCAAGGAGACCCAGGCCCGGGTGACCGCCGAGGAGAGCGAGCGCATGGCCCAGGAGGAGGTGGACAAGGTGCTGGACACCCTGGGCGTGCACGAGGATGCCAGCGAGGCCCAGGGCGTGGAGACGGCCAGCAAGCTGGACCAGGGGGCCATCAACGACCTGCTGGCCAACATGGGCTTCTAGGCGGGGCTGATCCCGGACTCCAAATGCGGGCGGGGTTTATCCCCGCCCGTGTATTTGTGAGGTGCGGCCGACTGCGATGGCGACCGAATCAGTGTGGGCTGGCTCGACTCGCCCACCCGCCAAAAACCAGCGGCCGGGCCCAGGCGGGTCCGGCCGTTTCGCGTGGTGGGTGCGGGCTTATTGCCAAGCGCCGCGGGTCTGGCCGGGGCCGTCCCAGGAGAGCAGGTTGCGGCCGGGGCCGTCCAGCCAGGCCCGCTCCAGGGTGAAGTAGTCGTAGAGGTAGGCCGGCATCTCGGTGGTGATGGCGAACTCGCCGCCCTGGATGTGGTAGCCGTAGGGCCGGCCCCAGGGGTTGATGAGCAGGCTCTCCTTGAGCCCGGCCTCCAGTAGATCGGCGGGCAGGCGGCCGTGGCGCTGGGCAAAGGCCAGCACCACGTCGCGGATGATGTTGACCTGGCGCATGGCCAGGGCCTCGCGCTCGCGCCCCACCCGCTTCAAGGCCCGCTGGCCGCTGTAGCGCCAGGCCGCCACCAGGCCCACCAGGCTGAGCCCCGTGAGCAGGATGCCCAATTGCCAGGCCAGCACCGCCGCACCCGGCCCCAGCCCCCAGCTCAGGGCCGGCCCGGCCAGGGCCGCCCCGGCCGACACCGCCCCCACGCCGCCCAGGGTGGCGGCCAAGGGGCGCCGGCGGCGCCAGGGATGGGGGTGCAGCATGTTTTCCTCCTGGGCCGGGCAATTCCCAGACCATCCAAACCAACAATGACACAAGCGGCCGGCCGGGGCCAATGACAAAATATGCCGGGCCGGCGACGTTTCTATGATTTATGCAAGAAAAGGGCCGGGCATGGCAAGGGCGGACGCATGGCTGCGCCCGCCCTTGATCGCCGGTTGGGGGTGGGGCCGGAAAAGGCGGCTAGGCCGGCTTGTCCTCGGCCGGGGTCTCGGCCGCGGGCTGATCGGCCTCCATGGCCGCCAGCTTGGCCTTGAGTTCGGCCACTTCCTTCTTGTAGCGGTCAGCCTCGTCGACGCTGGGGGTGAAGGGTTCGCGCGCGGCCTCCATCTCGGCCCGGCGCTTGTCCTTGATTTCCTCCGAGCCCAGGTAGGCGGCCAGGGCGCCGGTCAGGATAAGCACCATGGGCACCGCGCCCTTGAACAGGCGCACGAAATCTCCCCACCATCCGAACAGGCCGATAACGCCCAACACCAGGGCCACCAGGCCACCGACCAGAGCCACCATTGCCAGTCCTCCTTGCAACGTCGAATTCGTCAGTCTTCACAGGGCCGCGCACCTTGGCCGGCGCGCGCCTCAGCGGGAGCGGGCATATCCTAAAAATTAGCACCCCGGCCCGAAAGCGGTCAAGTTTTTAGCCTGCCAGGCCCCGCCGCGGCCGCGCAACACCACCCGCCCGCCGGCGGGCAGGGTCAGGCGGAACTGCCGCCAGGGGGGCTCGCCGGCCCCGGCCGGGGCGTTCTGCTCCTCGGCTATGAGCCGCACCGGCTGCCAGGAGCCCTGCCAAAAAAGCTCGCGCGGGGTTTCATCGGCCCGGCCGCCGGCATAGAAGCGCACGTTCGTCTCCTGCCAGGCGTTGGCGCCCTCGGCCGCGGCCGGGCTCATTTGCGCCAGGCCCCGTAGACCCGCTCGTCCGTCGCGCCCAGGTCGATGAGCAGTTGCCGGAAGGCCTCGGGCCGGGGCACGCCGAAAAGCTTCACCGCCGGGTGGTCCTGGCCCTCCACGTACAGGTGCACGTGGGCCACGCCCAGCAGGCGCTGGGTGGCCCCCCGGCGCAGGTCGATGCGCCGGATGTCGGCGATGACGGCGCGGGTGGTCTTGCGAAAGGGCAGGGTGATCTCGGCCACCACCTGCTCGGCCTGCACCCGGTAGCGGCAGCCCAGGCGGCGGATGAGGATGAAGGCCACGAACAGGCTGGCCAGGAGCTGCCCCAGGGCCGGGGAGATGACCGCCTCGGGGTTTACCATGGGGCCGGCCAGGAAGACCACGACCCCGAAGATATAAACCCCGAAGGCCGGCCAGGCTGGTCGGAAATCGCTGAACAGCTCCAGGTCGGCGGAGTTCATGGGCGGCCTCGGTGCATGGGTGCCGGGATGCAAGTCAGGCTCTGAGGCGGTGACCTTACGGCAACTTAACCTCTGGGGCCGGCTTGGTCAAGGCCTGGGCGCGCCGCGGCTTGACCGGCCGCGGGCCGCTGCCCTATGCTGACCCATGAAAGCCGCAACGGCGGGAGGTGCCCATGCACGAGGCCATGTTGTATGAAAAGCTGGACCGGTCGCGGGTGCGCTGCCATCTTTGCGCCCACGGCTGCCTGATCCCCGACGGCGAGCGCGGGCTGTGCCGGGTGCGCGAGAACACCGGCGGCGCCCTCTACACCTTGGTCTGGGGCAAGCCCATCGCCGGCAATCCCGACCCCATAGAGAAAAAGCCGCTGTTTCATTTCCTGCCCGGCAGCCGGAGCTACTCCATCGCCACCCTGGGCTGCAACTTCCAGTGCGGCTTCTGCCAGAACTGGAACATCAGCCAGCACCCCCGCCAGGCCGCGGGCGAAATCCCCGGCGGAGGGCCCCACGGGGAGCTGATCGAGCCGCGCCAGATCGTGGCCGAGGCCCGGGGCCAGGGCTGCGCCTCCATCAGCTACACCTACACCGAGCCGACCATCTATTTCGAATACGCCCGCGCCTGCATGGACCTGGCGGTGGAGGCCGGGCTCAGAAACGTCTTCGTGAGCAACGGCTACGAGTCGCAAGAATGCGTGGATGCCTGCCGGGGGCTGTTGCACGCGGCCAACATCGACCTGAAGTCGTTCAACGACAGCTTTTACAGGCACGAGTGCAAGGCCCGTCTGCAGCCGGTGCTGGACACCCTGGCGGCCATGCGCGCGGCCGGCATCTGGCTGGAGGTGACCACCCTGCTCATCCCCGGCAAGAACGACGACCCCGGCGAGCTGAAGGACCTGACCGAGTTCCTGGTGCGCAGCCTGGGCCCGGACGTGCCCTGGCACGTGAGCGCCTACACCCCGCGCTATCAATACGAGGCGACCGGCCCGCCGCCCACCCCGGTCAGGAGCCTGGAGAAGGCGGTGGAGATCGGCCGCCAGGCCGGGCTGCACTTCGTCTATGCCGGCAACGCGCCCGGCCACAACTCCGAGTCCACCGCCTGCCCCTCCTGCGGGCGCATCGTGGTGGGCCGGCGCGGGTTCCTGGTCACCGGCCTGGATCTCAACAACGGCAACTGCCCTTCCTGCAACCGGCCTATCCCCGGCGTATGGGCGTGAAGGCGGCCAAGAGCGCCCCAGGGCCGGAGGCCCCGGCCGCGCCCGCCGCGCCGGACCCGCCGGCCGCCCATCCCGGCCAGGGCCACCGCCAGCGCCTGCGCGAGAAGTTCCTGACCCACGGCCTGGCCAAGTTCACCGACGAGGAGGCCCTGGAGCTGCTGCTCACCCTGGCCACCCCGCGCCGGGATTGCAAGCAGCAGGCCCGGGAGCTGATGAAGCGCCTGGGCGGCCTGCGAGCGGTGCTGGAGGCCGCGCCGGCCGAGTTGGCGGCCATCGAGGGCGTCGGCCCCAAAAACATCCTGGGCCTGAAGCTCATCCCGGCCGTGGCCCGGCGCTACCTGGAGGACAGGCTCCTTAGCGGCAACCCGGCCGAGCTGCACGAGCTGAGCGAGTTCCTGCTCTGGACCCTGGGGCCATTGCCGCGCGAGGTCTTCCGGGTCTTCCTGCTGGACCAGGCCCGGCGGGTGCTGGCCAGCGAGGACCTTTTCGCCGGCACCCTGGGCGAGGCGGCGGTCTATCCCCGCGAGGTGGTGGGCCGGGCCCTGGCCGGCGGCGCGGCGGCCATCCTCTGCGCCCACAACCACCCCGGCGGCGACCCCCGCCCCAGCCGGGACGACCTGGACCTGACCCGCCGGCTATACTTCGCCTGCCGGGGGGTGGGCCTGGACCTGGTGGACCACCTCATCGTGGGCCGCGAGCGGGTGCACAGCCTGGCCGGCGACCCGGCCTGGCAAACCATGATCGGCGAATACGCGGCCCTGGGGCTGTGAGGGAGTGGACGGGATGAACGCGCGCGACCGTTTGATCTTCGCCCTGGACGTGGACGACGCCCAGGAGGCCGAGGGCCTGGTGCGGCTGTTGGCCGGCGAGGTGGGGGTGTTCAAGGTGGGCCTGGAGCTATTCGTGGCCGAGGGCCCGGCGGTGCTGGCCCAGCTCAGGCGGGCCGGGGCCAAGGCCATCTTCCTGGACCTGAAGCTGCACGACATCCCGGCCACCATGCGCGCCGCGGCCAAGGCCGCCGCCCGCCACCAGGTGGACCTGATGACCTGCCACGCCGATCAGGCCGACATCTTCAGCGGCCTGGACCTGGGCCGCACCCGCCTGCTGGGGGTGACGGTGCTGACCAGCCTGGGCGCCGAGGACCTGGCCGCCATGGGCTATCCGGCCGAGCTGACCGACCCCCGCGCCCTGGTGCTGCGCCGGGCGCAGTTGGCGCTGGCCGCCGGCTGCCACGGCGTGGTCTGCTCGGGCCAGGAGGCCGCGGCGGTGCGCGCGGCCCTGGGGCCGGCGGCCCTGGTGGTCTGCCCCGGCATCCGGCCGGCGGCCAAGCTGGGCACCGGCATGGACGACCAGAAGCGCATCGTCACCCCGGAGATGGCCATGAACGCCGGGGCCAGCCACATCGTGGTGGGCCGGCCCATCCGCCAGGCCGCCGATCCCCTGGCCGCCGCCCGCCTGGTGGTGGAGGGCATCGCCGCCGGCCTGGCCGCGGCCTGAGCCGCCGCGCCTGAATCCGGACTTAATATTCGGCTTGGCGCACGCCTTGGCTAGCGGGCCATGGATGGCCTCCCGGGCGCGTCAGCGCCCGCGAGGCCGGGCAAAACACGGGGCCCCCACCAAGCGCCAGCTTGGTGGGGTGAAGTCGCGCTCTTGCCCGGCCGAGAACCTAGAGCAAGCCGCTGATGAAACGGTCGAAGACGCGGCGGTCGAACTTGCCGGCGTCGGTGTCGGCGCGCACGATCTTCAGCGCCGCGAAGGGGTCCATGGCTTGGCGGTAGGGGCGGTTGTCGTTGGTCAGGGCCTCGTAGCAGTCGATGATGGCCACCACCCGCCCGGCCGGGCTGATGTCGCTGAGGCCCTGGGGATAGCCGCTGCCATCCAGGCGCTCGTGGTGGTGGTAGGCGGCCAGGGGGATGGCCTTGTCGCGGAACTCCGCCTTGAGCAGGATGCGGTAGCCCAGGGTGGCGTGGCGGCGGATCTCTTTGAACTCGTCGTCAGTCAGGCGGCGGGGGGCGTCCAGGATGTCCTGGTCCACGTCCACCTTGCCCACGTCGTGCAACAGCGCCGCGCTGGCCAGGCTCTGGCGCTGGGGCAGGCTGAGCTTGGCCGCCATGCTGAAGGCCAGGGCCAAGAGCATCACGTTGACCGAATGCAGGGCGGTGCCGTAGTTGGTGAAGCTCAGCCGGGCCATGGCCTGGGCCGTGCCGGCCTCCTCCTGCAGGGCCACCGTCACCTGCTCGGCGGTGCGCCCCACCTCGCGCAGGCTGGCCGGGTTGGGCTCGGCCAGGGAGACCTCCAGCACTTCCTGTAGGGCGTCGCGGGTGCCCAGCAGGTCGCCGGCCTCCAGCCGGGAGAGCACCTGGCGGTTCAAGGCCTCCTGCACCTCCAACTGGGCCTTGGGCCGGTCCTTGGGGTCCAGGTAAAGGGTGGGCGGGGTGCCGCGGCCATGGAGGTCCACGTCGTGCAGGAACTTGCCCGGCGGCTTGAAAATGACGTGCCGCCCGCCTTCGGCGACCTGGTACAGGGGGGTCTTGCACAGGAAAAGCAGGTGTTCGGGCTTGGTCAGTAACAAAGGGTCACTCCGGCGGGCAGGCGCTGCGGCAAGGCTGTTGAGAATCATTATAGTACGCAGGGACGCCGGGTACAGCCTAACATTGGCCCGCGGCCGGAAAACCCGCCCGGCGGCTGGCGCGGGGGCGGGCCGGCGTGATAGGTTTGGGGCGCGGTGAGGGCCGCCCCGGCGGGGCGGACGTTGCCAGCGATGTCCGGCGCGCCAGGCTGGGGAGGAGGCGGCAGTGGATCTGATCGCGGGCGTGAGGGTCAAGGAGCTGAAGGTCATCCCGGACGAGCGCGGCCGGCTGATGGAGATGCTGCGCGCCGACGACGACATCTTCATGGGCTTCGGCCAGGTCTACCTGACCACCACCCTGCCCGGCGTGGTCAAGGCCTGGCACCTGCACAAGCTCCAGACCGACCACGTGGTCTGCGTGCACGGCATGATCAAGCTGGCCCTGTACGACGACCGCGCCGACTCGGCCACCTACGGCCGGCTGAATGAGTTCTTCCTGGGCGCGCACCGGCCGCTGTTGGTGCAGATTCCGCCCCTGGTCTACCACGGCTGGAAGTGCGTCAGCACCGAGGAGGCGCTGATCGTCAACACCGTGACCAGGCCCTACGACTACCGCGACCCGGACGAGCACCGCCTGGACGCCCACACCAGCCACATCCCCTATGACTGGAGCCGCAAAGACGGCTGAGAGGCAGCGGCAGCGGCTTGACAACTGGTCGGCCGGGGAAGTAGAAAAGCACAAGGGATATTTTAGCGGGGCCACGCGCGCCCCTTCCGCGGCTGCTGGCCGGGGAAGGGGCTTTTTCTATCTGGAGAAGTCATGGCCAAATGCAACATCTGCGGCGGAAAAGGGGGAGTCCCCTGTCCTCGATGCAAGGGCAAGGGCAGGACCGGTGACGGAGGCTTCATTCCGGGGGGGACCAAACCATGCAGCCACTGCGACGGTTCCGGGGTGGTCAAGTGCGGGGTCTGCAAGGGCAAGGGATCGGTATGAGGAGGGAGCCATGAAACTGATAATCAAGCGCGGGCAGAGGGATAAGAAGGGGTTGCTCGGTGGTCACAAGGGCGTGAGCTTCGCCCTGGAATGCCGGGTGGAGCTGACCGATATCGAGAAAGACCTCGTTAATCGTTACAAGGCGATGGACTATGTGCTGACCTATCGGGAGGATCGGGAGGGCAAGAAGATTCCTGGTCTCAGGGTAAGCAACATGCTCGCGGGGGTGCAGCAGGAGATCGATGACGTGGCGACCTTGCTCGGCAATGAGGATGTCATCAAGGGCGCCTGCCAGGAGTTCAAGAACCTGCTTTCGATAATGGCCTCGTTCGGCGGAGAAGAAGTAATCGAGTTCTGAGCGGCCGGCTTGAGCCGGGGCCGCTGGGTGGCGCGCTCCGGAAGGCTTGCCCCGGCGGCGGCTTCGTGTTAAATGGGCCTCCAGCAAGATCGGGAGGCCCCATGCCCTTGCCTTTCAGCGCCGAGCAGTTCCTGGCCGTGTTCGCGGCCTACAACCTGGCCGTGTACCCGGCCCAATGGCTGGCCTACGCCCTGGCGGTGCTGGCCTGGGTGCTGGCCTGGGGCGGCGGGGCCCTGGCCGGCCGGGCCTGCGCGCTCATCCTGGCCGCCTTCTGGCTGGCCAGCGGCCTGGGCTACCACTGGCATTTCTTCGCGCCCATCAACCCCCTGGCCCGGGTTTTTGGGGTGCTGTTCATGATCCAGGCCGCGGGCTTCGCCATCTGGGCGCTGTGGCCCGGCCGCGGCCGCGGACCGGGTTTCGGCCCCCGCCGCGACGGCCGGGGCTGGACCGGGAGCGTCATCATCGTCTACGCCCTGGCGCTCTACCCCCTGCTGGGCTGGGCCCTGGGCCACCCCTGGCCAAACCAGCCCCTGGTGGGCCTGACGCCCTGCCCCACGACGATCTTCACCTTCGGCCTGCTGCTCCTGACCCGGCGGCCGGTGCCGCTCATCCTGCTGCTCATCCCGGTGGCCTGGGCGCTGATCGGCGCCTTCGCCGCCGTGAGCATGGGCATGGGCGAGGACGCGGTGCTGGCGGTGGCCGGTGTGGCAGCCTGCGCCTTGTTGCTGCCGCGCGCCCCTTCCGGGCCGTAACCTGGGGCCAACCCGGTTGTTCCGCTTGTGGCGGTGTGATAGGGTTGCGGTGATTCTCCGGGGTAGATTTTAAATGGGATTACTCTATTAGACCGATGGGATACCTGGGCCTACCCTCCGGCTTATGGCGCAGTGACACTGGTGCGGCCGTGACCGAGTTCTATGGCATCTCACTGGATCCCCCGCCTCCGCCCTTGAGCCCCGCCCAGCAGGAGCTTGAGGAGCGGCTGGTCAACCGGGTGCACCCGGACTACCGCCATCTGCCCTGGCTGGAGCGCACCAAGGAGGTGTGCCGTCAGTGGGACCGCGTGCGCCGGGCGCGCCTGGGCCTGCTGGGCACCTACTTCCCGGTCTTCCAGCCCCGCTGGCAACACCCCGAATGGGATCATTTCAACCGGGCCCGCCAGGAGGCCGACGCCCTGGGCGCGCGCTATGACGACTGGCTGGCGGTGCAGTTCGACCGCCTGCTGGGCGCGGACCACGGCCTCCACAGCCCCTCCGACCTGCACGGCAACGTGGCGGTGGAGACCTACAAAGCGCGTTACCTGCGTCCGGCCCCGGCCCCGGCCCCAGGGCCGGCCCGGCCCTTTCAGAACCCCCAGGATTACGACCCCGGCAACCCCGTCCACCGGCGCTACACCGAGGCCCTGTTGGGCGAGCTTCTGGAGCTGGGCAGCTACATCTGCCAGAGCCGGGAGCAGACCGACGAGCTGGTCACCGAGGCCGTCTGCCGGGCGGTGGTGCCCCTGCAGGCCCTGGCCTACCACAACCCGGACATGAAGGCCCGGGTGGAAAAGGCCATCCTGGCGCGGCCGCCCGAAAAGGCCGCACCCGGCGATTCAGGCGACGCCCACAACCCTGGCGAGCCCGGCCGGAGCCCTGGCGGCGGCGCGCCGCCGGTGATTATTTAGCCTCCACCAGCCCCCCGCTCACCGCCCAGGCCCAGAAGTGGGGGTCTTTCTTCTGCCCCACTCCGCAGGCCCCCTTGGCCAGGTACAGGGCCCAGGCCCAGGCCGGCTCATAGAGGCTGGTGGTGGCCGACCAGTAGGTCTCGCGCACAGCCAGGAAGGGATGCCCGGCCGGCAGGGCCGGGCTGTGCCGGGAGGTGTCCACCAGCGACTCCAGCTCGTTGAGATTGGGCAGCCGCCAGTCGCCGCGCCCGGCCGCACGGCGTTGGTTGAGCCCGGCCACCGCGGCCAGGGCCCCGTCCCAGGTGACCAGGCCGTTGGCCGCGTCGGCGCTGCGCAGCCAGACCAGGCCGGTGAGCCGGTCGCGCGCCACCTCGCCCTCGGTCGCAAAGCGCGGCGCGGGCCAGGGCTCGCCCACCCGGAGCTCGGCGTCCTGTCCGCTGCCAAGGCAGGGCAGGGGCGCGCCGTCCGCGGCGTGGCAGGTGACCTGCCCTGTCTGCCAGAGGTGGCTGGTCATGGGTTTCATTATGCCCCAGGCCCCGGCCGCGGCGCGAGCCCGCACCCTTGACAACCCCGCCGGAGCGACTAATGTTTATGGGCAATACCGATGCCTGGGGAGGTCAGCCATGCCCATCTACGAATACACGTGCCAAAAGTGCGGGCACTGCTTTGAATACCTGCATTTCGTGGGCGAAGACGCCCCGCCCCATTGCCCCCAGTGCGACGCCCCAGAGGTCAAGCGCGAGCTGTCCTGCTTCTCCTCCGGGGCCGGCGCCAGCAGCGGCGGCCTGGGCAGCCTGAGCGGCTCCGGCGGCGGCTCCTGCGGCTCGGGCGGCTTCTCCTGAGCCCACTAGCCCTCCGGCGGTCGGCCGGATGAGTCAGTTTCCGGACCGGGCACAAGCCTCACCCGCTCCCGTAGTGGCCTAATGTGAAATGAAAAAGGGCGGGGATAAACCCCGCCCCTACGAAATCCAAGGCAAAGCCAGTCTATTTTTTCGTAGGGGCGGGGTTTATCCCCGCCCGTGTTTTTTGGCGCTGGACAGCCTCGTCAAGGCCGGCCTCCGGCGGCTGGCCATTTCTAGGTGAATTCGGGCTTGCGCCGCTCGAAGAAGGCCTGGATGCCCTCGGCAAAGTCGGGCTGGTCGGCCAGGGCCATGATGGCCCGGCGCTCCTCCTCCAGGATGGTCTCCAGGTCGCCCAGCACGGCCTGGTTCAAGAGGGCCTTGGTGGCGGCCAGGGCCTGGCGCGGGGATTGGGCCAGTTGGCCGGCCATGGCCAGGGCCTCGTCCAGGACATGATCGTCGGCCACCACCCGGTTGACCATGCCCCAGGCAAACGCCTCGTCGGCGGTGAGCACCCGGCCCAGCAGGAAGAACTCGCTGGCCCGCTTGTGGCCGATGAGCCGGGTGACCAGCGCGCTGGCCCCGCCGTCCGGGCAGACCGCGATGCGGATGTAGCCGGGGTCCAGGCGGGCGCCCCGGGCGGCCACCACCAGGTCGCAGCCCAGGCACCAGCCCAGGCCGCCGCCGGCCGCCACGCCGTTGAGCGCGCATACCACCGGTTTCGTCAGCCGGCGCAGGGTGATGACGCTGCGGTTAAGCACCGCGCCCACATCGCTGAACCAGGGGCCGGGCTTGTCGCCCCGGGCCAGGATGTCGGCCATGAAGCGCACGTTGCCGCCGGCGGCATAGGCCTTGCCCGCGCCGGTGAGCACCAGGGCGCGCACCGCGGTCTCGCGGTCGGCCGCCTCCAGGGCCGCGATGAGTTCGGGCCCGCTGACCGGGTCCAGGGGGTTGAAGGCCTGGGGCTGGTTGAGGGTGATGAGCCGGATCGGACCCCGGTCCTCGACCAGGAGGGTTTTGTAGCTCGTCATGGCTTCTCCCAGATTGCTGCGCGCGGCTAAGGACTTGCCGTCAGGGACGTTCAAGGATATGCTTGGAGGCCCGGCCAGTCAAGCGATGAGGACCGCCTCCGGCGTCGTCCGGCCGGCTAGCCAGTAGCGCAAAAAAAGACCAAACATGGCCAAGGGCGTGACCAACAAGCAGGTTCCGGCCACCACCTCCGGTGGGCGGCGCAACTTCCGCCTGTCTCCGCTGGAGATCATGGTGGCGTTGCTGATTTTCGTGGCCGTGCTCTACCTGCTCACGGTCTGGGCCACCAGCGCCATGGGCCCGGAGCCCGAGTCCGCCCAGCCGGTCATGCCGCCCGGCACCATGATCGAACGAGCCCTGGCCGCCAGTGAGAAGGTTCTGGCCGAACAGGTGGAGCTGAGCCGCGAGGTGGGGGCCCTGCGCAAGCAGGTGGAAGCCCTGCAGGCCAGCCGGGGCAAGGGCGGCGGCGCCAACCTGGGCGCGGCCGACGCCAGCCAGGACCGCCGCCTGGACGAGATGGAGAAATCCATCCAGCAGTTGTCCCGGCGCCCCGGCGGCGCGGCGGTGGACCTGGGCCCCCTGAACCAGCGCCTGGACAGCCTGGAAAAGGCCCTCAAGTCAGATCCCGCCCCGGCCGCCCCGGCCATTGACGCCAAGCTATTGGCCCGGGTCGAGGCCCTGGAAAAGGCCGCCAAGAACCCGGCCCCCGCCCCGGCCGCCGCGCCCGCCCCGGCCATCGAGGCCAAGCTATTGGCCCGCATCGAGGCCCTGGAAAAGACCGCCAAAACCCCGGCCCCCGCCCCGGCCGCCCCGGCCGCTCCCGGCCCGGCCATCGCGGCCCTGGCCCAGCAGGAGACCCGGCTGCAACGCCTGGAGGCCCTGGTGGGCCAACTGGCCCCGGCCCCGGCCCCGGCCGCCAGCGCCGCCGACTCGGCCGAGAACAAGGCCCTGAACGCCCGCCTGGAGAGCCTGGAAACCGACCTGCACAAGCAGCAGACCGCCCTGCAAAAGCAGATCAAGTCCCTGGACGCCGAGCTGGAGCGCCAGGAAAAGGGCGTGGCCGCCGACCGCCGCCTGGCCGCGTTGGAAAAGCGCCTGAACCTGATCGAGCAGCGCCCCCAGTTGGCCGCCGGGCCCAAGCCCGAGCCCCGCCGCGAGGAGCGCACCGAGCCCAAGGCCGAGACCAAGCACGAGAGCCGGCCGGCGGTCAAGTCCGGCGCGCGCCACGAGCCCGGCCCCCGCAAGGTCAACCACCTGGTCCGCTCCGGAGAGACCCTCATGGGCCTGGCCCGGCGCTACCGGGTTTCGGTGGACGACATCGTGCGCTGGAACGCCTCCCAGTTGGGCGAGCGCCGCCTGCTCTGGAAGGGCGAGACCCTGCTCATCTATCCTGCGGGCAGCCAATCCTAGTGGACCTGGACCAGCTCTGGTCCCGCCCGGCAATCCAACCCGCCCAGACCGCCCTGAACGCCTTGCAGCGCCTGGCCCGCCGCCGGGGCCAATCGGTCTGGCTCACCGGCGGCACCCTGCGCGACCTGCTCCTGGGCCGCGACTCCCCGGACCTGGACCTGACCGTGGACGGCGACGCCCTGGCCCTGGGCCAGGCCCTGGGCAGCGCCCTGGGTCGGCGCTTCGTGGTGCTCAAGGCCGCCCAGGCCACCGGCCGCCTGCCCCTGGCCGAGGGCCGCTACCTGGACCTGGTGGGCCTGCGTGCCGCCGATATCCTGGCCGACCTGCGCCTGCGCGATTTCAGCGTCAACGCCCTGGCCGCGCCATTGGATTCGCTCCTGGCCGGCCGGCCGGCGCTGATCGACCCCACTGCCGGCCGGGCCGACCTGGCCGCCGGCCGCCTGCGCCTGGCCGGCCCCACCAGCCTGGACGACGACCCCCTGCGAGTGCTCAGGGCCTTTCGCTTCATGGCCAGCCACGGCCTGCGCCTGGGCCCCGGCCTGCTGGAGCGCCTGGCCGCCGCCGGCCCCGGCCTGTTCCGGGTGGCGCGCGAACGCGTGGGCCAGGAATGGCTGAAGCTCATGTCCGGCGCGCGCGCGCCCCAGGCCATCATGGCCATGGAGCGGGCCCAGGTGCTCACCCGGCTGGTTCCGGCCCTGGCCGCCGGCCGGGGGGTCTGGCAGAACCCCTATCACCACCTGGACGTGCTGCGTCACAACCTGGCCGCCTGCCTGCACCTCATGCGCCTGGCCCAGGGCCGGCCGGCCCCGCCCGCACCCCTGGCGGCCGGGGCCGCGGCCTACCTGGCCCCGGACAAGCGCCGCGCCCTGCTGCTGACCGCCGCCCTGCTGCACGACCTGGGCAAGCCGGCCACCCGCCGGCCCGAGGCCGAGCCCGGTTGGCACAGCTTTCACCGCCATGACCTGGTGGGCGCGCGCCTGGCCGAGCGCGCAGTGCGCGGCCTGGGCCTGGCCAAGGCCGACGCGGCCTGGGTGGCCCGCCTGGTGGCCGGGCACATGCGTCCCTTCCACCTCATGGGAGCCGAGCAGCGCCAGGGCCTGGGCCCCAAACCGGTGCGCCGGCTGCTGGCCGCCGTGGGCGAGGACCTGGCCGGCCTGTTCCTGCTGGCCCTGGCCGACACCCTGGCCGGCCGGGGGCCCCTGCGCCCGCCCGAGGCCGAGGCGCGCCTCATGGCCCTGTGGCAGCGGGTGGTGGAGCTGAATGAGAGCGAACTGGCCGCGGCCCTGGCCGCCCCGCCCCTGGTGGACGGCCGTCAGCTCATGACCGCCCTGAATCTCACGCCCGGCCCCCAGGTGGGCCGGCTGCTGACCTTTTTGCGCGCAGCCCAGCTCGATGGCCGGGTGCGCAACCGGGCCGAGGCCATCGAACTGGCCCGCCAGCGTCTGGCCCGCAGCGCAAGCCCCGGCGGCCATTGACGTTTCCACTGGCTGGTGTTAGAAATACCAGCGGAAGCGGATAGCTCACTGGTGGGGCTCCCGGACTTCAAATCCGGTGTACCTTCTGAGTAAGGGGGTAGGTGGGTTCGATTCCCATGCGCTTCCGCCAA
>JAZDHW010000193.1:0-13613 GCA_043805555.1 Pseudomonadota bacterium
CGTACTCCGGCGCCACGAAGCGCAGGACGCTTCGGCCGATGGTTGCCATCTTGTGGTGTCCCAGGAGCCTAGTAAAGCCTTGGCTTTGCCAGATGATGAAGCCGTGTTGATGCATCAGCTGAGGCAAAGCAGTATCCGGCACCGCTAGGGACCGGCCTACCCTCACCGCATGCATGCTGATGATGTTCCCCCCGTTGATGGCTGGTGCTGCTACCTCCGCCTTGCCCTCGCCGGTCCCGCAGCCGCTTTCCGGGGCGGTGGCTTGGTGAGCGTCTCATTTAGCCTCTTGGCTTCGAGAGGGCCTAGCATTCCTTCAAGGGCCCCCTTGATCGCTAGCTGGGATGTTTCGTCCAGGGCGGCTAGGCGGGGCCCCAATTCGGAGAACCACTGTGGAGCATGCCCGAGAACGGCTTCTTCCTGCTGGGGAATTGAGTCGCGGGGATCGACACCGGTAAGCAGCCAGTCAACTGAAACGCCCGCGTCTAGCGCCCAGTCAATTATGGCCTGCCATGGAATGCGGCGGGAACCCCCAGCTCTAGGCTTGCCTTCCGCAGTCTTCTTGACGTCCGTTAGTTGAGATTCAGGAATCCCTAATATCTCAGCCACCGCCTTCTGGGTACTAACGCCCATAGCGGCTTTAAGTCTTTCAAGTAATTCCAAAAACTGCGGCGACTGCACTAAATTGCCAAACCGCTAATTTTGGGCTTGTCAAAATTAGCAAAACGCGTATATATTCATTCCACCTTCAAGGAGGCGGTCATGCAGAAGCAACAGAACCCCTACACCATCAAGCTCACCGAGTCCGAGCGGGCCGAGATCGAGGCCTACGCCAAAAACCAGGGCTTCCGCTTCCTCAGTGACGCCATCCGCACCAAGATGCTGGAGCTGGCGCGCCAGGCCGAGCGCGGGGCCAGCCCGCAACAGGCTGCCTAAGCACTCCATGCCTGGCACGTTACACCACCTTTATATCTCCGGGCAATACCGGTCACACCGGGCCATGGTCACAGAATGCGGTGCTTCAACGCCATGCATAAACGGAAAACCGAGGGAGCTTTTGCCATGAGCATGCAACGCCCCATGACCCTCCTGGAGCTGGTTCAGGCCGCGGTGCAGGGCTGACGCGAAGGCGTGAAGGGCGTGGCCGAGTACCTGGGCAAGAGCCCCAGCACCCTCTACAGCGAGTTGAACCCCAATGAAGGCGAGGGCCGCACCAATCACAAGTTGGGTCTGCTGGATTGGGTCAAGATCATGCGGCTCACCGGCGACTGCCGCTCCCTGGCCAAGGTGGCCGAGGACCTTGACCACGTGGCCATCCCCTTGCCCCAAGCCGAGCCTACCGCCAGGGACGCCTTGTCCCATCTGGGCCGCATCAGCAAGGAAGCCGGCGAAAACGCCCTGGAGGCCTGCAAGGCCCTGGAAGACGGTCGCATTGACCGGGCCGAGGCCCGGCGTTGTCTGACCGAATGCGATGAATTGATCCGGGCCGCGGTCGCCTGGCGACGGGCCCTGGAGGAGTTGATCTAACAACCTGTGCCGACAGGCGCGGGAGCTTGGCGAGCTGCCCCCGCCGGGAGGAAGGGACCATGAAACCCATGGACACCAATCCCACACCGATCATCTCGTTTGATATTCGTCGCACCGCCAAGGCTTGCGCCCTGGCCGTGGGCATCATATGCCGCCGGCGCGGCATCGGCGGTGACCTGGATTACCTCGACCGCCTACGCCTGGTCCATGGTGGCCGCGCCACCGCCGGCCAGGTCCTGGCCCGGGCCGACCAGGAGGCTCCCCATGGTTTGGCCTAACCTCCAGGATATTCCGGATCGCCGCCTGCAGGTGGCCAAGCACTTGCTGGATCAGGTTCACCAGGCCCAGGCCGAGAACGACCGCCTGCGCCGGACCATCGCCCGCCTTGAAGGCGGCGAGCATCGCTTCCTGTGCGTGGGCTGCGGGGTGGCAGTCTGGAGCCGCACCCAGGAGCCGCCGCCTTCCTGGCGGCAGGACCCAGCCCAGCCGGAGCGGTTCCGCTGCCAGGACTGCGCTGCCCGGGCGGCCGCTGCCTCGCCGGCCACCATGGGCATGCAGACCCCCATGCCGCCCCTGGGCTACGAGGGCTAGCCGTGAGCGGTCGCGCGCTGGAAGTGCCCGCACCCTGGGCCCTGGCCATCCTGCTGGGCATCCAAACCGATTGGGCTGTGTCCGGGCCGATCAACGCCGGCGAATGGATCCAATTGCGCCAGGGGCGCAGCGCCCACAATTTCACCTCGGTCCTGGCCTGGATCGAGTCTGAGTACTGGCGTGGTGGCCGTGGCCGGCTCATGGAAGATGTGCCGTGGACTTCCACCTTGCCCGGCGCCGAGGTTTTGGGTATGGTGCGCGTGGCCGCCTGTCACGGACCCACTGCCCAACGCAACGGCTACCAGCTGGAGCTGGCCGATCCCCGGCCGGCCTGGCTTCCTCAAAGCCCCCCAACCCGTGGTTGGGCGGACGGCGCGGCTTTTGCCACAACCGCCCGCCCAGCCGCGGGTTCCCTTTTCGAGTAGGCGCGGAGCATGGAACTGGTCCGCTGCCGTAACTGCCGCTACCTACGCCAGGGAGTGGGCGCGCCCCAGTGCTTCGGCCCCTGCCAGGCTAAGCCCTGGGATGGCCACCGCGGCCAGTGGCCTAACCCCGAGCATCCCTGCAAAAGCTTCGAGCCCAAACCAGGTGTCAAGGAATCCTTGACAGCTCAACCCGTCTCTACCTCCCCTGAGGCCGGCGCTCATGATCGGCGCCCGGCGTGCCCCAGCTCCGTGCCGCCCGTGGTCCAGGGTTCGCTCAGCCAAGGCATTACACCTCCCCCAAAAGAGCCCCACCCCCGCCCCGGCCGGGCAAAACGGAGCAGGCCGGGCTTCCTTCCGGGGTTCGAGTCATGAAACGGCAATGGGGTTGGGGGCACGCCCGGATGTTGAAGAAGACAGAGAAAGGGAGGGCTGGCGCTCGCTCAGACCGTGGCGGTGGTGCGGACCTCGCTCCGGATGGTCGCCCCCCGCTCCTGCTCCACCTTGGACAGGTCGTGCTTGACCTGCATGTTGAGCCAAACCTCAGGAGAGGTCCCGAGATAGGCCCCGATCCGGATGGCAGTGTCCGGCGTGATGCCCCGTCGCTGGTGCAGGATATCCAGAATCCGCCCCGCCGGCACACCCAGGGCCAGGGCGAAGCGATTGGCGCTCAGGCCCCGCGCGGCCAATTCTTCCTTGAGGATCACACCAGGGTGAGTTTTGATCCTGGCCATGGTCACTGCTCCTTAATGGTAATCGACGATCTCAACTTCAAGGGCTTCACCATCGCGCCACTTGAAGCAAATGCGCCAAGGACCGTTCACCGAGATAGCCCACTGTCCTTTCCGGCTTCCCTTCAAGCCGTGCAGGCTGAAGCTTTTCATGGCCGGAATGTCGCCCAGGTCGCCGACGGAATCCAGGTAGTCAAGTCGCGCCCGGGCCAAATCGAAGTCCAGCCCAGCGAAGCGCCGGGGGTTTTCACCCTCGAACACCTTCTCACTCACGCTGTTCTTGAAGGACCGGATCATGCAGCCAGTATATAACGCTGGCCGTTTAACGACAACCGTTAAACCCCAAGCGGCTAATGCCCCCCGCCGGCCCCTGGGCCTCCAGGAGATAGCAGCATGAGCAAGCCTGCCGACCTGGACCGCTGCCGCCTGACCGGCTGTCCGGTCTTCTGGTCCTGCCGCCGCGGCTTGGTCACCGCCAGGCCCGAGGCCTGGCAGTGGCTCCTGCCCGAGCCCGAGGACTTGACCACAATCGGCTGCCGGTACCACATCCCGGACAACCGCCTCGAAGAACTTTGCGAGGGTCTGTCATGCCACCTGTAGAGCGCCCGATCCTCATGGACACGGTCAGCGTCCAGGGCTTGCTAGACCAGACGCAAGGTGGCCGTGTCTGACACTGTGGCCATACCGCACGCCGAGAGCATCGCCGCGCGGGACGATGAGCTGCGCCGGCTCCTGCTGGAGCTGGACCAGCTCGAAAACAAGCGCGCGGCCATTCAACGGCGGATCAAGTTGCTGGTGGGGCTGGGCGACAAGCGCAAGGTCCGCTCACGCACCACCCAGGCCGACCTTGACGCTTGGGCGCGAGCCAAGCGATGATGAGCCCTCGCCATGACCTTGCATTGAGCGGTAACCCGTGTCCATCCATCGCCGCGGTGATAGCTGGTTCGTCGTCTACTGGGAGAACGGCCTCCAAAAGAGCAAGTACTTCGGGACCAGGAAATACGGCGACAAGGCAGAGCAGGCAGCCCGCGAATGGGAGCTGGGCCGCAGGACCTTCCTGCCCGCCGCCGGCGGCGTGCCCACCTTGCGCGATCTGGTCTTCATGTACGGCCAGGCTAAGGACCTCCACCCCTCCACCCGCCAGACCATAGCCTATCTCTTGCGCGTGCCGGCGGCCGAGTTCGCCGACAAAGCCGCCGACGCGCTCACCAGGGCTGACCTGGAGTTGATGCGCCTCAACCTAAGGCAGACCGGACGCGGTCCCAACACCATTGGCAAGGCCCAGGCCTACCTGAGCGCGGCCCTGGCCTGGGGCCTGGAGCAGGGCTTCATCAGCGTCCACCCCTGGGCCGGCTTCAAAAAGCCCAGGGTCGAGAAGCGTCCCTTCATGGCCACCCTGGAGGATTTCCGCCGGATCATCGCCGTGGCCCCGGATCACCTGCGCTGGGCCTTGGCCGTCACCTGGGCCACCGGCAACCGGCCGGGCCAGGTGGAGCTGTTCAGCCTGCAATGGGATGCGATTGACTGGCGGCTGGGGACCATCACCCTGGCCCAGGGCAAGTCAGGCCGACTCAAGACCGTGCCGCTGGCGGCAGCGTTCCTCAGCGAGGCCAGGCGGCGCTATGAGCAGGATCAGGCCCAAGGCTTCCGCTACATCGTCCACCGTGGCGACGGGAAGCGGATCAAGGACATTCGCAAGGCCTGGCGGCTTGCGGTCAAGCGGGCGGGCCTGGAGGGCAAGGGCATCCGCATGTATGACCTACGCCATTGCGTGGCCACCCACCTGCTGGACGGAGGCATTCCCTTGCCGGTGGTGGCCGGCCGCCTGGGCCATAGCACTCCGGCAGTCACGGCGAGCGTTTACAGCCATGCGCTGGATTACCGCAGCCGCGAAGCGGCCGAGCTTTTACCCGCCTTGGAGCCCCCCGAAACACCATTGCACACTACCGTTGCACACATTGTACGGTCCAAAAAGAAAGGCGGTTAGCTCCTGAGAGCTAACCGCCTGAATTTCCTTGGCGGAAGCGCATGGGAATCGAACCCACCTACCCCCTTACTCAGAAGGTACACCGGATTTGAAGTACCGACATGGCTATTGAAATCATTCAGGTTTATAAGGCCCTGTGCCACTTTTGGGATACAAGGCCTCTGCCATCGCGTCGTAAATATCGCCAACCAGGCCCCGGGCATAACCCATGGTGATGCGAATGTCAGAATGGCCGGCGATGGCCTGAATCACCTTGAGGGGTGCCCCGCGGCTGGCCAGGTAGGTAAAGCAGGTGTGGCGCAGGTCGTGAAGCCTGACACCTTTGCAGTCTGCCAGGGCCACCAGTTCTCGCCACCATTTGGTCATTGTGGAAGGATGGACCCTGGCGAACACGTGGCCCATGTCGAGGGGCTTACCCAGAGCCTCGACCACCGGCGGCAGCAAGGGAACAACCCGCTCCCGGTCGCCCTTGCCAATCACACGGGCGGCCGGGCGCTTGCCCCAGGTGATGTGCTGCCACTGCAAGGCCGCGGCCTCAGAGCGCCTGCAGCCGGTCCAGACCAGGAACACCCAAAGGCGCAGGCGCTCGGGGTGGTGTTCACGAGATAGGATATGGTCGAGCTGGGCTGGTGGAATGTGCCGCGGCAGGCGACGCGGCTCCTTGGCCATTTCCACCTCGGGCGCACGTTCGAGAAGGCCCCATTTGACCGCCCGGCGCAGAGCCGCCTTGAGGTGGCGAAGATCGGCGTTGACTGCTGCCGGAGTGACCCCCTGGTTTAGGCGCAGGTTGACCCACCTGGACAGCGTGCGGCTGGTAATGGACTTGAGGGCATAGCCTTGACCTAGATGGTCGGCCAAAACCTTTAGGGCCACCCGGTAACGATCAAGGGTGGAAGCGGCCAGGCCCCCCTGGCGCTCTTGCAGGAATTGTCGCGAAAACTCCCCCAAGGTCAGGCGGCCAGGTTCCATAAGGCCAAGTTGCTGAGTCAGGCGGCGCTTTTGGAGTTCCCGCCAAACCGCCTCGGCCTGGGCCCGGGTGGTGATGCCGGGACCCATGGCCTTCGCACCAAGCCGCCGTCCTGCCGCCAACGCGCGTACCAGTAGCCGTTTCTCTGATAAATGCCCATCAGGCTCGCATCAATTTATCCGCCACGCGGGATATGGTGTCGCTGCCTGCTTGGGCCATGCGGTAGGCATCCAGGCTTTCACGGTCGAATATCCACACACCCTCACCTACGCGTCCCCTTCGGTCGTCCGGATCGGGGAAGCCGACCACAACCCGACCCTGGGCCAGTTCCTTTAGCCGCCGCTCGCTGAGGCCGGAATATTCCCGGGCCTGAGCCAGGCGCAGCCAGCGCGGCCACGGTCGCATGATGATGGGAGATGAAAGCAGATCGCCCAACCCGCAATGGCTCCAGGCTGGGCGAGGAAGTCAGGTGGGCACCCGATGGAGGCATGCTATCTCCCGGGGAGGGGCCTGTCAAGGGTAATGGTGTTCCGTGACTCTATTCTTCTTCTCGAGGCGTGTTCCAGTTGTAAGGTAAATTTTCAGGAAAACCACTTTCCTGAATCCGATAGATGCGCATTATTAAGGTGTAGCAGGTAAACCGGAGTGTTAACTTATATACGAAGAATCATTTTAACCAACTCGTTAACTAAGCCTTTGAGCGCTTCAAGCGCGATATATTTAGAGCTGGATTTAATCACTGCAACCAAACGGCTATTGCCGCGATTGGGGAATGTATCGCCTTGAATATAATTTTTAATGGCCTGGAATAAATCGTGATATAAAGTGAGGCTATTAAAACAACCCAGTTCAACAACCGCAACGTTCCCGACTTCTTTTTTATGAATTTTAAAAAAGACGAGGCAGGGAAAGTTTATTTGTTCTTTAATTCCAAGCATGGCCAGAAATTCTGAGTTAAACTGTGCAGTCGACGCTTCTGAACCAGCATTAAAATAGAAAAGGCTTAGATCGCTACCGGATAGCCTGTCTAATTCAACAAATACTTTTTGATCTTTCAAAACACGTTTAAACCCTTTATCTGAAAAATTATAAAACATAAAAGCAAAGGAATGTTTGGCATCTTGGTCAGCATGTTGCCGGCAAATACTGTCAAACCTTTTGATAAAATCATTTTTATTAATGCCCAGGCCTTGGCCGTCGCCTTGCTCGAAAATAGGATACATACCTTCTCCCTTTTATTGGATACGTGGCGAGAGCGCTACGCGATTACTTGCCGGACGGTGGGCGCCGTTCCTTGCCAGATTTGATCTTGCGGCTAATTTTTGCACTCCACCCTAACGATGAAGTGCTGTTCTTTGCCTGACCTCGTATGACTTGGCCATAGCGTTTACTACCACCACGGCGTGAGGGTTGCCCCCGCCCCCATGCCGTGGCTAAACGATCCGCCTTCTTCAGGTGCAAGGCCTTAGCGTCCAAGGTGTAGTTGCTGCCCCGTCTTTGGCACCTCGGCGCCTCTTGGTGCACGAATCCGACTTTGAAACCAAATCCGGCCGCTATTTGATTTTGCCCTGCCCCCTTGTCAGAATATTTAAAAAACTAATGCACCATCGGTCCAAAGTGTAACCGACTTAGATGTGCATCATTCTCCTTTCGATCCTAAATAAAAACAGGCCCACCCTTCTTGCCGCCCTGGCAGAGCCAAGGCGGTTCACTGCTCCGATTCTGGCCTGTCGGTCGTTTCCTTTTTAAGCGCGTACAGATGGGGCTTGCGACCCGGTGAAGGTTCTCGTCCTTCGCCGTAAGAATCTTCTACCGAGGTCGGGCGCTCCCCATCGAAGCCCTTCCGCCCGTTTGCGCCTTCAGCGCTGTAGACCAACTGAGGACCTAGCCAGTCGCCCTCTTGGCCCTTTGCCCACCCGTCCCCGTTTTGATGTCAGCCGGTGGGGGCTCGGCATTGGCTGTAGTGTGCTGGGCCGATAGGCCCTTGAGTATTCCTTCCAAAGCACCTCGCACTACGGCTTGGTCCTTTTCATTCAGGCTGGCCAGGTTAGATGCGAGGTCCGAGAGCCAATCAGGCATCGTCGATTTTTCAACCAAGGGCTCCTGGCCAGTCAACAGCCAATCCACGCTTGTGTTGAATTCACGCGCGATGGTCAACAGAGTTTCAACACTAGGGGATTTGACCTTGCGCTCCTTCTGGCCTGGCTTCGGGGCTGCATAACGCGAGAATATTTGTGCGACACCAACCCGTTGGGCGAACTCTCCCTTCGATAGGCCCGAGGCAAGCCTAAGGAGCTCTAACCTTTCCAGAAATCCGTCCTTGTCGAAAAAAACACTCATGCCGCTATTTTTCTTGTTGACGTAATACGCGCATGCGCGTAATACTCCGACTTACAACGTACCCGCGGGAGGGAGAGCCGATGCCCAGACCTCACCAATACACAGACCCGGTGCCCGTGCGCTTCAAGCCGAGCGACCTGGAGCGCATAGAGCAGGCGGCCGCCGCTGGTGGGCACACACGCTCTAGTTTCGTGCGCCATGCGGCCCTGACCATGGCCCGTCAAGTCTTGGGTCCCGTAGACCACCGTACTACGGAAGCCCAAGGCCAGGCAAGCGGCCAGGCCTAGCCATGCACCAAGGCTGCACCAAGGCTGCACCAAGGCTGCGCCCGCGCGCAATTAGATAGGCACGAGGGATTCTCATGCTCTTCCAGCCTGCCACGCTCTTCAAGTTGATCCACGAGATGCCCTTTCGTTCCGGGGTCTCCCTGGAGGAACTGGCCGAGGCCGCAGGCAAGGGCTACAAGACCCTCTCCCGGGAAATGTACCCCGATGACCACCGCGCCAAGCTGGGCTTGGACACCCTCATCTACATCACCGACCGCTGCAAGGACTTCGCGGCCCTGGATTACGTGGAGGAGGCCCTCGGCCGGGTGGCGTTCGAGCTGCCCCGTTCTTCCGGCCTCAGAGGTATTCACAAATCCATGGCGGCCGCGGCCAAGGAATGCGGCGAGGTGCTGCAACAGCTTTGCAGCGACCTGGCAGACGGCCACCTGGATGAGGCCGAGAAGGCCCTCCAGGAAATAAGCGAAGCCGCCCAGGCCCTGGCCATATTGCGGGCGGCGGTCCTCCTGGAAGCGAAGGCCACTGCAAAGGGAGCCAAGTAGCCATGCGGGTAATCGCCGTGGCCAATCAGAAAGGCGGCGTGGGCAAGACCACCGTGGCCCTGAACCTGGCTGCCTGCCTGGCCCTGGCTGGGCGGAAGGTTTTGCTGGTGGACCTGGACCCCCAGGGCAACCTGGCCCATGGGCTGGACCTGGAGCCTGGCAGCCATCGCGGGGCCCATCGCCTCTCTGATGCCCTGCTGGCCGGCGCGCCTTTGGAGCGGGCCATACAACAGACGGCGATCCCCGGCCTGGAGCTGGCTGCCAGCGATGGCATGGCCCTGGAAGACGCGGAAGCGCGGCTCCATGAACGCTTGGACGGATTGGCGGCTTTGGGTGCCGCGCTCCAGGGGCAGGGCCATGACTATGCGGTGGTGGATTGCCGGCCCAGCCTGGGCCCGCTGACCTTTGGGGCTTTCCGGGCTGCGGATTTGCTCATCGTGCCCCTAGAGCCTGGCCGCTACGCCCTGGAAGGACTGGCCAGAGTCCTCGGTTCACTACGATTGGTGGCCACGCGTCACGGCTATGCCGCGCCATACCGCCTTTTGATCAACAGGCATAACCCTCGCCGTGCGGTGACGGGCTGGCTTGAGGGGCAGTTGGTTCAATCTGATGCGGCCCTGCTGAAAACCCGCATTCGCCAAAGCGAGTCCATCAACCAGGCGGCCGTCATGCAGAAGCCGGTGGCCCTCTACACCCCGCGTAGCGCGGGCGCTGTCGATTTCCGCACCCTTGCCAAAGAGGTGGAGGCGCTTTGGGCCGCCTAGGCAACAAGCTGGCCGGCAAGACCACCGGCTTGGATATGGGGCCTGGCGGGGCGCCGATATCCATAAATGGCCCCGGCGCCGGGCGCTTCCTGGAGATTGACCCGGCGGCTATTGAGGCGAATCCACACCAGCCCCGCCGCCAGTTCAACCAGGATGCCCTGCAAACCCTGGCCGACAGCATCAAGGAGCATGGCCTGTTGGAGCCCCTGGTGGTGCGCCTGGAGGAGGGCCGGGTGGTTCTGGTGGCTGGCGAGCGGCGCCTACGCGCGGCCCGCCTGGCCGGTCTTTCCCGGGTGCCCTGCACGGTCAGCGAAGGCGATCCGGCGATCCTGGCCCTGATCGAGAACCTGCACCGCCAGGACCTCACTCCCTTGGAGGAGGCCGAGGCCTACCGCCGCCTGCAACAGCAAAAGGGTTTCGGCCTGGCCGAGCTGGCTCAGTTGGCGGGCAAAGCCGTGAGCACCGTCTCCGAGATTCTCAGCCTGGCCAAATTGCCGGAGCCGGTAAAGGCGGCCGCGGCAGCCGACCCGGCCAGGTTCCCGCAACGGCTCCTGGTGGAGTTGGCCAAGGTGGAGCCACAGCGGGCCCAGGAGTTGGCCCTGGAGGCCTCCAACGGCGGACTTAACGCCGAAACGGTTAGGCAGCATAGACAGGGGCGGCAGGCAAATCCGGCCGACCCTCAATTTCGGCGCGCCGAAACGAATCCGCCAGCCCCGGCAAGCCCCACGCCTGGCCGAAACAGGGAAGGCGCTTCCGAGGTTGCCAGGGTGGACGGCCTATTTCGGCGCGCCGAAATGCTGGCCGGGGAACTGCTGGGCGTGAACCTGCATGGCCTCAATCCCCGCCAGCGCGCCCTGGCCCGTCACTCCCTGCAACCTCTGGCCCGGGCCCTGGACCGGCATTTTCATTTTCTCAAGAAAGCCGCCCGTGAGGACGCCAAGCGCTGGTCACCGGAAAGGCGGGCCAGGTTGCTGGATTTGGTCCGGAGCGAAGGCATGCACCAGGCCCGCGCGGTAATGGGCGCTGAGATCTACGAAGACGGCCAACCGCTACACCCCAGCGAAGCGGCCGAGCAATTGTCACTGGCCCGCCAGGAGGCCCGGACCTCGGCAGAGGACCTTGGCAGTCCTGGCGATTGTTAGAGCAAACCTTAATCAAGGCTGGGCGGGGGAGTTGGGTGGGCACCCGATGAACCCACCCCAGCCGGGAGCCCAACTGATGTTCTTCAGCGGCTGGCGAAGTCTGGCAGAACTGCGCATGTGGCTGGCGGCTTATGGCCGCGGGGCGCGGCTGGTGGATGTATTGCGTAGCGAGGCCCGGGCCGAGGCGCGTCCTTGCTGAGCCTGGCGCACAAAGCGTCCCAGGTCGCCTACGACTTTGAGGCCGGCCTTGGTGATTATGACCGGGCCTTTGGTATTAGCGAGGCTCCCCGGCTTACGCCAAAGCTGCCAGAAGAAATCTGGATAAGGCTCAGTTGGCCTACTTCGCTTGGCATCCCCATGCGCTTCCTCTGCCGCAAACACACCTCGGTCACTTTCTACAGCGAGCGCTTTTGCGAGATGCGCAGAGGGCTGGGCCAGCCCCACCAGGCCGAGCTTACCGAGTATGTGGACTTCGGGCGCTGCCTCAACTGCAAGGGTCCCTATGCCCTGGACACCCTGGACGGCCAGTTGGTCCTGAAGCGCCTGGAGAGCCAGGGCCGCCGCACCGGCCAAGCCCGCGCCTGGAGGAAACGCCGTGCCTGAGTCAAACCGCCAGCAAACATCAGGCCTCACGACCAATCCCCCGGCGGTCCGGTGCGGCATCTGCAATGGCCGCCGGCCGCTGCACGAGGACGGCAGCACCCCGGCGGGCTGGTACCAGTCCCCGGCCGACCCGGAATGGCTGGCCTGTCCCGATTGCCAGGCCGGCCTGCTGGAAGCCGCCCGGGCCGGCCGCATCTTCGCCCTGCCGCCGGATGAGGTGCCCGGTGCCTGAGCCGGTGACCCTCACCGTGCCATCGCCATGGGGCCTGGCCCTGGTGCTGGGCCTCATCGCCCGCTGGCACCATCACCAGCCAGCCCCGGCGGCCATTTCTTTGCCGGCGCCGGTGCAGATCATCCAGGAGCGCGCCGCCAACGACTACGTGGGCGCCCTCCACCAAATCGATCGCATGTCACGCCAGCGCGGCCTGGGCCCGCTGATAAAGCTCATCCCCTGGCAGTACACCCAGGCCGGCCCGGTGGGCTCAGCCGTGCTGGTGACTTGCCAGTATGGCTGGCGGGAACGACAGGGCCTGGCCGCGGGCTGGCGCTGGCAGATCAGCAACCCCTGCCCGGCCTGGCAGGCCGAGGCAGCCTAATAGCTGGCGAAGCGAGTAATCCATAGGCTGGCCGGCCAGCCGAGAGGATTGAAGCATGAAGCGCAAACCCGGATTCACCCTGGCCCGGCATGAAGAAGTCGGGGCGGCCCTGCATCCCATTCGTCACTTTTTGCTCAACCTCTCGGTTGAGGTCGCCAACAGCTACCCGCGCCAGTCCCCCGAGGCTAAGGCAGCAGAAAAAATGGTCGATGCTTTCGATACGTTCAAATCCAAGATGGATGACGCGGTTTTCCGGGAAAATCGGGGAGTCAAGACCTACCAAGGCGGTCCCCTGGCTCAGATCTATTACCGACAGTATCGGCTCTGAGAATGACTTTTTCGACTCGCTCACACCGGGACCGACACCCGGTGCTTCCCTCGCCTGAGGCCGGGAGTCATGACCGCTCCCCGGCGTGTCCCCCAGGCTCCGTGCCGTCCGCGGCCCAGGTGGTTCCTCCGAGATTGGCAGGCACTACCTCCCCCCAGCTCATCCCCCAGCCCCGCCCGGGACGCAACGGAGCCAGGCGGGGCTCCCCTTGGCCGCAAGGCCGGCGGGGATGGGCGCGCGCGATTTGCCAAGTGCTCATCGCGTTTCTGGGCGGGGCCGCACTTTTGCTGGTCTCGCGCGAGGAGCCGCTTCGGAGCTGGGGTTTTCTGCTGGGGCTGGCCAGCCAGCCCTTCTGGCTGGTGGCCACCTGGCAGGCCCGGCAGTGGGGCATGTTCGCCCTCAGCCTCTGGTACTGCCTGGGTTGGGCCGCCGGGGTCTGGAGGCATTGGCCATGGGCATGATCTACAAGCCCCAGGGCCGGGCGGCCGAATACGCGCCCCTGGCCGTGAACGTCTACGCCGGCTGCGGTCATGGCTGCGTGTACTGCTGGGCGCCGGCCGCCCTGCGCACCGACCGGGCCAAGTTCTTCGCCGCTCCCGTGCCGCGAGAAGGTTTGCTGAAAAGGCTCAAGTCCGAGGCCCGCCGTCTGCGCAACGCCCCCCAGCCGGTGCTGCTCTGCTTCAGCTGTGATCCTTATCAACCCTGTGAGGAGCAGCACCGGCTTACCAGGAGCGTCTTGGAGGTGCTCCTGGAGAACGAGCTCAAAAGCCTCAAGCCCCACCTGGCCAGCCG
>JAZDHW010000194.1:0-8291 GCA_043805555.1 Pseudomonadota bacterium
GCCCCCGGCCGGGGCCGAGGCCGGAGTCGGGGGGCGGCGGGCCGGACGCGGCGCGGCGGAGGCCCGAGGGGCCGGGGCAGGGGCAGGGGCGGGGGCGGCGCGGCTGGCCCCGCGCAGGAGCAGCTCCAGGTTGGCCACCCAGGTGAGCAGGGTGGCCGATTGGCCGGCCAACTGCTGGGCGGCGGCGGCCGATTCCTCGGAGTCGGTGGCGTTCTGCTGGGTCACCCGGTCCATCTCGGTGGTGGCCAGGTTCACCTGCTCGATGCCCTGGGCCTGCTCGCGGTTGGCGGTGGCGATCTCGCGCACCAACTGCCCCACCCGCTCGGCCGAATGGGCCACCGCGCCAAAGGAGGTGTTGGTGGAGGCCACCAGTTGCCCGCCGTGGCCGGTGCGCTCCAGGGTCTGCTCGATGAGCGCCGAGGTGTTCTTGGCCGCCTCGGCCGCGCGCAAGGCCAGGTTGCGCACCTCGTCGGCCACCACCGCGAACCCCGCGCCCGCCTCCCCTGCCCGGGCCGCCTCCACGGCGGCGTTCAGGGCCAGCAGGTTGGTCTGGAAGGCGATCTCGTCGATGGTCTTGACGATCTTGCCGGTGTCCTGGCTGGCTTGCAGGATCTGCTCCATGGCCTGGGTCAGCTCGGTCATGTTGGCCTCGGCCCCGCGCATGGCCTCCTGGGTCTCCTGCATCAGGCGCTTCATCTGCTCGGCGTTGTCGGCGTTACTGCGGGTCATGGAGGCCATCTCCTCCAGCGAGGCCCCGGTCTGCTCCAGGGCCGAGGCCTGGCGGGCGGAACCTTCGGCCAGGGCGTTGCTGGTGGCGCTGACCTGGCCGGCGGCCGCGGCAACCTGGCCGGCCACCCCGCCCAGGCCGGCCATGACCTTGCCCAGGGAGGCCGCGACGCGGTGGGAGAGCAAAAGGCCCAGGCCCAGGGCGATGAGGAAGCCCACCGCCACCCCGCCCAGCGCCAGGCTGCGGGAGAGATCGGCCTCGGCCACGCCCTGGGCCTGGTCGCGGGCGATCATGTCGGCCAGCATGGCGCGCAACTTGACCAGGGGGGCCTCGGCCTCGCGCCGGGCCTGGCGGGCCTCATTGCGCGAGTGGGCCAGGGCCTCCCCGCGCTTGCCGGCGGTGACCAGGTCCAGGGTCCGCCGGTGCTCGGCGGCCCATTTTTCGCGCCCGGCCAGGAACGCGGCCCACAGGCGGGCCTCCTCCGGGTTCTGGGGCAGGGCCTGGAAGGCCTTGACGCCCGCGTCCACCTCGCTCCAGTGCCGGGCCAGGAACTGCTTCTGGTGCTCCAGCTCCTTGGCGTCGGCCACGTACTCGGGGATGAGCAGGCTGCGCTCGGCCCGCTGGATGCCGATGCTGGCCTGGTTGATCTTCTCCAGGGCCATGGCCGCCGGCAGGCGCTCCTGGGTCACCTCGCGCAGGCTGTCGCGCACCTGGTCCACGCCCCAGACCCCCACGCCCCCCACCATCACCGCGATGGCCGCCAATAGGAGGTTGCACCACAACAAGCGGGCCTTGAGGCTCAAACGATTCGGTAGCAGGCTCATTTTTCCCAGCTTTCCATGACGATGATCATTGCTGCTCGCCGGCGCCCGCGCCGCCGGGCCCGCCCGCGGGGACCTTGTGGTGTATGGTATAGACGCCAGGGCCGGCGTCAAGACGGCCGGGCGAATGTCAACCAGAAGTTACAAACCCGCAGCCGGCGCACGTGGCTTGTTTCACGTGAAACAGGGCCCGGCCGGGCGTCCCCCGGCTGCCTCCCAGGCGGTATAATAGGCCCATGCGAGCCATCCCGGACCATGCCGACACTATCGCCGCCATCGCCACCCCGGCCGGGCCGGGCGGCCTGGGCGTGCTGCGCCTCAGCGGCCCCCGGGCCTGGGCCATCGGCCAAGCCCTGTTCATCCCCCGGCGTGCCTGGCCGGCCGGCGGGCCCCGGCCCTGGCGGCTGCGGTTGGGCCGGGTGGTGGAGCCCGGCCCCGGCGGCGAGACCATCGACGAGGCCCTGGCGGCGTTTTTCCGCGCGCCGCACTCCTACACCAGCCAGGATTGCGTGGAGCTTTCCCTCCACGGCGGGCCGGCGCTATTGCTCCGCGCCTTGCAGGCCTCCCTGGCCCAAGGCTGCCGCCTGGCCCGGCCGGGCGAGTTCACCCTGCGCGCCTTTTTGGGCGGGCGCCTCGACCTGGCCCAGGCCGAGGCGGTGGCCGGGCTCATCGCCGCCCAGGGCCGGGGCGAGGCCCGCCTGGCCTACGCCGCCCTGGCCGGCGGGCTGGGTGAAAGGCTCGCGCCCCTGCGCGCGGCCCTGGTCAGCGCCGCCGCCACGGTGGAGGCCGGGATTGATTTTCCGGAGGACGTGGCCCCGGCCGAGGGCCTGGCCCTGGCCCGGACCCTGGCCGAGGAAGTCGCGCGGCCGCTGGCCGGGCTGTTGGCCGACAGCCGCAAACGCCGGGTGTTCCGGGCCGGGGCCGCGGTGGTCATCTGCGGCCGGCCCAACGTGGGCAAATCCAGCCTTTTTAACGCCATCCTGGGCCGCGGCCGGGCCCTGATCAGCCAGTGGGCCGGCACCACCCGCGACTGCATCGAGGAAAGCTTTTTGCTGGGCGGCGCGGCGGTGCGGCTCACGGACACCGCCGGCCTGGGCGCGGGCGTGGAATCCGCCGGCCCGGCCGCCGGTCTGGACGCCCTGGGCCGGGCCGCCGCGCGCGAGGCCCTGGACCGGGCCGACCTGCTGCTGGTGGTCTTGGACGGCTCCCAAGCCCTGAGCGCCGAGGACCGGGCGGTCCTGGATGAAACCGCCGGCCAGCCGCGGCTGATTGCCATCAACAAGGCCGACCTGGGCGCGGCGTGGGACCTCAGCGACCTGCCGGCCGAGGCCGGCCCGGCTCTCAGGGTCAGCGCCAAGAGCGGCGTGGGCCTGACCGGGTTCCTGGAGCGCCTGGCCGGACTCGTCACCGGCGGGGAGCCCGAGCCCGCGCCGGGCGAGGTCCTGGCCGGCGACCGCCAGGCCGAGGCCTTAGAGCGCGTGCTTCAAGCCGCCACCCGCGCCGCCGGCCACCTGGGCGCGGATGCGCCGGCCCCGGAGCTGGCCTCGCTGGACCTGGCCGAGGCGCTCTCGGCCCTGGGCGAGGTGGACGGCCTGGGCGCGCCCGAGGAGGTCTTCGAGGCGGTCTTCAGTCAATTCTGCGTGGGCAAGTGAGCGCCATGCCCGGCCCGGCCGATGCCCTCGCATCCGCCTGCCCCGCCGCCGTGCGGGACTGGGCCGGCCGACGCCTGCCCGGCCTTGACCTGCCCGGCCTGACCCCGGCCCTGGCGAACCTTGCCGCCGAGCTCTTGCGCTGGAACGCCCGCATCAACCTCACCGGGTTTCGCACCGCCGGCGAGGTGTGGGTGGGGCTCTTTCTGGATGGCCTGGCGCTGCTGCCCCACGTCCACGGCGCGAGCCTCCTGGACATCGGCTCCGGGGCCGGCTTCCCCGGCCTGGTGCTGGGCCTGGCCCGGCCGGACCTGGCCGTTACGCTTCTCGACGCGCGGGCCAAACGGGTCAGCTTCCAGAAACACGCCGTGCGCACCCTGGACCTGACAAACGTCACCCCGGTGCAGGGCCGGGCCGGGCCGGGGCCGGACGCCGCCCTGGCCGGGACGCTTTTTGACACCGTTACGATAAAGGCGGTGGGCGATCTCGCCGCCAGCCTGGCCCTGGCCCGGCCCTACCTGGCCCCCGGCGGGCGCATCCTGCTCCCGCGCGGCCACGCCGACCGCCCCGCCGCCCTGGACCTGGGCCTGGACGTCATCGACTACGAGCTGCCCCCGCCCGGCGGCCGGCGCATAATCGTCCTCGCCGCCTGAGGCGTCCGCGCCCCACCGTCCGGCCCGCGCCCCACCCGCTCCGGGCCACGCCATGGACGCCCCCCGCCGGCGTCAGCATTGCCGCGTATGGGCTACAACCCGCCGTAATCGGGCAGGTAGCGCGGTTTGTTTCACGTGAAACCGAGGCGCGGGAGCGCCCCTAGACGGATTGGGAGATGCGGGCCTCGCCGCCGCCCTTGGCCGAGCGGGTGGCCGGCAATACGATAGTGAAGGTGGCGCCCTTACCCGGTGCGGTGACCAGCTCGATGCGCCCCTCGTGCTGCTTGATGATGCCGTGGCTGATGGCCAGGCCCAGGCCGGTGCCACGGCCGCGGGCCTTGGTGGTGAAAAAGGGCTCGAAGATGCGCCGGGCCACGTCCTCGGGGATGCCGGGGCCATAGTCGCGGAAGACCACCCGCACCTCGCCGGACTCGCGCTCGTGACTGGTGCAAAGCTCCAGACGGCCCTTGCCGTCCATGGCCTCGGCGGCGTTGATGACCATATTGAGGAAAACCTGCTCCAGCTTGGAGCGGTGGCCGTAGAAGTAGGGCAAATTGGGGTCCAGGCGGCGCACCACCTCCACCCCCTTGAGGATGACGTGCCCCTCGATCAGGCTCAGCATCTCGCCCAAGACCTGGTTCAGGTCCAGGGCCTCCTTGTTGGGCATGTCCTGGCGGGCGAAGTCAAGCAGCCCCCGCACGATGATCTTGCAGCGGTTGGTGAGCTTGATGATCTTCTCGGCCGTGGAATACAGCGGGTTGCCCTCGCCCAGGTCCTCGGCCATGAGATGGGCGTAGGTGAGGATGCCGCCCAGGGGGTTGTTGACCTCGTGGGCGATGTCAAAGGCCAGCTTGCCGGTGGCGGCCAAGCGCTCGGAGCGGATGAGCTGCTCCTCCATGCGCCGGCGGTAGGTCACGTCGCGCACGTTGAGCAGGGTGGCGATCTTGCCCTGATAGCTGGCCGGGGCGGTGGTCAGCTCCAGGTCGAAGACCGCGTCCCCGCGCCGGCCCTGGCCTTCGAAGACCGAGGAGACGTTGGAGCCTATGTTCAGCGCCCGCACCCATTCCAGGTAGTCGCGCTGGCTGCCGGGGGCCATCATCTCCAAGAGGTCGCCCTTGGCCGCCAGCAGGTTTTTGAGGCCGAACATCTCCAGGAAATGGCGGTTGGCGAAAATGAAGCGCTCGCCGTCGTTAAGGGCGATTCCCTCCCGGTTGGCCTCCACCAGCGTGCGGTACAGGGCCTCGCTCTCGGCCAACTGGCATTCCAGGCCCTTGAGCGCGGTGAAGTCCAGGATGGCCTCCACCGCTCCCACGATCTGGCCCAGGGGGTCGCGCAGGGCGGCGGCGGTGAAGAACAGGTCCTTGGGTTGCCCGCCCAGATCCGGGAAATGGGCCTCGGCCTCCCAGGCGTCGGCGATGGGCGAGCGCCGCAGACGCTCCGGGCCATAGATGCTGGTCAGGCGCTCGGAGTCGTCCTCCACCACCAAATCGGCCAGGCTGACCCCGGGCGGCCGCCGGAAAACCTGCCAGGTGTTGGTGGTGCCCAGGATTTCGGCCTTTTCGGTGCCGGTCAGCTCCTCGCAGGCCCGGTTCCAGTGCAGCACCCGGTGGGCGCGGTCCACCACGAAGACCGCCACCGGCATGGCCTCCAGGATGGCGGCGATGAGCCAGCGCTCGCGCTCGGCCTGGGCCAAGGCCATCTTGCGGGGGGTGATGTCCTTGATGATGCCCTCGTAGCCCAGCACCTGCTGGTTTTCCCTCCGCACCTGGCCGGTGATGGAGACCTCCACCGGCGCGCCGTCCTTGCGCTTGAAGGTGACCTCGTAGTCCTTGACAAAGCCGTCCTTTTCGATGGCGGCCATGAAGGCCTTGCGGTCCTCGGGGTCCATGTAGGCGGCCTGGGCCGAGTCGGGCACGCTCAGGAGTTCCTCCTCGCTCTCATAGCCCAGCATGCGCACGCCGGCCTGGTTGACGTTGAGCCAGCGGCCGTCGCGGCTGCTCAGGTAGACCATGTCCTGGGAGTTCTGGAAGATGCGGCGGTAGTCCTCGGAGCGGGACTCGGCCCGGCGCAGCAGCAGGATGTTGCCCATGGCCAGGCCCAGGAACCCGGCCGCGGCCTGGCCGAAGCCGGCCGCCCAGCGCGGGGCTTCTTCCAGGCAGATCAGGGCCATGCCCGTACCCTCGGGCCAGGTGAGCGGCCACAGGGCCAGGTGCCTCTCCTGGGCCAGGTGGCCCGCCAGGCGGTCCAGGTCCGGCCAGCCGCTGTCGATGGTCTGGCCCGGGATCAGCAGTTGCCAGCCCACCCGGCCCAGGGGCTCGCCGGGGCAGGCCGGCGGGGCCTGCACGGTGCGGCGCAGGCGGCCGGAGGCCTCGGGCGAGAGCCCCCGGCTGGTGACCACCGCCAGGGCCCCGCCCCGCTCCCAGGCGCACAGGGCCCCGGCCTTGGACCCCAGCTCCGGCAGCACCGCCATCAGCAAGGACCGGCTCTGGCGCGACAAGGTGCCCTGCCGGTGCATCACCGGCGTCACCACCTCGCTCAGGCGCTTGAGTATGCTGATCCCGGTCTGCTGCACGCCGCGTCCACGCTCCGCCGGTAGGGTGTCGGTATCCCGTGCTTTTTTGAGGCTAGCACTTTATCCGGCCGCGGGCAACCCATTCTTGTGCCCTTGTGCTTTTGTTTGCACGGCGCCCCGCCAAGGTCCCATGCGGATTTAATTTATTTTTTCAGTGTGTTGTGGCTCGGGGGCTCAGGCCGGCAGCAGACGCCCGGCCTCCAGCCAGAGCAGACGGGTGCAGGTGCGGCGCAGGAAGCCGTGATCATGGCTGATGATGGCCCAGGGCAGGTCGCTGCCCAAGAGCACCCGCTCCAGGCGCTCCTGGGTGGCCGGGTCCAGCCCTGCGGTGGGCTCGTCCAGCAATAGCGCCTGGGGATGCATGGCAAAGACCGTGGCCAGGGAGACCAGGCGCTTCTCGCCGCCGCGGAGCTGGTAGGTGACCCGCTCCTCCATGTGGCCCAGGCCCAGCTCCACCAGGGTCTGCCGGGCCGAGGCCTGGGCCTCCGTGGCCCCCAGGCCCTGGTTCAGGGGTCCGAAGGCCACGTCCTCCAGCACCGTGGGGCAGAAAAGCTGGTCGTCGGGGTCCTGGAAGCAGTAGCCCAGCCGGGTGCGCACGGCCTGGAAATCCTTTTCCGCGGCCATGGGCCGGCCCATGAGGCTCACCGCGCCGGCCTGTGGCTTGGTCAGGCCCATGATGATGAGGAAGAGCGTGCTCTTGCCCGCGCCGTTGGGCCCCAGCACGCCGATGCGCTCGCCGGAGTGGAGGGCGAAATCCAGGCCCGCGAAGACCGGCGGCCGTCCCGGATAGGCGAACGTGACCTGGTCCAGGCGGATCAGCTCCATGGCAGGACCTCCACCGCGATGAGCGCCGCCACGGCCAGGCCGGCCCAGGCCAGGAAGACGCTGTCCCGGCGCTGCCAGTGGAAGTGATCCAGCAGCCAGTAGGTGCCCCGGAACCCGCGGCAGAGCATAGCCTGGTAGACCCGCTGGGCCCGGTCCATGGAGCGCAGCAACAGGTTGCCCAGCAGGTAGGCGTAGGTGCGGTAGGTGTGCAGGTCGGTGCGCGGCACAAAGCCCCGCGCGCGCAGGCCCAGGAATAGCCGGTGCCATTCCTGGTGCAAAACGTGGAGGTAGCGGTAGAAGAAGAAGAATATCTGCAATAGCCGCGGCGAGACCCGCCAGTGGGCCAGGGCGTGGAAGATCTGGTTGATGGTGCTGGTGGCCAAGAGCAGGGTCAGTCCCAGGACAATGGCGTTGGCCTTGAGGGTGATCATCAGCGCCAGGCGCAGGCCGGCCGGATGCCATGAGATGGCCAGGCCCAGCCAGCCGTGGCCAGGGCCAATCTGCCACGGCAGGAGCACCCAGAGCAGCACCGTGAACGCATTGACGGCAATCAGGCGCTGGCCCACCTCGCGCAGGGGCAGGCGGGCGGCCGCCGTGCCGGCCGCGGCCAGGAGCAGCGCGGCGGCCGGGGCGGGCCAGTCCGCGGCCAGGGCCACCACCAAACTGAAGGCCAGGGCTGCGCTCAGCTTGGCCCTTGGGTCCAGCCGGTGGAAGAGCGAATTGCCGTGGGCCAGGGTCTCCAGGTGCATGGCTCTCGCAAGGCCTCCCGCCGGCTGATGATACCAGGGCCGGCCGCGGGCCGCCCGTTGCCGCGTCCGCCCGGCCTAGCCGCGGCGGGCCTTGAACCAGGCCGCCAGGCCCAGCAGACCGATGATATAGCCGATGCCGGCCGCAACGTCATGGATGGTGTTCTCGCGCTCGCCGGCCAGTTTTGCCACCTGGGCGTTGAGTGGGGCCAGCTTCTCGCCAACCACCTTGGCCACCACCCGCTCCAGCTCGGCGCTGCTGATGCCGGCCGCGGCCGGGCCGGCCGGGGCCGCCGGC
>JAZDHW010000195.1:0-10814 GCA_043805555.1 Pseudomonadota bacterium
GGCCGGGGCCACGCCGCCGGCCTGAGTGAGGCCGGCGATGATGTCGCCGAGGCTCAGCACCGGGCGCACCTGGCAGAGTTTTAAGAGCGTCATCTCCATGACCAGCCGGGGCTGGCCGGCGCGGCGGAAGAGCTCCTCGGAACGGGCCAGCAGGTCGAAGACCTCGTGCAGGGTCTCGGCGCTGACCGGCCCGGCCGCGGCGCGCAGCTCGGCCACCTCCTCGTCGGTGAGGCCGAACAGATCCACGCCCTCGGGCGCGGCCTTGGCCGCGGCCAGGTTGCGGAAGCGCTCCTGCAACGCGCCGTAAAAGGCCTGCATCTCCCCGCCGGCGGCGTAGACCTGGGCCACGATGTCCAGCACCTGCCCGGCGTCGCCGCCCAGCACCGCCGCGGCCGCGGCGCGCACCAGCTCCTGGTCGATGAGCCCCAACAGCTCCACCACCTCGGCGTGGGTCAGATCCGGCCGGCCCGAGGCCAGCACCTGGTCCAGGAGGCTCAGGGCGTCGCGGATGGAGCCGTCGGCCTCCCGGGCCAGGAGCGCCAGGCTCTCGGTGGGGAGCCGGATGCCCTCGCGGCCGATGACGTCGGCCAAATGCCCGGCCAGCACCCGGGGGGCCAGGCGGCGGAAATCGTAGCGCTGGCAACGGCTTAGGATGGTCAGCGGCACCTTGTGCACGTCGGTGGTGGCCAGGATGAAGACGGCGTGGTCCGGCGGCTCTTCCAGAGTTTTAAGCAAGGCGTTGAAGGCCGCCTTGGAGAGCATGTGGACCTCGTCCAGGATGGTCACCCGGTAGCGGGCGGCCTGGGGGCGGTAGCGGATGGTCTCGCGCAGCTCGCGCACGTCCTCCACCCGGCTGTTGCTGGCCGCGTCGATCTCCAGCACGTCCACCGCCCGGCCTTCCTCGATCTCGCGGCAGTGGGGGCAGACCCCGCAGGGGGTGGCGGTGGGGCCGGCCTCGCAGTTCAGGGCCTTGGCCAGGATGCGGGCGACCGAGGTCTTGCCCACGCCGCGCGGGCCGGTGAAGCAAAAGGCGTGGGCCACCCGGCCGGCGGCGATGGCGCCGGCCAGCGTCTGGGTGATGTGCTCCTGGCCGACGACCTCGCTGAAGGTGGCCGGCCGGTGCTTGCGCGCCAGGACGAGGTAAGACATGGCTCTGATAATTATGTTGGTAGCCGTTAAAAATTGTGGTAAATATATCAAGTAATTATAGGTTTTGTCAAATGCTGGGTGAGTAGCGATGCTAAGTGGACGAAATGACCAAAGAAGCATTTTCAAACAGGCTATTGACAAGCTTTTCCCTGGTTACACAATCGACGCCGGGGCTGCAAGTAACGTCGCTGAATCATTAATAGAAACACCGGGATGTCATGAAGCGATTATTCGATTGATCAATTCGGCTAACACTGATGTAGATAGAAATAACATAGAGTTATTTGTCAGAATTATTTCTGATATTCATCCTAAATATTCGCGACTAATAAAAAAAGGCATTAGTAGGAAGGGGAGAATAGTTAAGTCGTTGAGGCCACTGATAAGGAGAGCTATTGAACCTGAAATGACACAAAAGAAAGCGCTAGCAACGTTACCACCCCTCCGTGGAGAAAAAAACAATAAATTAGTGTTAGACGCGGGAAATACAAGCCTTGCAAATATTCAAATACTATTTCGTCAACTTTTGGAGCTTTCGGACGAAATTACTATAGAAATGCCAGATTTTGTTTATGCGTCGGGTCTTGCGATTGTCGCAGCTTGGCTGAAGGCAAAGTCCGGCCGAACAATTGAGCGTGGTAGACTCTCTAGAAGCACCTTGGAATATTCTAGGCGAATTGGGTTTTTAGACGTTATTCAAGACGTAGCGACGGCGAATTGGGAACGGCAAGACTTGGACGGAGAATGGTCTATCAGATTGACTCCTATAACACAGCAATCGCGAGCAGAGAAAGTGACTGCGGAAGTGCTCAATATTTTGGAATTGTTCGGGAGTATCAAACCTGATGATAAATCCACTTTTGGTATAATTCTAAGCGAATTGATTGAGAACGTACCTCGACACGCCGAAACAGCAACACCTGCCTATATTGTATGTCAAGTTTATCCAGAAAAATTGAAGTTAGGAATAACGATTGCTGATGCAGGGATAGGAATTAAGGAAAGTTTTTTAAGGGGAGAGACAGAAAAGTATAAACGCCCTGAAATGCCAGACAGCTACTTTATTAACCTGGCCTTAGATATGTTAGTCACAAGCAAAACTTCCAGGCATGCAGGTTACGGTCTATATCTATTCTCTGAAGTGGTGGCGCGTAACCGCGGCACATTTGTAGTCTCATCTGGAGTAGAAAGTGTAATAGGCTATCTCCAAAATGGTTTGATAATAAAAAGAATACAAAAGCACAGTAAATGGCAGGGCACGGTCATTTCCATGATAATTGACCTTTATAATACGCTGCCATTGCTGGACATTTATGCCGCTATGCCAGCGCCTTCTGGGTTTGAAGAGGACGGGTTTTTTGATGAATAGGAGGTTGACATGGAAGAGATAAGGCTAAATAAATATGGTGCAGTATTGTCTACTCGTGACTTGGGATCTGATATTCGTAGAGATATAGAGATAGCTCTTGATAGGGACAATCGTGTAACCGTTAGTTTCTACGGTTTGGAAGTAATCACACCATCGTTTGTCGATGAATGTTTTGGACATTTGTTACTAAAAATGGGGCCAGAGGTTTTTAAAAGAAAAATTAGATTAACTCAAGCCACGGATGCCACTAAAAAATTAATTACATATGTTTTTGCAACTAGAAGCCGGCAAGGACAAACAAAAGGGAATAAGGCAGCCTGAACCAAAGTGCAGTCAGCTAATACTTGTATTATAGAGCGGCTTTGCTTATTTGCCCAACTCCAAAATGATCAGATGACACGCTAGACAGTAACCTCACTTAACCCTCCGATTCCTGTTCGATGAGTTCTTAACCTTACTGCGCCTTTGCCGCCTTGGCCTGCATCTTCTGGTCGAACTTGGCCTTGTCGATGACAAAGCGCTCGTGGCGGCCCTGGGTGATGAGATCCACCCCGTCGTGGGCCTGGACCGCGAAGACCAGCTTGCGGCCGTCTTTCTCGATCAGCTTGACCTTGACCGTCACCGTGAGGCCCACCGGGGTGGCGGCCACGTGGCTGACGTCGACATGGGTGCCCACCGACTGCTCGCGCGGCCAGTCCAGGTGCGGGTTCAGGGTCTTGATGCAGGTCAGCTCCAACAGCCCCACCATGTAGCCCGTGGCGAAGACCGCCGGCATCTGGGCGAACTCGTCCGCGTCCGGCAGCAGGGCAGGCACGGTGCGGTCCGCGCCGATCAGGTAGCTGCACTCGCCTTCCAGCCCGACCTGCAAGGTGTCGCGCATGGGTTTTTCCTCCCGCCCGGCGGCCTACAGCTAGAGCCGGATCACCTCGGGCTTCTTGGCCAGGCCCTTCTTCTTCAGCTCGGCGGCCAGGGCGCGGGCCTTTTTTTCGTCGCCGCAGCAGCCCACCACCACCCGGTGCCAGGTCTTGCCCTTGGCCTTGTGGGTGCTCAGGCTGGCGCTGTAGCCCCTGGCCTTGAGCTTCTTGACGTCGCTCTGGGCGCTGGCCCTCTTGCTGTTGCTGGAATACAGCACCGCGTAACCGTGCTTGGCGCCCTTGCTGGAGGCGCTATCGCGCGAGGCGCCCACCGGGCTGGTCTTCACCCGGGGCGCGGGCTTGGGCCCGGCGGCCAGGGCCGGGCTCTGCACCGGCGTGGGCGGCGGGGCCAGCATCGGCGGGGGCGGCGGCGGGGCGGTGAGCCGGGCCACGGCCGACTGCATCTCGGCCACGGCCTGGGCGCGGGGATACTCGCCGCGTTCAGGGCCGGCCTTGGCCACGGTCAGGCCCTGCTGCCAGGTCCGCACCGCCTCGGCCTTGCGGCCCATGGCCTCGTAGACCAGGCCGAGCTGGTGATAGGCGTAGTACAGGCCGGGGTCCGACTGCACGGCCAGCTCCAGCTCGCGGGCGGCCTTGTCCAGTTGGTGGGCCTGGCCAAAGGCCATGGCGCGGTTGTAGTGCACCCGGCCCACGGCCTCGTCGCCCTGGGGTCCCTGGGGAATGGCGCAGCCGTGAGTGAGCCCCAGCCCGGCCCAAATGAGGGCCCAGACCAGAAGGGCCGGCCATTTTGAACAGTTAGGACGTAGCATGGCACACTCCTGACGCCGCCGCGCGCTGGTGTCCGGCCCCGGCCGGGGCTGGGCGGCGGGCGCATAAGAGCTTAACACGGCTGGGGGCCGGGGGCCAAGCCGCACGGCGGGCGGCGGCGCTGGCCTGGGTGCTACTCGCTGGGGCCCTCTTGGTCGGGGTTGGGCGGGGCCGGCGGGGTCTGGGGCGGGTTTTCGTTCAGGCGGTTGTTGCGCCAGAAGGAGAGCACCCGGCCCCCGCCCGGCGGCGGCACCCGGTCGGAGCGGCCGCGGCTGTTGCCCAGGCGCTCGCGGGTCCAGCGCTTCTGGCGCTTCTGCACCTCGGCCGGCTCGTAGAAGCGCAGCCAGTCCTCCTGATAGTGCCAGGCGTCGGGCTCGTCCTGGTGGAAGGCCCACTCCACGTCCTCGGGCTCGAATCCGCTGACGTACCAGGCGTCCATTTCGCGGAAGGACCATTCCTCGCGCGAGAACTTGATGAGCGCCATGCGGTACTGATGCACCCGGAAATCCAGCAGGATCTGGCCGGCCAACTGACGCACGACCCGGTCCTCGTGCTCGTCCATGAAGCGCTCGCCAATGATGCGGAAAACGTGCTCGGCGCTGTCGGGGTTTTGCAGGCTGAGGGCGGCCAGGCCCTTCATGGCCACGTCCCGGGCGCTCCAGCCCGCGGTCTGGTCGCGCACCACCATGGTCAGGCCGGGGATGACCGCCGGGCCCACGTGGCCCAGGATGGAGGGCATCACCTCGGTGACCCAGTCGCAGTCAAAGGCGTCGGCCCAGCGCAGGGAGGTGAGCAGCGGGTTGACCGAGTCCTCGCCGCCGCGCATGCCCAGAATATAGGTGGCGTGGACCACCGCCCACCAGTCGGGCAGCTCGGCCAGCCAGTTCTGCTTGTCCATCACCACCTGGGCCAGGAAAGGGGCAAGGCTGTCGCGGTTGGCGACCTCCTCGGCCGCAGCGCGGTCCAGGCGGTCCTCGGCCGTGAACAAAAACTCGGCCAGGTGATCGTCTTCCATGGCGCTGTAGTCGGGCGCGTGCATGGTGGCTCCTCGTGCTGAGCGCCCCCGCGGGGGCGGTGCGGACCGCTGGCGCAGGCGGCAGACATGCGTTTGCCCCGGCCCCGGACGCTCTGAACAGGCAAACCCCGCCCCAGGTTCGCCGGTCCGCTTCACCGGGCCGGGACCCTGACCCCCATCGCGCCGCTTGGCATCCTAATGAAAACTATACCCAACCCCCGGTGGGGAAACAACCGCCAAGACCGGGGAGCAAGATTGCCAGCGTGGGGGCAAATATACTAGACTTACGCGGATTAGCCACACCTGGGGAGGGGGGGCATGCGACACTTCTGCCACAACTTCGGCCTCATGGGCCGTTTGGCCCTGCTATTGGCGGCCCTGGCCGGCCTGGCCGGTTGCTCGGTGAACCCCATCAGCGGCATGCCGGAAATCAATATCCTGCCTCAGTCGCGTCAGATCGAGCTGGGCGCCCAGGCCATGGACGCGGTCACCCAAGTTCATTACGGTCTGGTCCCCGATGACCCCGACCTGCAACTCTACGTGGCCCAGGTGGGCCAGCGCCTGGCCGCCACCAGCCTGCGGCCGAACCTGCCCTGGGAGTTCAGGGTCGTCAACGACGGGGTCCGCAATATTTACGCCCTGCCCGGCGGCAAGATCGTCATTCCCCGGGGCATGTTGCGCGAGCTGAACAGCGAGGGTGAACTGGCCGCCGTGCTGGCCCACGCCATTGGCCACGTGGAGGGAGGGCACTCCGTAAGTTTCCTGAACCTGGAATTCGCCACGGCCTTTAATGCCGCCGCCTCCGGCAAACCGTACCAAATCAGGCCGGACGAACAAAAGGCGCAGTCGGTGGGCGGCACCTGGTCGGGCCGGTTGTACGTGATTCGTTTCAACACCTGGGATGAGAGCCAGGCCGAGAAGGCGGCCTTTGCCAACCTGGTGCGCAATGGTTACTACCCCCTGGACGGCGTGAGCCTTTGGGGGCGGTTGCTGGGCCGGCTCAAAAGGGAAAGTTGGCGCGACCTGGACTCCTGCGGCCCGCTGTTCACCGCCCATCCCATGAATGAAAAAGTGTTGCAGGAATCCAGGGAGCGGGCCGCGCGCGAAATGCTGATCCCGGTGGATAGGGAGCGGCGCCAAGCGGATTTCGACAAGGCCATGTCCCGTCAGTCGGCGCGGGCCAGGGCCTACTTTCTCCAGGCCAGGGCCGATCAGTTTGTTGAATTGGGCATCCCGGATATGGCCGAGGATTTTTACGCCCAGTCCATTGCGGCGTTTGACCGCGACCAGCGCGTCCATGCCCGCCTGGCCCAGTTCCTGCTCAAGCGCGGCCGCTACAGCGAAGCCCTGCGGGAGGCCAAGATTGCCAGGGAATTGGCCCCCGGCCTGTTTTTCGCCTGGCTGGCCGAAGGGATCGCCTACCTGAAGCTGGCAGAGGACGAGCAGGCCGTGGCCAGCCTTGAAAAGGCACAGAGCCTGATGCCGACCCAGTTGGAATGCAAACTGTATCTGGGCGAGGCCTATGAACGGGTCGGCCAAAAGATGCCGGCCGTGATCGCCTACCGCAAGGTGGCCTTGAGCGACGAGGGCGACCTGGGCCGTGCAGCCCATGAGCGGCTGGTGGCCATGGGCTACTGGATCTACTGACCACCGGCTTTGGGCGCGGAGCCCTCCAGGTCCAGGATCTCGCTCTGGTCCAGGTATCGGCGGGTGCGGAAATCGGTGATGCGGCTCAGGCGCTGGGTGATCTCGGCCATCTGGCGGGTCTGGTCCAGGATGCGCCCGACCTCGCGGGCCAGTTCGGGCTGGTCGCCCACCCGCATTAGCATCAGCTCCAGGTGGCTCAGCACGCCCTGCAGGGGCTGGTTCAGCTCGTGGCAGGCCGCGCCGGCGGTGACCACCGCCGCCTGCAGGCGCTCGCGGTGCACCCGCTCCTCCTCGGCCCGCTTGCGCTGGGTGATGTCGGTGATGAAGTTCAGGGTGGCCGGCTGGCCGTCCAGGTCGATGGCCACCCCGCTGATTTCCACCCAGCGCAGGCTGCCGTCCTTGTGGAAGACGCGGACTTCATAGGTTTCGGGCATCGGCTCGCCCTTGAGTCGGCGGGCGCGGTAGTTGCTGACCAACTCGCGGTCTTCCAGAGAGATGAGTTCCGAGAAATCCATCTCGGCCAGCTCGCTGGGGGTGTAGCCGATGATGCGTTCGGCGCTGGGGTTGGTGTAGACCATCCTGCGGTCCTTGATCAGGGCGATGCCTTCACGGATGTTGTCCACCAGCCAGCGGTAGCGCTCCTCCGACGCCTTGAGCTCGGCCTGGTTGCGCGTGCGCTGGGTGATGTCGTGGACGATGGCGAAATACACGGCCCGGCCGTCGGCCATGCTGAAGGGATGGGAGCGCACCTCCACGTCGCGCAGCTCGCCGTTCTTCAGGCGGTGCTTGAAGGTGTAGTAGTGACGCCCCTCGGCGCGGGCGCGGTCGAACTCTTGCTCCAGCTCCGCTCGGTTGAGGGTGTTGAGGTCGGTGACGTTTAGTTGCAGGAATTCAACGCGGCTGTAGCCATAGAATTGCTCGCAGGCCCGGTTGGCGTCCAGGATGGCCATGCTGTCCCGGTCCACCAGGAACATCATGGCGCTGTGGCCCTCTAACAGCGCTCGGAAATCCCACCCGGCGCCCTGGCCGCCCTGCCCCTGCTTTTCCGACATTATCGCCCCTCCGTTGCTGGAGGGCGCGCGTCGGCTCATGCCACCACCCAGACGCAGCAGTCGGTGGCCCGATGCACCACGGTGTTGCTGACCGAGCCGAAGAGGAACTCCTCGGTCTTGGTCAACCCCCTGCGCCCCACCACCACGGTGCCGTAACCGCCCTCGGCCTGCGCGGACATGATGGCCTCGCCCACCGTGCGCCCGCCGGCCTCCACCAGATCGGTGGAGACGTTGTCCTGGGGCAGGCCGGCTTCCACCAGCTCATGATAGGCCTGGGCCAGACGATTTTCCAGGGCCAAACGACGCTCGGCGGCCTGGTCGGCGCGGGCGTGCGCGTCGGGCACCAGGTCCGGGTCCGGGGCCTTGAACACCGCCACCAGGCGCACCTTGCTGGTGTTGGAGCCGCCCAGCACCGCGGCCAGGTAGCGCACCGCGTTCAGGCTGGCCTCGCCCTCGTCCACGCCCACCAGGATGCGGTTCCACAGGATCATGGCTGTCCTCCTTGCGCGTTCTGCGCGGGCGATGGCTCGGCCGGGCCGGGAAGTTGGTCCAAGACCGGCCGCAGATCGGCGATGATCTCCTCCACCCGCTCGTAATACACCGGGCTGGCGGCGGAAAAGTGCATCAGCACCCGGTTCAGGCCATCGGGCAGGTAGGGATAGAGCTTTTTCAGGTTGAAGACCCGGTTGGGGATGACCAGCGAGAGGTCGCCGGTGTCCAGGCGCTCCAGCGCCTCGGGCCGCTCGCGTTTGAGCGCCGGCAGGGTGGGAATGCCGCGGCCGGCCAGATAGCAGAGCACGTTGCCCAGGCCGAAAAGGTCCAGGCCGAAGGGGCTCTCGGCCAGCTCGAAGTTGTAGTCGAAGTCGATCCAGATCCAGCTCCCGTCGCCGCTGTGCTCGAAGATGTGATCGCGCCGGATGTCGCCGTGGCGCTCGCCCTGGCCGTGCAAGAAGGCGATGGCCTCCAGGCAGCCCATGAATTTGGTGAGCACCGTCCGCAGGCGGGTCTCGAAGTACGTCGGGTGGTCCAGGCGCAGGGTGTCCAGCTTGCGGTCCATGGACCCGCCGGGGATGCGCTCCAGCACCCGCACCTCGTTCCTGGCGTCGTCATAGAGCGTAATGCCCTGCATGAAGGCCGGCATGCCCTTGACCAGGGCCAGGATGCGCGCCTCCTTGCGCGGGCTGCGGAAGCAGCGCACCCTGAGGCTGCCGATGGGCAGGTCGAACTCCTCGAAAAAGACCAGCTTGATCAGCTTTTGGCTGCCGTCGCCCAGGTCCAGGGCCCGCTTCACCCAGTGCTTGGGCTCCTCGTCCAGGCCGAAGCGCCCCTCGTAGGCCACGCCGGTGATGAGGTATTGGCGGTCCTCCAGGTCCAGCACGTCGCCGCGCGACAGCGCCATGAACTGGGTGGTGTCGGTGATCCGGCGCACCCGCTCCAGGGGCCGGCCCAGCACCTCCTGCGCCCGCCGCTTCAGGGCGGCTTCATCAGGCATGGAACACCGGCACGCTGGGGAAGCGGGTGCGGTCGGTGTGGGGGATGAAGCGCGCGGCCGAGAAGCGGTTCATCAGGGCCTGGTTCACGTTCAGCTCCAGGTAGGTGAGCTTGTCGGTGACCGCCTCCACCTGGGGCCGGCTCCCTGGCTCCAGGAGCAACTGGCGGCAGCCGGCCAGGGAGGAGTTGCCCAGCGGCACGAAGCGCTGGCGCGGCAGGTCCGGCAGCATGCCCAGGGTGATGGCGGTGTCCGGGTCGATGACGTTGCCAAAGGCCCCGGCCACGTAGAAGGCGGCCAGGTCCGCGAACTCAACCCCCACCTCCAGGGTTACGGTGCGCAGGATGGTGTACATGGCGGCCTTGGAGCGCAGCAGGATGTCGATCTCCACCTCGGTGATGACGATGGCCTGGCCGCTGGCGCTGGCCCCGGCCGGGACCACGGTGAAGCCCAGGCCCTCGTCGGTGGGGATGACCCGGGGGTCGGCCGGGTCCAGCTTGCCGCGCATGTCCATGATGCGGGCCAGGTAGAGCTGGGCCATGAGCTGCAACAGGCCCGAGCCGCACAGGCCCTTGGGCGCGGGCGGGGACCCGTCGGCGGCCGGGATGATCCTGAGCGTGAGCGCGCGGCTCTCGGGGTCGATGCGCACGCCCTCGATGGCCCCGGGCTGGGCCAGGATGCCGGTCTTGGCCACGCCGCTTTCCAGGGCCGGGCCGGCCGCGCCGGCGCAGGCGATGAGCCAGTCGCGGTTGCCCAGCACCACCTCGGCGTTGGTGCCCACGTCCACCAGCAGCGCCAGGTCGGCCCGGCGGTGGAGGTCGGCGGCCACGATGCCGGCCACCAGGTCGCCGCCGAAGTAGGACCCCACGTTGGGCAGGAGCCAGGCCACCGCGCCGGGGGCCAGCGATAAGCCGATGTCGGCGGCGAAGAACGGGGCCGGCCGGTTGACCACCGGGATGTAGGGCTCCCGGCAGATGGCCTGCACGTCCAGACCCAGGCAAAAGTGGGTCATGGTGGTGTTGCCGGCGGCCACCAGGCCAACCACCTCGTCCGCGCGCCGGCCGGCATTTTGGCACATCTCGCCAATGAGGCCCTGGGCCGCATCCACCAGCATGGCCTGCAAGCGGGCCAGGCCCTCGGGCGCGGCCGCGGCGTGGATGCGGGTGAGCACGTCGGCCCCCACCCCGGTCTGGGGGTTGAGGCGGGCGCCACGGGCCAGCTCGCGGCCGTCGGCCAGTTCGTGCAGGCTCGCCTGCAAATGGGTGGAGCCGATGTCCAGGGCCACGCCCAGGCCGGCCGCGCCCCACAGCCCGGCCGGGGCCAGGCCCGCGCGCTGGGCCCAGGCCGGGTCCGGGGCCCGGGCGCTCACGTCGCCGGGCTCCACCGCCACCAGCACCGGACCGGCCGGACC
>JAZDHW010000196.1:0-6871 GCA_043805555.1 Pseudomonadota bacterium
CACCGAGATGCCGCCGTGCTGCATGGCGATGTTGTGGATCATCTCCATCATGATGACGGTCTTGCCCACGCCGGCGCCGCCGAACATGCCCATCTTGCCGCCGCGGGGGAAGGGCACCAGCAGGTCGATGACCTTGACGCCGGTCTCCAGCACGTTGACCGAGGTGTCCTGGTCCACCAGGCTGGGGGCCGGGCGGTGGATCGGGTAGAAGTTCTTGGCCACCACCGGGCCCAGGCCGTCCACCGGCCGTCCGACCACGTTGAGCACCCGGCCCAGGATCTCGTCGCCCACCGGCATCATGATCGGCTGGCCGGTGTCCTTGACCGGCAGGCCGCGCTGGAGGCCCTCGGTGACGTCCATGGCGATGGTGCGCACGACGTTGTCGCCAAGGTGCTGGGCCACCTCCACCACCAGGTTGTCCTCCTGGTCGTTGATGCCCTGGTTGGTGATCAACAGCGCCGTAAAGATGGCCGGCAGCTGGCCCTCGGCGAACTCGACGTCCACCACCGGCCCGATGACCTGGGTTATCTTGCCAATATTCATGTCCAACGAGCCTCCTAGCCAAGAAGCGGTTTGATTTGCTTTAGCCCTGTTTCAGTGCCTCGGCGCCGCCCACGATGTCCATGAGTTCGGCAGTGATCGCACTCTGGCGCGCCTTGTTATAGAGCAAGGTGAGATTGTTGATCATCTCCTTGCAGTTCTTGGTGGCGTTGTCCATGGCCGCCATGCGGGCCGCTTGCTCGCTGGTGGCCGTCTGCAACAGGGCGTTGTACATGCGCACGTTGATGAAACGCGGCAGCAGGTCGACCAGTATCTCCTCGGCCGAGGGCTCGGTGAGATACTCCGGCCCCTTGGCCAGGCCTTCATCGCCCTCGCCCCCGCCCTCGCCGGCATCGGGGCTGACCGGCAGGAGTTTCTCCGGGGTGGGGACGTAGGAGGCCATGGAGGCGAAGCGGCTGTAGATGATGTAGACCTCCTGGACCTCGCCGGACAGGAAGGCGTTGAGGCCCAGGCGGGCCACCTGCACTGCCAGGTCGAAATCCACCTCGTTCATCACGCCGGTCAGTTCCTGGGTGATGGGGGTCTTGCGGCGGCGGAAGTAATCCCGCCCCTTGCGCCCCACCGTGTAGAACTGCACCTCGCGCCCGGCCTTCTGCTGCTCCTTGATGAAGCGCTCGGCCTTGTTGATGAGGTTCATGTTGAACGAGCCGCAGAGGCCGCGGTCGGCGGTGAGGAGGACAAGGCCCACCCGCTCCACCTTTTCCGGCTGCTGCAGCAGGGGGTGGACCTCGGGATCGATGCCCGCGGACAGGCTGGAGAGCACCTCGGAGAACTTGGCGGCGTAGGGCTTGAAGCTCTCCGCCTTCTCCTGGACTCCGCGCAGCTTGGCCGCGGCCACCATGTTCATGGCCCGGGTGATCTGCCGGGTCTTCTTGACCGCGGAGATCTTGTTCTTAATGTCGCGCAACGCTGCCATTAGCGACCCTCTTTGCTGCTAGGCCTGGAAGACCGTATCGAACTCGGCGAGCACCTTCTTGAACTTGGCGTCCAGGTCGTCGTCAATGGCCTTCTTGGACTCCAGGTCCACCCACAGGTCGGGGTACTTGGACTCCACGAAGTCGAACATCTGCTTCTCGTAGTCGGCCAGGCCGTCCACCGGGTACTTGTCCAGGAAGCCGCGGGTGCCGGCGTAGAGGATGGAGACCTGCTTGACCATGGGCAGCGGCTGGTACTGGGGCTGCTTCAGGATCTCCACCAGGCGGCGGCCACGGTTGAGCTGCTGCTGGGTGGACTTGTCCAGGTCGGAGCCGAACTGGGCGAAGGCCTCCAGCTCGCGGAACTGGGCCAGGTCCAGGCGCAGGGTGCCGGCCACCTGCTTCATGGCCTTCACCTGGCAGGCGCCGCCCACCCGGGAGACCGACAGGCCGACGTTGATCGCCGGGCGCACGCCGGAGAAGAACAGGCCCGGCTCCAGGTAGATCTGGCCGTCGGTGATGCTGATGACGTTGGTGGGGATATAGGCGCTGACGTCGCCGGCCTGGGTCTCGATGATCGGCAGGCTGGTCAGGCTGCCCGCGCCCAGGTCGTCGCTCATCTTGGCCGAGCGCTCCAGGAGGCGGCTGTGGTTGTAGAAGATGTCGCCGGGGTAGGCTTCGCGGCCCGGCGGGCGGCGCAGCAAGAGCGAAATCTGGCGGTAGGCCACGGCCTGCTTGGAGAGGTCGTCGTAGCAGATCAGGGCGTGACGGCCGCTGTCGCGGTAGACCTCGCCGATGGCGGTGCCGGAGTAGGGCGCGATGTACTGGAGGGTGGCGGGGTCGGAGGCGCAGGCGCTGACCACGCAGGTGTACTCCATGGCGCCATAGCGGGTGAGCGTGTCGATGACCTGCGCCACGGTGGATTTCTTCTGGCCCACCGCCACGTAGATGCAGAACACGTCCTGGCCCTTCTGGTTGATGATGGCATCGACCAGGATGGCGGTCTTGCCGATCTGGCGGTCGCCGATGACCAGCTCGCGCTGGCCGCGGCCCACCGGCGTCATGGCGTCGATGGCCTTCAGACCGGTGTACATGGGCTCGTGCACGCTCTTGCGGGCCACGACGCCGGGAGCCACCATCTCGATGCGGCGGAACTCGCTGGCGTTGATGGGGCCCTTGCCGTCCAGCGGATTGCCCACCGGGTCGATGACGCGGCCCACGACCGCCTCGCCCACGGGCACCTCGGCGATGCGGCCGGTGCGCTTGACGGTGTCGCCCTCCTTGATGTGCTCGGTCTCGCCCATGATGGCGACACCGACGTTGTCCTCCTCGAGGTTGAGGACCATGCCCAGGATGTTGTGGGGGAATTCGAGGAGCTCACCGGCCATGGCTTTCTCGACGCCGTGAATGCGGGCGATGCCGTCACCCACCGAGAGCACGATGCCGGTCTCCGAGACCTCGACCTTCTTGTCGTAATCCTTGATCTGTTCCCGGATTACCTGACTGATCTCTTCGGCTCTGATCTGCATTAGGCGTACTCACCCCTTCTCAAAGAATCCTTTAAGCTTTCCAGCTGACTCTTGACGCTGCCGTCCAGCACCAGATCGCCGATCCGGGCCACGACACCGCCGATCAAGCCGGGGTCCTCTTTCACCTCGAGCTTCACCTCGCGGCCGGCCACCTGCTTGAGGGTGGCGGCCAGGCGGGCCACCTCCTCGTCGCCCAGGGCGGCTGCAGAGACCACCTGTGCGCGGGTGATGCCATTGACCTCATCCAGGAGGTCCTGGTAGACCGTGTTGATGCCGGGGGCGACGTTGATGCGCCCGCGATCCATCAGAAGCTTGAAGAAGTTGTTGACGATAGGGCTAAAGCCCGCCTTTCCCAGAATGGCGGCAAGCACGCCCTTGCGGCCCTCAAAGTTGAAGGCCGGGTTGGCCAGGGCCGTCTCCAGCTCGGGGTTTTGGTCCAACAGCCCGGCGAAGGCGGCCAGCTCCTGGCCATACTGCTCGTACTTGCCGTCCTCCCTGCCGATCTCCAGCAGGGCCCGCGCATAGCGCTTGGCGACGATCAGGCTGGTCACTGTACCTCCCGTTCCACTTTGGCCAGGTATTCGTCCACCAGCCGGGTCTGGTCCTCGCTGGTGATGTTCTGCTTCAGCAGGTCTTCGGCCAGGGCCGCGGACATGTCGGCGATCTCGCGCTTGAGGTCAGCCTTGGCCGCCGCGGTCTCCTGCTCGATGGTGAACTGGGCCTGGGCCTTGATCCGCTCGGCCATGGTGCGGGCGTTGTCCAGGATCTTGGCCTTTTCCCGGGCGCCCATCTCGCGGAACTCGGCCAGGATCGCCTCGCGCTCGCCCTCGGCGTCCTTGAGGCGCTTTTCGATCTCGGCGTAGCGGCGCTTGGCCTCCTCGCGCCTGGCCTCCAGCTCGGCCAGCTCGCTCTTGATCTGCTGCACCCGGCCGCTCAGACCGGCCTTCAGGGGTTTGCGCAGGACCAGCACCAGCACGATGGCCAGCACCGCGAAGTTCATGACGCGCCAGAGCAGGTCCAGGTTGGGGCCGGTCACGTGATGGCCGCCCGCCTCCGAGGCCAGGGCCGTCACCGCGCCCAGGCCCACGAGCGCCGCCGCGCCCAGGACCGGAAGCCAGCGCTTGCTGCTGATGGACCGCATTACTGGATGCTCCTTCCCAGAATCTTGGTGGCCAGGTCCCGGCCGAAGGACTGCACCTCGGCCTTGAGCTGATCGCGCACGCCGCCGATCTCCTTGGCGATCTCGGCCCGCACCGTGGCCACCGTCTCTTCCATCTCCTTGGTGGCCGCGCTCACCAGGTCGCGCTCCTCGGCGCGCCCGGCGGCCTTGATCTCCTCGCGCAGGCTGGCGCCCTGGGTGCGGGCGCTGGCGCGTTCGGCCTCCAGGGCCTTGTTCTTGCTGTCCACGCCCTCCAGGCTGCTGCTGATCTCGCCGCTCATCTGGGCCATCTTCTCGGCCCGCTGGGCCAGGATGCCGCGGATGGGCTTGTACAGCACCAGGTTGAGCACGAACATCAAGACCAGGAAGTTGGCGATCTGGAATGCCAAAGACCAATCTATGTCGATACTTACCATACGACCCTGCTCTCCGTAATCCAGGCGTGGCTCGCGCGTCGGTTAGCTTTTTTGCGGTCGACTGTTTTTTTAACTACAAAAGGAAGCAGCTTGCCTGACGGCAAATCGTGCGGGCGGAAAGGACAAAAAATCACGGGCCCGGGAACGCAGACCCCACATCAACGTTGGCAGGCCGACCCCAGGGCCCTTTCGCTAAGTCCCTTCCTCCACCCCGCTTTCGGACGATTCCCCACTTGTGAGCAAGATGACAAGCTGCGATCTTCTACAATATTTCAAAACCGAAGTCAAAGATTTTTTCCGCCTGGTCCGGGGTTATGCCTCCCCGCGGCCAAGCTCAGCCCCGGGTGGCCAGCAGGGTGATCTTGCCCCGCGGCCCGGCCTCGCCGGCGTCGCCAGTCATGGAGCAGTGGCCCTCGAAGACCACGCCTTCGTCCATCACCACCAACGGGGCGCTGATGTTGCCCTTGAGCCGGCCCGGCGCCTTGAGCTCCAGGCGGTGGGTGGCCTCCACGTCGCCGATCAGCTCGCCCTGGATCACCACCGTATCGGCCCGCACCTGGGCCTGCACCTGGGCCTTGGGCCCGATGAACAGGGTGCCGCTGCCCAGGATCTGGCCGCTGAAGCGGCCGTCCAGGCGGGCCTGGCCGTTGAAGTTCAACTCGCCCGTGAGCGAGCTTTCACTGCCCAGGTAGACCGACAGATCGCCTTCGCGCGCCTGCTTAGACAAAGCCATTGCTCCCTGGCCACTCCAAAGACCCTTGCGGCGGGATCGCGCCGCGCGCGCCCGCCCTCATCTGGTCCCGGTTGCTGGCCGCATCCGCCGCCGGAACCGGCGGCTTCGAACATTTCTTCACTAGCATGCCAACGCACCGGCTGGCAACAAAAAACGCCTGCGTTGCATGGATGCGGGCCTATTGACGATGGAACACGAATCGCCGCATGGCCACGCTCTGGATGAGGCCCAGGGCGGCCATGGTGGTCACCAGGCTGGAGCCGCCATAGCTGACAAAGGGCAGCGGGATGCCCACCACCGGGAAAAGCCCCAGCACCATGCCCACATTTATGAAGGTCGGCCAGAACACGCAGGCGATGGCCCCCACCACCATCAGCATGCCCAGGCGGTCCTTGGCCCGGAGCGCCTGCTGCAGGCCCCGGTAGACGATGGCCGACAGGACGACCAGGATGATCACCCCGCCCACGAAGCCCCATTCCTCGGCCAGCACCGAAAAGGCGAAGTCGGTGTGCTGCTCGGGCAGGAAATGCAGTTGGCTCTGGGTGCCGGCCATCCAGCCCTTGCCCATGAACTGGCCCGAGCCCACCGCGATCTTGGACTGGATAAGGTGGTAGGAGGCCCCCAAGGGGTCGGACTCCGGGTCCAGGAAGCTGAAGATGCGCCGCTTCTGATAGCCCTTCAACAGGCTCCAGACCACCGGCAGAATGCCCAGGCCGGCGGCGGTGGCGATGCTCAGGGAGAACAGGCGCACCCCGTTGACCAGGATGATGCTGGCGCCCACGATTAGCACCATCACGGCGGTGCCCAGGTCGGGCTGCTTGAGGATCAAGAGGGCCGGCAGGCCCATCAGGACGGCCGGGATGATGAGCTGGCGCAGGTTGTAGGGCTCGGCCTGGTCGCGGCGGTGGAAATATTGGGCCAGGACCAGGATCACCGCCAGGCGGGCCAGCTCCGAGGGCTGCACCACCACCGGGCCCAGGGCCAGCCAGCGCTGGGCCCCGCCCACCACCCGGCCGAAGAGCAGCACCGCCACCAGGGAGGCCAACACCAGGCCGTAGAACGGATAGGCCAGGGTGGCCAGGCGCTGGTGGCCGATCATGGCCACCGCGGTCATCACCACCAGGCCCAGGCCGAACCAATAGATCTGCTTGAGGAAGACCGGCGAACCCGAACCCTCGAAGGTGCTGGCGGCGCTGTAGAGGTTGACCGCCCCGCAGCCGATGGCCAGCAGGAGCAGGATCACCAGCAGCCAGTCGAAGTGGGTCACCAGGCGACGGTCGATCAAGGCGCGCCTCCGCGCTGCCGGCTAATGCCGGCGGTAGGTGGCCGGGTTCAGCGCCGGGTCCTCGGCGTCGGCCACGAAGGGTTTGGGCCGCACCGCACCGGCCGAGGCCGGGGCCGGGTGGGCCGCCGGCGGGGGCCGGTGGGCCTCGGCCGGCTTGCGGGGCTTGGCCTTGTCGGCCGGCCTGGCCTTGTCGGCCGGCTTGGCCGGCTTGGGCTTGGCCGCCGCAGGCTGTTGCTTCCCGGCCGGCGGCTTGGCCTTCTCCGCCGGCGGCCTG